>NZ_JAVRHY010000006.1:0-232041 GCF_031846305.1 Spectribacter acetivorans
ACCTGACCCGCTCCGGCCCGCGCCCACTTGGCGCCCTCGATCAAGGTCAGATCACCACGGTGAGGGGGCCAATCGTGCGCCTGGGCGCCGCGACGCCTGATACCCTCTCCCTGGTAGCCCTGCACATCCATCGCGGCACAGACGGCCGCTATGAGCCCGCTTACGCGCTATCGGTCCCCATCTCATCGAGGGGTTATCCCACCCCGCTGCCGACATCGGGCTGCCGCACCGCGGCCGGGTTGCTTCGCAGCCTGGCATCCGAGCTGCGTTCAGAGTCCGATCTCTCGGTCGGCATTCGAGCTGCGTATCCTGCCGGCCTCAATGCCCCTTGCGATCTCCAGGTCATCTCGACCGGGAAAGCCATGCCGCTGCTCACCGTGACAGCCACTTCGGATCCGGCTGCCCTCGAACGAGCCAAGACCGACACCTCCCTCGCGGTCTATCTGACCGACCGGGATGCGGAGGCGTGCAGTTCGGCATCGAGCACGGCGCGGCAGTACCGCGATCGCTTCCTCGGCCTCTGTCGAAAGCGTATCCACGCCTCGCTCGGTCGATCTTGACGCGCCATCATCGCGAGTCATAGGTGAAGTCCTTCCTGGCGGCCATCGAGAAATGACCCCTTTTTCAGGGGCACCGTGGCGCTATCCCGGACATCCCCATCCCGGTCGGGCATGGATCGGCGCGTGCCGCAACCCACTGCGGACATGTCTTGTCTTTTGTCTCTTCCAGCCCCATAATGAGTTTGTGGATGCGGAGATTATCCGCCCACCCCCCTAAATCCCAATTACACCGAACTGCCCTATCTCTCCCGAGAGTCGGCTCTGTTTGGGGCGTTCGCTTGAGCGCCTCAACCAGAGCAGTCCCTGCGTCTGGGATCACGGTTTCTCAGCCCTCGTGGCTAGAAAGGCCGGACCGCCTCAAGGTCAGCCATCGTCACCGCGACGCTGGTGTTATCCCAACCGACCCAACCTACCTAAGGGGACTGCTATGGTTATTCGCACTTCGACTGGCCGTAAGACTTTCCGCGGCAATTTTGCCGATGCCTACCGTGTCGCCAAGCACTGGTTCCGGGCCTTGCCCGCAACCGAAGCGGTCTACCTCATTGAGCAAGGCCGAACCCCGCTTCGTTTCGAAGCGGACCAGTTGGTGCCGGTCCCCTCGTTGGGGATTGGCTAGGCACAAACGCGATGGTGGTATCACACCACCATCGCAGCCTTGCCTTCCTGGTTAGTTCTTCGTCAGGCGATCCCGCTTTCCCCCTGACATGCGTCTGCCAGATCTACTGCCTTATCGCCGCCGGCGCCGTCGGTTCTCCGCCAGCATTCTCCTCGCATCTTTGTCCATCGGTCGCGCCCAGCCGGGCATCCCTGATCCGGTCATCTCTCGACCGTCGAGTATGCGGTAGCTACTCACGCCCTTACCCCCGTAGCTGTTGCCGCTGGCAGCGATTACCACGGTATCGAGGACCTTGCGCACTGTCTTCTCGTAGAATCGTTCGTACTGTCCCTGGATGCGACGGACCAGCAGGACATCGCCTGGCGCCACGTCGGACAGCACTGCGGCTTGTTCAGTCGTTGAGCGCCTTTCATCCATTCTGGACTCCCTGTCCTTTCCTGTTGCTCAGGTCGGGCCCTCGCCCACGCGCGATGGTGGCCGCGGCTCGGAACAGCACCGATCGCATGCCGGCATGGATCACGCCGGTGGCATCGGCCAGGTGTTCCAGCTCTCCGCTCGGTCGAGCCTTGCCCGTGGCGGTAGCTGCCCACCAGGCACTGGGGTAGCTCTGTCTGGCCCAGGCGATCATGTCCTGTTTGGACCCGAGGTAGCCCAGCGCGCTCATCTTCACCTCGTTAGGCGGCACCGGGATCACGGTGGCTGGCAGCAGCCCCAGTATCCCCAGGATCACGCCCTGGCTTCGAGCGCTCACCGCCGACTTCGAGCCGGCCGGCAGCTCCGTCATGATCATGTCGTGGCCGACAGCCCAGGCGTGGATCTCGGTGCCCAGTTCCCGGGCTCGCCGCAGTTCGTCCTGCATCACGCGCCCGGTTCGGTTCTGACCGACCTTGGCGCCGACCACTCCCATCGACTCGATCTCGACCGCCATCGTATGTGGATCAATGCAGGCTGACACGAGCCCCCATCGCACGATGCTGGGATCCATCCCCAGCACCCGCAGGCAGCTGGGGTCTCGATTTTCTGGCATTCGTCGCTCCTGTGTGGATCGCGGCCGCCGTCACAGCGACCGTTCGTTCCAGCCTATCCAGAAGCACGGAAATGCAAGGCCGGCCACCGCCTGGCGGCATCACCCCCTTTTTCACAGGCACCCGGGTTCGGCCCGGACACCCCCATACCGGTCGGGCATATCACCGGGCGTACCGCGGCCCGGTCGGACGCCTTTTTTTGGCTTGCTTCCCACGCGCATCGGGGATAATGGGCTCTCCACATCGAGCGCACCTCTATGCCCAACGACAACCCTCGCTTCGCCTTCTATTGCCACGCAATAGACATTACCGAGGACTCGCATCAGCCCTATGCGGATGTGTCGGTGGGTTACACCCTGGACCACCCCGACATGGAGCGCCGAAACGATTGCTGGCTTCGCCTTCGCGTATTCGGCAACCAGCCCTTGCTTGGCCCTCTCGCACTCATTCGTGGTTCTGGCTTCGACCGTGAGCGTCTTGCCTCGGTTTATTGCCTCGGTTTTGATCTGTCGCGTCCCACGGTGGACCTCACAGACAACAACAATGGCCTGGATATCTGGCTTGCACCGAAGGGCTACCTCGCTGTCGATCATCTCGACGGTCTCTTGACCGCCTTTGAACCGACAGATACCCGACCCCCACGGGGTCGCCTTCTCACGCCTCGGCTATCGGTCGAATGGCCACAGGACACCGGCTGGTTTGCCCTTTGAGTCTCGGCCCTTGCGTTCTGGCCAGACGCGGGATACTGGAGTGACCCAATCGGAGCGTTCCATGCACTATCCCAAGATCCTCATCCAGCTCGACCGTGTGATCGACAAATGGCCGCCCAGCGCCCACATGCGCCTGAGCGGGGCCTGCCTGGATCGCGAGATCAAGTTCGTGGCTCAGGTGGGCCACTTGTCCTTCAACAAGCCCCTGATGTCCGCCCTGCCGAAGTCATTGCAGCCCTATGTGGCCGCCATCAGTCTTGCCTCGATCAGCCCATCGCATCAGCTTAATCGCCAGCGGGTTTGTCTGACTCGCGCTCGCAGCGCCCCGCCAAGCTCTGGCCCATCCCACGTCGACCTCGAGCTGTTCGGCGGCACCTTCTGGCACTCCGCCAACCTCCACAACATCAGCGGCCACGCGGTCGATGTCTCGCTCAAACCTCGACGGCCAGTAAAGCGCCGCGTGGCCACGCGCAAATGGTCCTCGCAGGCCTCAGACCTCGGCTGGTTTGCGCTCTGAGCCCTTGCGTTCTGCCATCGCCCGGCATAATTGATCCCATGGACTATCCCCGCTTTCTCATCCAGTTCGATCAGGCCAGCGTTATCCGCACCCCTGCCGGCGCATTTAGGAACCTCGCCCAACTGCGCCTGGGCGGCACGTTCCTGTCCCGCGAAATCCGATTCACCACCGGCACTGGGCGCCTTGGCGATCACCGCGTCATTCAAGACGACGTCCCCCACTACTACCGGTCCTACTTTGAGGGTATCGAGATCGCCGGGATCTCCACCTTCGACCCCCAACGCGTGATCTTTCGGCTCGCGCTCGGCAAGGTCGTGGGCCCGACCCCGGACCTGTGCAATCTCAGCCTGACGCGCGGCACCTTCTGGGCGGGCGAGTCTCTGGCGCGTATTGATTCGCGCATTCACCCGCTTGCTGACAAGCCATCTCGCCGCAACGCCCGTCGTCGGGCGGCAGGCAGCCTTGCGCAAGGCTGGAGTGATCAGGCGCCATCAAGTGGCTGGTTTACCCTATGAGCGGCCCCATGCCTCGGTACATTCTCGAATACCTCGGCCGTGTTTCTCCCCAGCCGACAAGCTCTCCCTTGCGGCTGCGTCTGTCGGGTTCGGCCGTGGCCGCACCGCTGATTTTCTGCGCCCTGCGCGGACCCTTCTCGAATCAACCGGTCTTTGACCGCGTTCTGACCGATGTCGACCGACGCCGCCTGCGCTTTATCGAGGTCGACAGCGCCTGCTTCGACCCCGCCTTCACCCGCAAGAACGGTCAGCTCATCCAGCTTTTTAATGCCAGCACCGGATCTGTCATCCCGATGATGCCCGACGCCTTCATCGCGGCCGATACCATTCCGGAACTCATCGGCCCCGCCCGTCCCAGCCGTGATCTTCCCCACAGCCGCAAGCGCGCGGCCATTGACTGGGGTCAGTCAGGCAGCCCCGGCTGGTTTGCGATCTGAAACACCCTTTTTCACCGGCACCCGCGCCGCCACCTGGTAGCCCCGTTGCGGTCGGGCTTGTTTCCGGGCGTACCGCGGCTATGTCGGACGAGCCTTGATCGAGGGTCAGTTCCGAGTTCTGGTCATGGTTTGACCGGAGTAGTGCCCATCGATGCCGCGGATGCCGCGCGGGACTATTCCCTGGTGGCCTGACGCCCGACACCGGTTGCCCCGGGCTTGCGGTTTGGTGCATCCGTGGATAATTGAGGCATGCCTTATCCCCGCTACGTTCTCGAATACCACGGCAGAGTGCTTTGTGGCGACAAGGACTGGACCTCGGCCCTTCGATTTCGGCTTCATGGCCAGTGTGTCGCCACCCCCATCGACTTTCGCGCGGGAGTCGGCGGGCTGCATCATGCTCTCGACGTCTCCTCGACCTCCCTCGACCCCATTCACCGAGATCAACTGCGCGTGCTCGAGGTCATCGCCGATAACTTCGAGCCCTTTCTTCGGGACAAGCCCGGCCGACCGATCATCTTGCGCCATACCACCATCAACACCATCGAGATGGTCGAAGGCAGTTTCATCGCCGCGGACCGTGTCGCCCAGCTTGTCGGCCCCGGCCTGCCCCTGAGCCGGTGTCCGCAGCCACCGGTGCCGCGGGTGGTCGACTGGACTCAAGCCGACACCGCTGGCTGGTTTTCTCTCTGAGGCCCCCTTTTTCACCGGCACCCGCGCCAGCACCCGGCAGACGCTGTTTCGGTCGAGTCCTTTTCGGGGCGTACCGCCACTTTCTCGGACCGAGCTTGATCGAGCGCCGGCGCCCCGCTCATCTTCGTTTGACCTCGCCGCGCCGATTACCTGTTGATCTTTTCCCCGCGACGAGTCTTAACCGCTGGCATCCTCGCGCACTCTGTCATAATTCTCGTATGGTCTACCCCCGCTACGTACTCGAATATCATGGCCGTATCCCAGGCATCCATGACCGTTGGGCCCCGATATTCCGGTTCAGGCTTCACGGCCGAGCTGTGCGCAATCCCATCGACTTCGTCGCCGGGGTTGCCGTTTTCCACCACGGTCTGCCCGAGGACCCCACCTTGCTAGACCCGAAGGTCCGCCAGCGATTTTTCCCGATCAAGATCCACGCTGACAGCCTTGAGCCTGACTCGCTCTCCAAGCCGGGGCAGCCAATCACCGTTCGCAACCTCTCCCGAAAGACCATCTTCCAGATGCCAGAGGGCAGCTTCGTAGCCGCCGACTTGATTTACCACCTTTGCGCTCCGGCACGTCCCCTGAGCGATTGCCCCCAGCCACCGGTGCCGCGGATGGTCGACTGGAGCGTGCCGGCCACTACGCGGTGGTTTGCGGTCTGATCAATCCGCGTCGCCGCCACTATTAGGCGCGAAGGCGACACCTGCAGGCTTGACTAAAAGATAACCAAAAGATATCTTCACGATATAATTTCGACAGAGCCCGCCATGACCGACGCTTCCAGCACTCCCCGGCGCGTCTCGCCCAAGACCGCGGCAGGGCCCCGCGCGGCCAAGTCCACAAAGAGCGATGCGCTGTTGGTCCGTTTCGGTCAGCCTGAGGCCCGTCATACCGTGTCGCGTGACACCGTGCGGCGCATGAGTCAGGAACTTGGCCTGCGCAGCGAGACCCAGGTGGTCCAGTATGCGTTGGCCCAGCTGCGCGACAGCCTGCTACCGCGTTATGAACCCGATGACGGTCCGCTCTCGGCCCAGCAGCTTGAGGAGCTTCGTGCCAGCGTGGACCAGGAGATTGTCGGCGGGCGCTCGCTCGTTTGAGCGCACCTTCTCCCTGGCTGCCGCCACCAGACCCTGGCGACATTGTCTGGTGCCGGTTTCCTGAGCTCGAAAGCCCGGGCCCCGGCCCCAAGCCCCGCCCGGCGCTGGTGATCACCGTCTCTGACCCACCCGACGACACCGACACCCCGTACCGCGTCAGGGTGATCTACGCCACCTCCCGCTTGCGCGGGGCGCCGCCACCGCCTGCCTTCGACATCGAAACGGCAACGCTTGGCTTTGCCGCGTCCGGGCTCGACCGGACCACTCGCTTCGACTTTCGCCAGGCTGTCGTGCTCAACTACGACACGCTCTATTTCCAGGCTCGACCGACACGCCCCGGCCAGCCCAAGGCCACCTCCCCGGTGATGGGCAAGCTCCACGACAGTCTGCTCCCGATCGTGAAACGGGCTCACGACGCCGCCCAGCGCTGACCCTGGCGGCAAGCCCCCGTTTCTACCGGCACCCGGGTGTGTGCCGGGTAAACCCGATCCGGTCGGGCCTGGTACCCGGCGTACCGCCGCCCTTGTGTTTTTCTCTGGCCCCGGATAATGGACCTGACCTAACCCAGGAATCCCACCCATGTCCGATTCAAACCCCCGTTACGCGTTCTACTGTCACAGCATCGGCGTCGATCCGACCCGTTCCTTCCAGCAGGCTCAGTTTTCCATCGCCTTGCCCCGCGACTATCCCGGTAACTGGCTGACGGTGGACACCCCGCTTGGCGCTTGCCTTCTGGATCAGAAACAGGCGGGTCTTTGGCGCCTCGCTGCCGAGCGCGACGTGATGTCCACCCTCACCTTTGATGAATTCCATGATGGCCGCCTGCCTTTCGTGAGCCTGACCGACGACATCGGCAACCTCACGATCGACATTGCCCCGGGCAATCTGGTCCTGCTCGACGAGCTCGCCGGCAGCCATGAGTCCCGTACCTTGCGAGTGGCCCGCCCCGGAATACCGCTGGGTTTGTCGCCGGGCCAAACCCAGCCGCCGGGGCCGCGTCGCATCGATTGGCCGCAGCACGACGCCAAATGGTTTGCGCTCTGACCCGGGCCTTGCATATCCCCTGATACCCGGAGAATGGGAGTCACCTAACCCGGAGATTCCCCATGTCCTACCCCCGTTTTATTCTCGAATGCCAGTCCGTCGACGCGGTCAACCGCGGTCATGACCTTCGCGCCCGGCTCAGATTGAGCGGTGCGGGGGTACTGCGCACGGCGTTATTCTCGGTGGGCACCGGCCCGCTCATGTTCAGCAATACGCTCGCCAATGCCCTCCCTGAGGCCGATAAGCCGCTGTTCGAAGCGCTGTCCATCTTCAACATCTCTCGTGCCCGCGATTCCTCCAACTATGGCGTCATGATCTACGGCCCCGACCTCACCAAGCCCACCGGCGGGCTGGTCATGCTGGCCCATCTCAAGCCGGGCACGTTCTGCACCTTTGCCGAGCTCGCCGACTTTCCGGCAGCGGCGGTGCCGGTCAAACACAAGCCCCGGCGCCCGGCCACCCGTCGTGCGCGCCGCGCATCCCGCCCGGCCTTGTTCGCCGGCGCTGGCAATGCCCGCTGGTTCGCGCTATGAGTAATCCCCGGACCTTTGCCTTCTACCTGCATGCCCTGCGTGACGGGCCCACCACCGATTACTGGCCCATGGCCACCCTATCCATCGGTCTACCCCGCAACGACGACCAGATCGGCTGGCTGACGGTCAACGCCGAGCTCACCGGCCGTCTGCTCACCGACCAGGACCTTCTCAACTGGCCGGTCGGGGCGGTACGCGAAGCCATGCGCGACCTCTACTTTCAGGAAATACCCAAGAAGCAGCCAACCCCCTATATCCGGATCACGACCGGCAAACGCGCCCCCGGCGACTTCAGTCTGCGCATCGCGACCGGAAACCTCATCGAGCTTGATACGCTCAAGGGGCGTCACACCGCGACCGGGTTGGCCATGTCCCGCCCCCTTCGATACTGGCGCGACACATCCGAGGTATCCAACGCCCCGAGCGTTCGTCGCATCAACTGGCCGGCCACCGGCTGGTTTGCGCTATGACCGCACCTGATACTCCAGCACCTTTTGCCTTCTACCTGGAAAGCCTGCTGTGCGACGAGGGCACCCGTTATCAGGCCATCATGAAATTCTCGATCGGACTGCCCCGCGGCGTGTGTGAAAACGGCTGGCTTCATGTCTCGCGCAGCGAGGGCGAAACGCTCTTGAACCAGAATCTCACCCGCATCTGGCCCGACCCCATGCGGCGGTGCCTGGACAATCTCGTGTGTGCCACCCACCACGATGATGTCTCGGACTTTACCCATGCCCGTCTGTCCGATTTCAACCAGGGCTTCCATCTCACCATCGCGCCACGAAACCTCTTCCAGGCCGATCGCCTCAAGGGTATCCACCAGGCCATCGGCGACCCCCGCAACTTGCCGCCACGCCGCTGGCCGCCAACGCCGGCGGTCCGTCGCCTCGACTGGCCGGATTCCGGCTGGTTTGCCCTCTAGGCCTTGAAAAGGGTCATCGCATCTGATTAGGTAAGGACTCTGCACTGCCGAACAGGCAGCTTAGAAAATCATCGCTTTGTCGGTGAGGTATGTTTACTGCCGAATAGGCAGCTCAGAAAATGGCCCGGGTCAGGACTTCATCCACTGCCGAACAGGCAGTCAGGGCGCCTTCAACGGCGCCCTTTTTTGTGGGCACCGTCATGGGGTACGCCAGCGAAAGCCTGCCGGGGCAAGCCGCTTAACCTCTGCCCTCCCTACCGCGTCTGCTTACACTGGACCGAAGGATGCCAACCCTTCGAGACCTGCCATGACCCAGTCGGTCTACGAGATCCACTACGATCGCGGCCGCCATATCACCCGCGGTGACCAGTCCGTACCCGAGATGACGCTGCGCGTGCGCGGCCCCGGCATGACGGAGCTGGTCGAGATTGTTCACGACGGCGACAAGCCGCTGTTTGACCTGATCCTGGAGAAGGCCGGTGACAGCCCCGAGCTGCGGGCCAGTGAGCTTGCTCACCTCACCCTCGGCTGGGAGGACAACAACCTCTACCTGGTACTCATGGCCAACGACCCTCGGTCGAATCTCAACGGCATGGTCGCTCTGGCCATCGGCCAGGTCTGGCGCGGCGACACCTTTGACCGTGCCAGCCTGCCCTCGGTCCAGGATCGCTTCATCATCGGCACTGGCGTGGGATCGCACGACTATGCCGATCGTGGCCGCCATTACATCCTGCACACCCAGCTGCCGCGCTTTCGTGCTCGCGTGGTCATGCCCTACGACGACCCTGATCGCCTGTCCGATTTCGACCTCAGCGATGGGCAGACCTACCGACGTGCCCATCACAACCCCGGCCATCACCCCTTTCTCGCCGCCATCGAGTGGCAGGATGACCCGGAGGCGCACCTGAATGATCCGGCAGCCCGGCAGGTCCTGCTGCACCTGGCCCTGTCCATTGTCGACCGCACCCTCGGGTACCACCGCATTCATCGGCCCAATGCGGACCAGCCGGGTCTGTTCTTCGACCCGCTGGCCGATGCCGAGGCGCTGGCCGACACGCTCTCCCAACGCACCCCGGCCCACCAGCTGATCACCAGCAAGCAGCTCCCGCCTCTGACCCCCGCGAACTGGGAGGTGGATATCGCCAACCATCAGCTCACCCACACCAGCGGCATCGTCATGACGGTCAAACCTGAACCTGACGGCCTCATTCGCGCGGGGCACTGCCAGCTCCCGCCCGAGATCGGCGAGCACCTCGACGCCCAGGGTTACGAGCCGTTCATGCGCTACGCCTTCTCCTTCGCGATTCACGCCTACATGCTCGCCACCCAGGTCGCCAAGGCCCCGGCCGGGCCGCGCCCTCACTGACGCTGCCTGCCCGGGCGGCCGGGCTTGCGCTTTCCGGCGCCCGGGTGACACTGATCCCGTCAAGGAGATAAATCGACATGGGCATTGATCAGAATCAAGACGGGTGGTTTCGCGGCATTCAGTTTCTCGGCTTCACTCGGCACCAACAGCCGCGAGCCAAGCTTCGTATCTGGATCCCCAGTGAAGCCAGCATGAAGCCCTTTGAAATCCGACCCGACATCCTCTTTTCCGGCTCGCTCGCCCTGAAGCCATTTGCCGGTGAAGTGATGGACCTGTACGGGGACCTGCGGATTACCCAGTTCGATAGCAAGCCGGGAAACCACTTCGTGGTCGTCAACAACGTCAGCGACAACACGCCCAACCCGGACGGCCGACTGATTATCACCTTGCGCGAGAAATCCGCCTTCTTCGGAAACGCGGGCACCGACTACCTGATTGCGCTCAAGGCCGGCGAACAGCGCAACGACATCGACAGCCCGATCCCACCCCGACCGGTGCGTCCGGCCGCAGCCGCGCCGATCTTCGATCAGGTCACGGGGGGTTGGTTTGCGCTCTAGCCAACCCCCGACTGTTATGCCCCGCTACCTGCTGCTTTGTGACGAAGTCCGTGCCACATCGCGCGCACCACGCCGGGTAGCCAAGTTCCGCCTGAGCGGCACCTGTGTGCCCGCCGACCTGACATTCACGTTGGGCGAGGGTCTTCTTGTCGACAGCATTGTGCTTGTCCGACACCTTCCCGAGGCCACTTATGACGAGTTCGATCACATCCTGATCAGGGACATCGTCCCCAACCCTCCCAGCATCGAATCTGTCGTATTACTCTTAGACCAGAACCGTCACAGATCCCTGCGCCTACGCCCTCAGACCTTTGTCGCCGCCGACCGTGTTGAAGATCTGTTTTCGTCCCCGCTCCGGCCAATCGCCGAAAAGCCACGACGTGGCCGCTACGCTTACCCGGTCGGATCGCGACCGAGCCAATCGCAGCCTGCAAACCCACCCTCACTGACATGGGCTGATCGAGCGCCCGAAGGTGGCTGGTTCGCCCTGTAGCGGCCTTGCATTGTCCGGCTCCCGCGGATAATGGATCGGGTATCTCAGGAGACAGTCATGGCCATCATCAACGACGACAACGCTCAAGCCCGTGGCATTGAATTCCTCGGCTTCACCAAACACCGCAAGCTCAATCTGCGTTTCCGCATCTGGATTCCCAGCCTCGGCAAGGCCGTGGCAGCCAACATCCAGTGGCTGGATTACCTTCACCAGTCCCCCACCAGCAACCCCCACACCGAAGAGATTCTCACGGTCTACGGCGTGATTACGCCGGCGCTTGTCGAATGGCCCCGCCAGAATGGCGATCAGCGCGGCACGCATGTCACGATCAAGGATCGGGATGCCTCGCCCCCGCTTGCTGATCATCACGCCAACAATCGCTGGTGCCTGCGCATGGCCCCCGGCGCGACGTGGCTGGGCGCCCCCGGCGAGGATGTCGAGGCCGATGTCGAAGCCGGACAGCGCCTCGACCAGCGCTTTTCCGCCCTGCAAGTGCCCGGGCCGGCGCCACGTCAATGGGCCGATCAGGTGGCCAACGCGGGCTGGTTTGCCCTCTAGCCAGACCCTTGCGGTTTGCCGGCAACCCGGATAATGGGAGACACCAACCCGGAGATTCCCATGCCATTACGACCCAGCCACAGACCCGATACCGGCCGCGACGGCGTCAACGTCCGCAGCATCAGCTTCTACCGCTTTTCCCGCCACGACAAACCCAAGGCTATGTTGCGCGTCTGGGTCCCCAGTCAGGCCAAATACCTCCCGGTACTGACCGGATTCCGCGGCATGCTGCACGACCATAGGAACCTGCAGCCGCATCGCGATGAAATTCTTCGGGTCTACGGCGCGTTGCGACTCGTGGCGTTCACCTACAACGGCCGCACGACTGATGACGGCGATATCACCCTTCAGGCGCAATTGCCCAGCCGCGGGGAGCTGCTTGAGCACAACGAGAATTATCTCCACATCAAGCTCCATGCCGAGTCGGTTTTCCACGGTTGTATTGATCGGGAATACGATGTCGAGGTTCAACCGGGAAAGACCTTTGATGACCTGCTGCCGGCCGGCGGCGCCACGCCGACCCCGGCCCAGCGCCTGTCGTGGGCCGATGAGGTCACCGCTTCACCTTGGTTCGCCCTCTGACCCGAAAGCCGCGAAGACAGCCCCACGGCTTCTCTGGGAGCCCGGCGCGAAATCCGTCGATTACGGGGCTTTTTACCGGCCTTGCCGCTTGTCTCACCGGGTTAGGCTCGATCGAGGCACACAGCGGTTTAACAAGCCATGAATGACACCACCACCGAGGCGCCCGCGAACCCGGCACCGGCCACCAACCAAGGCCAGGAGCAGCACCTGTTCCGCGCCCATGTCGGCCAGATATCCCTGGCGGGCACCTACCTGCTGGTCGCCGGTCTTCTGCTGGCCCTGGCCCTGACCAACGCCCAGATTCCCGATCGCACCTTCACCATCGGCATTCACCTGATCTCCCTGTCGATCACTGGCTGGGCGCTCTACCAGATGCTCTACGCCTGGCTGCATACCTACGAGGCCTCCACCGAGCTGCTCAAGGAAAAGCAGGGTGTGCTCAACATCCGCACCGACCTGCTTGAGATCTACCGGATCAAGGACGTGACCGTGCGTGAGCCGCTGCACTACCGGTTCTTTGGCGCCGGCAACGTCATCGTCGAGTCATCGGATCGGACCACCCCGGTGATGACCCTCAAGGCGCTTCCCGATCCAAACACGATCGCCACAACCCTGCGGGATGCCGCCGAAAGCGCCCGGGTGCGAAAAGGCGTGCGCGAGATCGACTAGACGATGCCCTGTTACACCGGCATCGGCTCTCGACAGACACCCGCCGCGGTGCTCGATACCATGCGCCGTGCCGCCACCCTGCTCGGGCATGCGGTCTGGACGCTTCGCTCGGGTGGTGCGGCCGGCGCCGACGGCGCGTTTCAGGCTGGCGCCACCCTGATCGGCGGCAAGCAGGAAATCTACCTGCCCTGGCCCGGGTTCAATGCTGTCGAAAGCCCCTATACCTCACCCACGGAACAGGCCCTGGCGCTGGCCGGCGGCATCCACCCGGCCTGGTCACGTTGCCGGCGGGCCGTGCGCCTGCTTCATGCCCGCAACGTCCATCAGGTCCTCGGTCCCGATTGCACCGAGCCGAGTCTGGCCATGGTCTGCTGGACACCCGGCGGGCGCATCGCCGGCGGCACCGCCACCGCCATTCGCCTGGCCCATCAGCGCTGTGTACCCGTACTCAACCTCGGGGCGTCAGAGCATCAGGGCATGCGTGGCATTCAGGTCGCCGACTGGGTCAACCGGCGGTTGCGTCGCCACTAGGCCCCGCCACGCCCGGTATATTCCTCGGTCAACCCCGACCCCACCCAGGAAGTTCAATTCGATGATCTCCCGCGCAGCAATCTTCGTGTTCATGCTCATCACCGCGGCCGCCCAGGCGCAGAGCGGACAAAGCCAGGCGCTTGAGAAAGCCCTGCGCGCTGATCCGGACACCACATCACCCCAGCACGACTACATTCAGGCCATTCGCGAGCACCTCCAGCGCCACTGGCAGCGCCCGTCCGGACAGGACACAGCGTCTTGTCGAGTCCGTCTCGAGCAACGCCGTGGCGGCCATATCGTGGCTTTCGAGCTGCTCGAGTCCTGTGGCAGCGACGCGCTCGATCGCTCAGTCAAGCAGGCCATCCTCGCTGCCGACCCCCTGCCGCGCCCCCGTCGGCGCGACGCCTTCGTGCCGGAGCTCATCATCGCCTTCTGATCGGGAACGCTCCGCTTGCATCCGGCCAAGTTGCTGGATAATCGAAGGACAGTCAGGAGCCCAACATGCCGACCAAGCGAAAGATCAGCTTCGATTGTTTTATAACGCCCCCGGGGGAAATGCGAGCACGCCTTTATTTCCGGATTCCGACGGCAAGACTTGACGTGGGTGTTGGCCTTAGTGAAACACGCTCGCTGTCACAGGCATTCGCCGAAGTCATGCCACAGCATCAGGGCGAGGCGCTGGCCGTCTATGGCGACCTTCGTGTGGTGGAATTGAGCCCCCCGACCGCGGTGCCGGGTGAAGGCTTCGTTCGGCTCACCGATGGCACCGCCTTCTCTCCCATCGATCTGATCATGCACCCCGGCAGCAGCCTCACCTGGTCCGGCATTGCCAACGTGGTCGACCGCCTGGCCCCGGGCGAGAACAAGCGGTCATTCCCGGTCCTCGGTACCCGGGAACCCGCCGGCCTGTTTGCCGGCACTCCCGATCAGGGCTGGTTCAGCCTCTGACCGACGATCGCCCCTCACGAGTCAGGCTCGAATAGATCAGCTTGCGTCCACCGCCGCGGCACGACGCGCAGCGTCGGGCCTGTTCGTCGTGGCCGCTGCTTGCCGCAGGTCTGACACACGGGCGCATCGATCGGCCCGCCGGCCGTCTTGAACAGCGGGCAGGTCAGCACCTGTTCTGTGCACAGGGAGAGATCCACATCCTCCGGCTCGCACGCACAGTCACCGTGGGGATCGATCGACACCCCGCAGACCTTGCAGCGATCCATGCCCAGCCGTCACTCGACGGCCAGAGCCGACAGCTTGTTGAATCGCGCCTGGATCAGTCGGTGGATAGAAGGCGCTCTGGCTTCCAGCTGAGCCAGTCCTGAGCCGATACCCGCCGCCGGCCACACCACATCCCGGCCAGCCAGTATCACCTGCTCGAGCCCGTCGAAGGCCTCATGGATCGCCGGCACGGCCTTCTGATAGTCGCGCTCGTCGAAGAAGGCATCCTCACGCAACGACGGCTCCCACTTCGTCGGGATGCCCACGGCATTGGGCTCACCGCGCATCTGCGCGGCCTGCCCGCCCTTGCCCCGCCGGCACATGTTGTCGCCGAACACGTACACCCGGTCCGGGTTTGACTGCAGATCGCCTCGTCGGATGAAATCCTGGCGCAGCAGTTTGCCGCGGGTGGTCATTCCGGCAGACCCCGGCCCACCGGGACGCTCCATCGCATTCGCGAACCTGCGATGCGGCCTTCCTGGTAGACCTGGCCACGGGGCGACACCAGCCGGTACACCCGGTCAACCTGGGCAACGCCATCCAGGAATACGTCTTCCCGAGCCTGCTTCTTGAGCGCCCCGATGTAATCACGTCGTCCGATTTCATTGAACGTCATGCCGGCAATGCTCCGCTGCAGGACCCATTCTGGCGACTGACCGGGACGATGATTGCCATCACTCTTCATCATCACCTCCGAGTCCATCAGTCTCGGCCAGCGGCACCGACAGCCACTCGCCATCCACATACTCCCTGGGCCCGGAATCCTCGAGCCCCACGATCTGGATCATGCCGTCGTCGGCTGAGCTCAAATCGTCGTCCGATACCGTTCGGGCCTTCTTGATCGATCCATCCTCGAAAATAAGCAGATACATGGTTCACCGTGTCGTTGTTGATCGGACCGGGTAACGCCCGGCATGGGGTGACCCGGGGCGGCTAAGCCGCCACCCCGGTCTCCTCGCTGTCGTCCATAACTCGGCCTTCGGTGGCCACCCACCGCGGCACCTTGAGCTCGTAGCGCGCCAGCGCCTTGCCGTACTGGCGAATCGCGCAGTCCACTATCGCCCGCTCACGCCACTCCGGGTGGGTGATCAGATCGTGGAAATCCTCGTAGAAGGCCTGGCTATGCGTGTGCGTGTCATCCGCGCTGCTACTGTCGTGCATATATTCGTGCAGCAGAATCTTGGTCATCCGGGTGAATCCCTCCACCCCCTTGCAGGCATCGGCGACCGCGTCCAGGTCCACGGCGATGTAGGATGCACCGTCCGTCCAGGCAGTCGCGGACTCGCTGCGACCCGCGCGCAAGGCTCGTGAATAGCGCACCTTGCGGCGGATGCTGGCAATCTCGCCCGCCACGCCATCGTTAAGGGCCTTGACTGCCGTCAGCTGTGCCTTCTGGCGCTTCGTCAGGTCCTTGTCTCCGATTATCTCGTGGGTGAAGTTTTGCTCGGCACGCAGGCTCTCCCATTCGACGCCCTGCAGGCCGCGCCAGTGCCTCTCCAGCTTCCATAGCTGTCGCCGGGCTTCGTTTTTCGCCCGACTGTTGACATAGCTCAACGGCCCGAGTTCTTCCTTGATCCGCTCGTTGATCGCGTTGACAAGCTCCTGTCCGTCCTTGACCCCGAACCACTCGGCAATCTCCGGCGCCAGTACCAGCGCCATCTTCGATGCCAGCAGCTTGTCGGCCACCATTGAGCCGCGCTTGTCGGCAATGGCCACCCGATTGAAGCCGGTCACCGCACTGAGCTTTCGCGCCCGACCACGGCCGTCCACCAGCACCGCCTGATCGCAAATCTCGGTGTAGGGGATGTCGCCGGCGATCCAGTCTCGGATCAGCATGCAGCGGCTGTAGTCGTCGAGCCGCTCGCGTCGGGTCTTGGCTTTCAGGCCGGCGGCGGTGCGCAGGCAGTCACGAATCTTCGGCCACACCTTGCACTGGGCCCGCAGCACGTCGTTGCGGGCCATATTCAGCGACAGGGGCTTGCGGCTGACCACGATCCCGCCGATCCCGAACTCATAGGCACTCACCCGGCCCACGAAGATGCCCTGGTTGTAGATCAACAACGAGGACTGGTCCCGGAACTTGAAGTAGGCCTCCTCGGTAGTCTGATCCCACGACTGCTCTGCGGGGTCGGTCGAGATTGCTTCCCCGTTGAAGTAGATGGGGATGCCGGCATACTCCAGCCATTCCTTGAGGGTCCGCGCGACCGTCTGGATATCGCGTGGATCAAGCGGCTCGTAGAACTCGCCCTCGATCAGGCAACCCGGCCGGTGGTCGGCCTCGCGGATATCGTATTCGAGCCCTCGCTCGCGGATGTCGACATCCAGGGCGAACCCGTTCGTGCGATAGGTGGCGCGACAGTAATTCCACAGCTGACCACGGCCAAGCCCGAACTTGCCATAGGTCCGCTGGTTGTTATCGCCGTGATCGAACCCGAAGGTGCCGAAGGTCGCGCGAATCTCCTCCGGGTCTTTCCACCCGCGACCGTCATCCGACACGAAAAGCGTTTTGCCCTTGGCATCAATCCTGATGTCGATCCCGCTTGCACCGGCGTCGATGCTGTTCATCACGAGCTCGAGGATGGCTTTCTCGACCGATCCAGCCTGGGAACTGATCAGGTGCTGGATGATGTGGTTGTCGACGGTGAACTGTTCAGTTGCCATGGTGAGGCGCCGGGCTTACGCCCGGCCCTCCATGGTGATATCCCACATCGGCGACATATCTTCGTCGTAGGGGTTGTGATCGGAAGGGCCGGGGCTATCGAAATCATCCATATCCATCATCTTTCTCCTTGAGTTGAGCGGGTGAATTCACACCCGATAACTCCACGATACGGATGCCCGTGAAACCGCAACCCCAGAATTCGCTCCAGCCCTTATCCCTGCCCGTCTTTCGCCAGTGATACGATCTTTTTACCCCTTCACGGGGAATCCTCAACCGCTTGCGCGGCGCCATAACTGCCCGCCCTGGGCTGACACCAGCTCTCGACCTCGCGTTTAGTAGTTGTCACCACCATCACCGCCGTCAAATGAACCGTCGAGCAGCGCTACCTCGTTTTCCTCGGGACCGTGCCGCAACGACCGCGCGAATCGCAGTGAGCCCGAACCAGTCCCACCGAAAACGGTCAGGCCGATAGCGTCAGCCTCCCGCGCGGCCCGGCTCAACCGCGACGCAATGCTGGCCACCTTCCTCGGGTCCAGCCCGAACTCCCGGCACTTGTCTTCGTTCACAAACATGGCGCACCCATAAGTCGTTGAATTAGGCAGTGCCGGCTCAGCCAGACGTGTCCATGCCACAAAAGAGGCGGTGTATCAGCTGGTGGTAGGGGCACATGAATTGCCTCTCCCACTGATTCTTGGCCATCGCTTCGAGCGTCCCTCCCGAATACCAGGAGTCGGGCCAGGGCATGCACAGCTCACCGGTGAAGCCGTCAGACACACACCCGCCACACCACTCCCCATTTTCGTCTCGACAGACGAAAAGCCGACCGTGCACATCACAGAAATCCAGACAGGTGCACTCAACCATCACCCCATCACCCCATCACCCGGACGCGGCGACGATCTCCTCCAGAGTTGGTAGCGACCGGCACTCACCCAGACAGTGGTCGATGAACGCCTGCCCCTGCTCGCTGCCGACCCAGCGCATGACCTGCGCCAGGATCTCGTAGTCGGAGAATCTCAACTCAGGGTCGCGGGACATGGAGACGCCGCCGTTGTACTCGCAAAGGCAGTCATCCGGGGCGAGCAGATGTTCGATCAGCCGCATGCCGCCGTTGATGATGCGCATCCGTCGGTTCTCTTCCGACAGCGCCATCTCGAATACCGTCTCCCGCGGCGGCGGGTTGCTCACGATCGAGAGCTGCTCCCACAGCGCCTGAGCGCTCGCCAGCAGACCCTGGCCGCAGTTGGTGCCCAGCCACGCCACCATCGAAGCGGCGACCGTGGCGTGTCGCTGGTTCAGATTTTCCGCCACGGCATCCTCGAAAATGCTCACGAAACGCGCATTTGGTGGCGGATCGATGCTGCCGACATCGTCATCGAACGGATCAACGGGCGGCGTTGCCATGAGCTCGACCCAGCAGCGATGGAATACCGCCTCTGGGTGGTTGGCCCGCGGACCGCGCACCGGCGTGTGGTCGAACTCGGGCAGCTTATAGGTGTAGGGGTAGAATTCCATGTTGACTCCTTGCAGCACTGACTCAGTTGCCCATACCGGACAGACTGAATCGCCCGTCCTCCATGTCGGCGGCACACCTCACCCATATCTCGCCGCCCTCAACCGCGCGGTAGAGGTACGCCGGCTCACCCGTCGCCTCCAACCGGTAGACATCCGGCCCGCCAATTATCTGGTATCGCATGCCCTTTCGGTGCACCACCACGGCGCCTACTGGAAAGACGGGGTGCTTAATCAGCGACGGGAGCGACGCCCTCCCTTCCCGCTGTCCGATCTGGCCCGTTTCGTTACTGCCCGTGCAGGCAAACCGGTGGTCCTCGGCTTTCGGACATCGCTTGTTGCCACAGTCGCTGCACACGATCATCTGACAGGCGCTCAGCGGAAGGCCGCCGTCGCCTGTCAGTCCCTTCGCTTCGATACAGTGGTGACACTCGCACTGCCTGCCGTCATTGGCGTTGCCGGCGGGCGTGACCGCGGCATGCCAGTTGGCACAGGCCGCCGCGGTCGTAATGATGTGGTGCTGGCACTTATCCTGATCGCCATACCGCGCCGCCTGGCTTGCCTTGGTTGCCAGGTGGGCGATAAGCCACAGCCACTCATCGGCCGACTTGTTTTCATCATGACCGCCCGGCCAACGCTCGCGTTGATGGGCAGTCTCACGCAGCACTGCCTCGCGAAAGTCGATCAGCTCAGGGGTATGCAAAAGCGCGTGCATTCGAGCCAGCGCATCGGCCGCCTCGTGGCACTCCGGATCGGTGTCCGGGCTTCGGGCGCGCAACGCCTCGATTAACCCAACGATGGCGCCCGGACTACTCATCGGGGTCACGCCCGGGTAGCGGCGAAGACAATGGCTTGGTCGCCTGCTTGGCCTGAATCTGAGGAATCTTGCGCCACACTCGCGCCAGTTCATCTTCGCCGGCGGCGTCCATGTCCAGGCCCTGGGCCAGGCAAAGGGCCGCCAACGTAATCTGCACCCCGCCGACCTCTTGATGCGGCTCACCCACCGGGCGACCAAAGACGTAGTCCACCAGTTGATGGCAGCTCTCCGACGTCGCGCCGCAGGATTGGACCAGCTCGATGGCCTCCTCGAGGAACCGGTAATTTCGCTCTTCCGCGTCGCCGGCGACCATCTCGCCAAAGCATGCTTGCATCCAGGGCGCAACACGGGCCTGGAATGGCTCGTCCTTATAGGTCACGACGCAGTCCCCGCGAAATATGTCGTTCGTAGACAGCGCACACTTTCCAGCAGGCCGCCATCGGCGCCTTGTGCTTGCGCCAGACTGATTCCGACCGCTCTCCCGCATCCGCACTGAGATCCCACAGCGCCTCTGCGAGAGCCTCCCTAGCAGGCCGCGGCAAGCGCCGAAGTCGCTGGAAGGCCGGCAGGCCCAACACCGGATTGCGGACCTCGGCCTGATTCGACCGAACCAGATTGCCACGCGCCGCCATCACAAACCGCCCTTCGATGACGCAACAATATCGAGCGAAATGGCATTGGTGGCTTCCGGATGCACCGCAAGCTTGCCGCGACCAAGTGACCTGATCGTAACCGAGTCCTCCCCGTAGCCAGGGATGATCTCGAAAGCAGGCTTCCCCTCCTGATCGAAGATCAGTACGCGGCCCTCCTCAACAAAAACGCGAGACCCGGTCATGACTCGGCCCCACTCTCGCCTATCACTCCCATGACCGGTTTCCTTGCCGGCATCAGCCGATCATCGATGTCACTTCGATCGACCTTCACCTCAATGATCTCCGCAGCCACGAATTCGTCGCCTTCCAGGTGTTTCTTTCGAAGCGACTCCAGGTACCCGGGGTTCTCGGACATCTCGCCCTCCGACATCACACCCAGGCACTCGTAATCGAACTCGCCTTCGTAGTAACAAAGCCGTTGTGCGAAAAGAACGTGAATGGAATAAGCCATGTCAACTCCTGATCGGTTCACACCAGATTACCCCGGCCCCTGAAACTGCAAGCCCGCAAATCCCCCCGCCGGAATTGCCCTTTACCAGCCCCACTCCCTCCGTCCAGATGGCAGCCTGAAATCGATCTCTGCCCTCGTTTGGGCATCTCGCGCGAGCCATCGCGCACAGCCCTCACCCTGACCGGGTGACAGCACCACCCAACCTTCCCACCCAACCGGCTGGCCGATCTCCCGGCCCGCAGCACTGGAGGTATTCCCTATGGATATTCAGTCTTTCAAGGCGTTCAGCCGCTGGCTGGCAGACGATCTCACCAGCACCGAGGAAATTCTCGAGCGCCGATCCAAACTGGTCTTTGCTGTCGAGCAAGCGCTCGTGCGCGGTGAAACCGACCTCGTCTCGGCGGGCCGTCACTGGTTGAAGCTCATTGACGAGGAGATGGATGTGCGTGAGGAGTTATCCAGGCGCGCATGAGAAAAGGGGCCTCACGGCCCCTTTTTTTTCGGGTATGTGTAACGACGTGGTACAGGTTGGATGACGCATACCCACAATAAAAAAGGGAGGCCCGAAGACCTCCCTTTCACCCAACCCGCAACGGGTCCCACCCCGCTGCGATTCCCTAAGGATCGGTGGACGGTGGCTTAACGCACCGCTTTGAGCCGCCCTCGCGGCTTGAGCTTATCGGCCGCAGCCTCGCGATCGGCAAGCCGGGAAGCCGGATCGATCGCGGCCAGCATCAGCGCCTCGATGTCCTTGCGGGCCTGCTGCCCACCAGAGATCACCTGAAAGCCGCTTCTGCGGTTGTCGCTTGCTTGACTCATGCTATCCATCATACCGAGATTTCTCTCAATGCAAACCCCTATCGGCGGGCGCGTCGGTTCTCGGGACGACCCAGGTTGCAACGTGAATTCCGGTAGGTCATCACGTAGTAGTCCCCCATGCCCAGATAGAAATGAAGCCGCGACAATTTCCCGCTTTCCTCGCGGACGCGATAGTAGGCACAGCCCATCACATCATAACCGGCCAGCTCCACCCGTGTGCGCCAGTCATCCGTTGACTCGCTCGTATGACCATCGACCGGGACCGCAAAGGCCAGCGCCCAGGCGGCCAGCCACAGCAACCAGCCGCGGACAACGCCACTCTGTCGATCGGAATGGGATTCACTCAGTATCGTCTCGGGCATGAAGCTCTCCGGGTAGGGGGCGCCTGGCGCCGATGTCCCTTCGAAGCTATCCCGAGACCGGGAATATGCAACGCCCCAGCCCGGCCTGGCAGCACCCCGTTTCTCATGGGCACCCGGCCGCTGCCTGTTACCCGGAATTTGGGTCGGGCCTTCCGATCAGCGTACCGCCGCCGATCGCTTCCAATACCCCCGCAATAGGCTTTCCACCTCTCCCGCGTTGCGACAGACATGCACGATGTCTCCGCACTCCTGCACGATCACGGGTCGCCCACTCCCCGCCATTTCCATCAACGCGCGCTTCAGCATTTGCTGCTCATGCTCGCTTTGTGCATCGCGAATATGGTCTAGCTCGACGGTGTTCTTATCCCTTTTGTCCATGACGTCTCCTATTCAGGTCATCCGACAAGCGATTCCTGTCGGTTCACCCTCTATTTAGAGATCTGGAGTTTCTGATCACGCCGGTTTGTCGCCAGCGGACTTTCCCCGGGGTTCAGCGGCTGCCGATAACGCCATTCATCGCTTCAACGATCCGATCCAGGGTGTTTGCATCCCACAGCTCCGGCCCATGGACCACCGCCTTATAGGAGCCCACCTGCAGGCTTGCTGACTGCTGTCTGGCTTTTCTCGCCACCTCGATCCAGCTGATGGTTGCCGTGGCCTGAATGTCCTCGGGCGCATAGTCCGCCCAGGCCATGAGAATCGCGCAGTTGCAGGTAAATCTCGTCTCGGGCTGCTTTGGCCGCATACCTGAGGCCAGCAACAGGTCCTGGCTAAGCCATGCCGCCGCAGCGCCGTCGCTACTGCGAAAGCTCAGGCGGGCACTCAACACTGACATCAGGCGCGTGGAACGCTCCAGCACCTCGCAGGGCAGGACCCCTCTCTCGCCGGCGGCAACGAGGAAGATCGATTGGCCATTCAATCGATGGCCTACCAGCTCCGCGTTGGGTTGCTCGTGTACGGCTTCGGCTGGACGCATGAAACCCCTGTCAGTCAGGACTCGACAGGACGCGGACCGATCCAAACTCACAGGAATGCCGCACCCATTGACAAGCATGTTGCCAACCCAACCGCCGCAACAGGCCCCTTAATACCCCTGCAATAGGGCCGCATTTCCACCCAGGCGAGTGCTCGATCAGCAGATATCCATCACCAGTTGCTGGGTTTTCTTGCTGGCGCCTGCGGCGATGTGCCCGCTGGCAACGGCCTCGGCCTGCCAAACCGCCACGCTCTCGTCTGTCACGCCAGGCAGCTTGCACACCGTTCCCATTCTTGTGGCTGCCAGGCGCTGAGCGCGCATGTCTTCGTAGAACAGGTCGGCGCCGATGAAGGATCGCCCCTCACGCTTGGCGGTGGCCGTGGTAGTGCCGCTGCCATCGAACGCGTCGCATACCAATTCGCCCGGCATGGTGTAGAGGCGCACCGCTCGCTCGACCAGGGCGCTCGGAAACTGGGCCGGGTGCCCGGTCTTTTCCGGATGGTTGTGGCCTATGTTGGCGATGTCATTCCACACGTCGGTCGGGTGGGCCCCCAGAGGATGCCCAGAAAGCTGGCCGCGGCGAGGACCCTTGAAGGCGCGCTTGCCCGGCTGCTTCTGCGCGATCCGGGCAGCATTGACATTGAAGTGCGCCGGCTCACCCTTGCTGAGTATCAGGGCCACTTCGTGCCGGGCGGCCAGCCGCCGCCGCGGCGTCAGGCCGTGCCCAATAGTCCAAATCACGCGGTTCTGGAGCGTCAGGCCCATACCGCGCAGGTGCTCCAGCAGCAGGCAGCCCATCGGCAACAGGCGCCCCTGATCGTCCTTTGTGGCGCCGACCTGCAGGAACAGTACGCCGCCCTCGGCCAGCGTCCGCTCCATTCGAGAAGGCAGGACGCCTTCGAGCCCCCGGGTAGGCACGCGAAGCCCCGCGGCGCGGTCCGGAACAGGGGCCAGGTGGTGCCCGTGACACCCGTGATTCGCGCGGGGTTTTGGTGTAGCGTCGGCTTGTATGGGCATACAGCCTGACAGCGTCAGCCCCCGGCTGATCCAGCGCTCGTACAAGTTCCGGTGCTACCCCACGCCGGCGCAGCAGCGTGATTTGGCCTGCCACTTCGGCGCCGCCCGCTGGGTCTGGAATTTCGGCCTTAACGCCCGCGGCAAGGCCTGGCGCCGGCGCGGCGAATCTCGGTCCGGCGTGGACATCTCCCGGTTGTTGACGGTCTTGAAGCGCACCCACCGGTATGCTTGGCTCAAGGCCACCCCGGCGACGGTGCTCAGCCAGTCGCTTCGGGACCAGGATCGGGCCTTCAGCAACTTCTTCGCCGGCCGGGCGCGCTACCCGCGCTTCAAAAAGCGGGGCCATGCGCAGGCGATCCGCTTTCAGCTGGATCAGCGTCAGGTGCACCGGGCCTACCGGCCCGGTTACCTGAAGCTGCCCGGGCTGGGCGAGATCAAGCTGCGGTGGTCGCGCACCCCGGGCGGCATCCCGAAGATGGTCACCCTGCGTCGCGGCGCCACCGGCAAATACTTCGTCACCTTCATGTGCGAAGAAGCCGCCCCGGGCGTCGCCCCGGCCGCCCACGCAGCCGTGGGCATTGATCTGGGGCTTCGTGATCTCGTGGTCACCAGCCGCGGGGATCGGGCGCTGGCACCCCGGCACTACCGGGAGGATCGGCGCCGCCTCAAGCGCCATCAGCGGGCCCTGGCGCGCAAGCGCAAGGGCTCGGCCCGGTGGCACCGCCAACGCCGCAAAGTCGCCGCGATCCACGAACGCATCGCCAACCGGCGCACCGACACCCTACATCAGCTCACCCGGCGATTGATCGACGACAACCAAGTCATCGGCGTCGAGGACCTGAGCGTGCGGGGCATGCTGTCCAACCACCACCTGGCGTTATCGATTGCCGATGCCGCCTGGACCGAGCTGCGCCGGCAGCTCACCTACAAGGCCGCCTGGGGCGGCCGTGAGGTGGTGGTGATTGACCGGTGGGCGCCCACGAGCAAGACCTGCTCGGGGTGTGGCCACCGGATGACCGCGATGCCGCTGGCCACGCGGCACTGGGCCTGCCCCGCCTGCGGGGCGGCCCACGATCGCGACGTGAACGCCGCGATCAATATCCAGCGACTTGCTACCGGCGGGAGGCCGGAATGTCAGGCGCGTGGAGGCCGGACGATCCCGTGTGGTGACGCGGCGGATGCCGCGCTCACTCCGGCGGCCTGCGAAGCGCGAATCAATCCCGCCCCGGATGCCGCGGAACGGACCGCGGTGACGGGGTGAGGGTGGAACTCCAAGTGCTTGCGCCGTCCCAGGCGCACCGCGGGGCTGTAGACCCTTCCGCGCGACACGCCGAAGCGCTGGCTGACCTGCTCGTAGGTTGCGCCGTCCAGTGCCGCGGCCAGGGTCTCGTCGGTAATCTCTACCACGCTACTCATGCGCCATTTCCTCCCGTCGCAATCGATGTCAATGACTGGCCCTGCTTGAAACTGAAGCCACTCCGGCGTTCGATATCCATCAGCGCCGCGGCGGTGTCAGGGCGAAACTCCATGCCGTTCACCAGGTCCTGCCGGCACGCCAGCACGCACATCGCACAGCTCAGGCGGCTGTTGCCCAGGGCATAGGCCGGGTGTGCGCGAAACCCCATTCCCTGTACCCGCTGCATCAATGCAGCGCCGGCAAGCCCCTCGGCCCGCCATGCCCGAACCCGGGACCGCACTTCGGCAAGCTGGTCCGGGGAATAGCCGAGGGTCGACCACACGTCCGACTCGGTCAGATGCAGAATCGGATGCCAGTCGATCACCCGGCGGTTCTTCGTGGGCGCATCCGCCCCCGTCCGCGTCTGCCAGACCGGCTTCCGGGCCCGGGCCGAACTCTCTTCGGCGCGCAGACCCATGGCAACCACGCACGCTTCGCCCGGGCCGATATGATTTCGAATCCACCGGCTGGCCGGATCGCGCTTCCAGCCAGCCGTGCAGTAGCGCGCCGCCGAGCTGGGGAAGGGCGGCGCGTCAGCGCGCCTGGTCATCCTGTCCTCGATGCCACCCAGCAGATCGAATCTGGCATGCGAGACCGTCACCAGCTCACTGCCAAGCTCCGTGACGATCTGCCGGCAATGGCCGTGTGTCTCGTGCCACTCCATGCGACCGAGATCGCAGTGCATGTGCAGAATCCGGCAGCGCCAAGAGCGCGCCACAGCCTGCCGGTGCAGCAGATAGGCCATGGCCTGCGAGTCCTTGCCGGCGGAGTTCTGGATCAGCAGCGTCGTGCTTGGCAAGGCCAACAAGTCGCCGATCTCGTCACTCATCGGTAGTCGGCAGCCACCACCATCACCCCTGACCCGAGTCATTCGCCGAACTTCCGCTCTGTGCGCGCCCGCAGGTAACGCACATACCGCCAGTAGACCAGCGCGAGGACAGCCACCGGCACCGGCGCAAGCCACGGCTGGAAGAACAGCGCCGCGAGGGCCATGAACGCCAAGGGCGTGAAGACAAACAGCGCCAGCCCGTCATCGACGTTGGCGTCCTCGCTGCAGTCCACGCCCAGGCGCTCCAGGCCGGCGATCAGACCACCGAAAAGGCGGCGGGTAACGCTCATGCCGCTTTCGCCGGCTCGATCACCCGGGCCTCGGTGGGGGTGTACTCCACCGCGTAGTCCTGCGCCCAGAGCGTGCCGCAGTCGTCGCAGCTCCACTCCATGCAGAAATGATCCGGGCCATCGGCCGTGATCTCGTGGGATTCGGTGTTCTCGCTATCGCACTTCGGGCAGTTGACGTGTTGCATGGTCGTCCTCCTGTTGGTTGTCACCAGTATCGAACGGGCCGCGGAAAATGCACGCGCCTAACCACGTCCGTCGCCAGACCCGGAATCCATTACGCGAAAAGATCAGCCATCAGTCCGGCGCCGGCGGCGGCGGCCATGGGTTGCGGGACTCTCTCGCCGTGCCACCCGGGAAGGGCATAGGTCCCCGGCCCGGTCCGATCGCAGAAGGCATTGACCACCTTGCGCACCTGGGCCTGCCAGAACTCGTTAGGCGTCGGGCGCTTGCCCTGAAGCACGCCGTAGATTTCCGACAAGCTTGCCTCGCCTCCAAGCTCGACCAGCGCCGCGGCGATCGCCTCGCGCCAGACCGAGCCCTGGGCAGACTCCAGGATCGACCGGAATTTCTCTCGCACCCGGGCAATGCTTGCCGTCTCCTCGTAGAAGGCGAAGCCCACCAGCCTGCGCTCGCGCTCCTTCGTGAACACGGCAAACACCAGCGGTTTACTCAGGCCCGGGAAAAGCGTTCGTGGCAAATGATCCGCCTGGATGCTCCACTGCTCGTGGTAGCGCAGAGTCCTTGAGGGCGTCTGGAACGTGTAGGCCGGCAAGATGAAACCCGCCCGGGCGTCGTCGGGCAGCAACGCATGGGCCCGCTGCAGGACGCAATCCAGAATCGACATCTCGAAGGGTGGATTCCCGATCACACAAGACGGCTGAATACCCGACAGGTTCACGCTGCGGATATCGCCCTCGATCACAGTGGCACCGGTGCGCTCCCGAGCCCTGGCAGCCATCTCCGGGTCGATCTCGACGCCCACCCCGCGTACACCCGCCGGCAGCGCCTGGAGAAAGCGGCCCTCGCCGCAGCACATCTCCAGCGCCACATCGCCCGGCTTCAGATCGGGGAAAAATTTCTGCACGATCAGCTCGGCAGCCCAGGCCGGCGTGAAGTATTGCCCAAGTTTCTTCTGCAGCTTTTCCATGGGATTACGTCCTATCTCCGCTGTAGGAGATAGCATCGATCACGTTCACGGAAACGCAACGCCCGAAAGCCGGCCTTCGAGAGCCCGTTTACCCTCAGCCCCCCGCCTCCACCGATGTCAGAGTCCAACCAGAAACACAGGCAACGCACACAATGTTCGAAACTACCCTGCCCTCGGGCCTACTCACTCTTCTGATCCCCCTGGTTTTGGTTGCCGCGCTGGCTGGACTGGCCCGGCTGGCAACAATACTGTTGCGATCGTCAGGCGGCAGCCCTCTGCCGGCCTATCGGCTGACCGATAGCCTCCTGTCGAAGGCGGAGCAGTCGTTTTTCCGTGTTCTCACCCAGGCCATCGGCGGCGCAGCACTCGTCTTCGCCCAGGTTCGACTGGAAGACGTGATCAAGCTCCAGCGCGGACTCACCCCCAAAGCCCGCGGCCAGGCTCGCGGCCGTATCCAGCAGAAGCACCTGGATTTCGTGCTCTGTCATCCCATCACCTTTCGTCCACTCGGGGCTATCGAGCTCGACGACAAGAGCCACAAGCGCGACCGACAGAAAAAACGGGATCACGACAAGAATTTTGTCGCTGAGGCCGTCGGTCTGCCGCTGATTCGCATCCGCGCCCAACGCGCGTACTCGGTCCAGGACCTCCGCGACCAGCTTTTACCCATCATCAATGCTCGCGAGCCTGTCGAGACAGAACCAGTCGACGACACGCAGGCATTGCCGGCAACGAATCTCAGCAGCCAGAACCCTCACAAATCGCTCTGAGGTCGGATCGAAAACGACCGAGAAGACGCCAGAAGAATTCCCGCTTGCAGTTTCGTGTAGCCACCTAAGATTGACTTAAAGGAGGTTTACACAACATGCGAATCAAAGCGTCTTTCATCACTCACGAATGGGGCATTCCGCCGCGCTGCCGAAAGCCCCGCTGGCAGGAAAAGCACCACACCATCACCGTGGGCATCCCTGAGGCCAGCGTCATCGCCCCCCGGGTACTGGAGTATCAAACCCGTCTCCAAGGCACCATTGCCCTTTACGGCTACGAGGGGAAGCTATACCGCGAAGTCTCTGCGATCGACGTCTCTCCCAGTCGGCGTGGTTTCTACCAGATCGATCCGGGTCAGGAATCCATAGGCTCCTTCGGGCGCGACCCCGAATACCGCAACGAAGCCCCTTTCGACCGGACATTCCAGGACGCCAAAGCTGCGGCCGTCCAGGATATCCAGTCCCGGGCAAGTCAGTACCTCGTGATGGACGATCGATACTGGATCGAGGAGGACGAACCGGTCATCCAGTTCACGCACAACAGCAGCATAACCTGGGACGCCATCGAACTTGATTTCGTGAGTTCCCTTCAATTCTTGCAAAGCCACCCGCGCCATACGTGGCGACTGTCCGACCTTGATAAGGCTCGCGATTATATGACGTCCCAAGCCCGCAAGATTCGATCGGAACTTGGCGACCGAATCACCCTCCTTATCTCCGATAAGGTAAGCGATGCGGTGACGGTTCACCGCCCGGACCTTCTCGCCTACAACCCGATCAAGCATCACCCCCGGGCATCCGAGACCCGCATCGAAGACGCCAAGGAGAAGTTTGCCCCTGACAAGGTGCTGGCGCTGTTGCACCGGTTTATCGATACCGGTGAGATCGATGTCTGGGAATACGGTGGTGCCAAGGCAGCGATTGAGCACTGCCTGGACCTGCATTTCGATACCAATTCGGCGTCCGTGATCGACCAGATGAACTCGGCCTGAACGCCCGGCACATGGCCCACTCAGACAGCACGAAATCCGCGCTCAGCGCGGATACCATCAAGGCGATGGGCTATGCCGAACCTCGCTGGATCAACGAGCAGTTGGGTTGGTGCGGGCTCTCACCCATGTTGTTCACGGTAGGCCTGATCGTGGACATAGGCCCGACCAGGTATTCCCACCGATTTTGCTACCCGGATTACCCCTCCGCGGCAAAAGCCCTTAGAGAATGGGATGGACACGCTGATCCGCCCGGCCCTTGGGTCAAGGAAAAGCCCGCTGGTCGCACCAACCCGCTCGCCGGATATTGGGGGCACGAGTTATAGCCGATTCGGCCGGGCAGGATGCGAACTCATACAGGGCGGGCCAACCAGACCCCGCGAGACCCTGATAACCCCCTCAGTGCACCCGGAATCGCTCGTCAATCGCCGGCCACGGAACATCCCGCCACACCAGTCTGCTTCGGTGAGGGGGTTGGCATTCCTGGTAGATCACGCCGCTACCATCGTCGACAATCGTGCGAAATGCCACAGTGGATCGGATCTCGGGATTGCCCGCGAGGAATTTCTTGCAGGCCGCCTTCGCGCCTTCCTGCGATCGCCAGTTTCGGTCTCCCAGGGTTTCCCAAGGGCTGCCTTGCTTCACCCGGTACTGCGCCAGCCACATGGTTACGAACCCATCCAGAAGGCAACGCACACTGAAGCGAAAATCGCCGGCCCAGTCCAACGCCAGGCCCAGTCATTCAGACGCCCTGTCAGGGCCAGGCTAACCAGGTTCAACCGAGGCAGCGATCGGCGCCCTTTGCCCTTGTGATGGCCCTGTTCGAGCCGGACATAGCCCGAGCGCCAACCCACGTCGTTGATGAACAAGAGCAGCCATAACCGACCACGCTCGTCTCGAAGTCGCAGATAGAACGGCGAGAGCGCCACGCACCCCCGACACCAGCAAGCGCCGCTTATTTCCACCATGCCGTCATCGTGATGCGTAATCGCACCTCTAACACTACGACCCCGAACATGCTTGCCGCAATGCCGGCAGACCACGACCAGCGTTCCAACATGGAGGCGTCCCACCTGGAGTTTGACGCCACCGATCGAATCAGACTCGAAGTACAGCGACCATAGCGCCTGTTGGTCCTGGGCTTTCGGGTTGGCAATCCCGCGAGCGCTTTCTGTTTTGTTTTCGGCGTTATCCATGACGCCAACTTGCCATGAGCCTGACCACATGCAACCGGCTTCTTACCGCCCCCGGCGCCATGCCTTGTGCCAGGCATTCAAGTCGAACTCACCGCCGTTTTCTTGTGCGTCGCGCCAGGCTTCGATACAGCGATCGGCAAAATCCGCGGCCCGGGTTTCCATGCGGCGCGTGATCTCGCCCACCTTCCCAAGGTAGAGGCTGATTCCCCTCGGTCGAGTCTGGCCAGGTGGTCGTACGTGGTAGACCACATAGTGCTGCCGCCCGGCATTGGCCTTCTGGATGCTGCGGGTCCAGTAACGCGGGGTTTTACTCACCGGCTTGTCAGGACTCACGCACCGCTTGATCAGGGCCTTATCCCAGTCCCCACCTTGCTTCATACACCATCGAATGGACGCTCCCCGGGCTTCATTCCGGTGCGCATAGGCGGCATTATCGAATCGTGCTGTCCGTTCACCAACACTGGCATACCAGACACCATCCTTTTCGTAGAAGCTGCCAGGTACGTCCAGCTCATCAATCCGGGTCGGCTTGCCGGCGAACACGAATTGCGTCAGGCATCGCATCGCAATCGGCATCCATTCCTGAGCCGTCATTCGGTGCGACACGCCGTAGCGTGCCACCTCCCACTTCAATCGAGATTCGATCGCCCGGTACAGCGCATGCTCGGTGCCATACTTGGCCGCCGAGAAGGACTCATGGTGTTTTCCCTTGCACCCCCCGCATCCCGCGAGGAAATGAAGCCCCTCCGCTTTGCCAGAACTCGCGCTGCCCAACGTCACCCCAACCACACCGAATCTGGGGTTCTGTGTGAAACGGACCTTGCGGATTCGCGGGTGAGGCTCGCTGTAGGCAGGGGCTTTCCCCTGCGCCCGCGTTGCTCGCCTGGTAGGCGCAACAGGCTGATGCCCCTTGTTGCTGGTTGACGCTCGCGGTTTCGCTTTAGCGGGGCGCTTGCGCGCACTGCCTGCGCCCGTTTTCGCGGGTGCCGGCTTCTTCGCCACAACCGCCTGTTTCTTCGCCTGGCAATAGGCGCTCACGGCCCCGCCGCAGTCTTCATGGAAAAGCAGTACCGCGCTGCCATCGGCCTGAGTGATTCGATAGCCGCTTCGAGGCCCGAACCAGGGCTCCACCCCGTCGATGAGTTCGTTCCCCCAGGGGTCAAGGCTCTGCGATCCACTCATCCCTTGCGACTTTTCTCGATATCGACCATCACCACGGCGCGCTCCCCAATCATTTTCCGCACCCGAGATTCAGCACCCCACCAGCACTCGCAGCCCCACACGACCTGGCCGTTGTCCAGCTCGATCTTCGGATTTTCATGACCTAGCTCGTGCAAGTCCAGACCGAGGAAGCTGACCCCCGGGGGCGGCACTTCATGACCCGCGTAACGGCCGAAGCCATAAAGCCGGACGGTCGCTTCATCGGCGGACATCACTGCGCCCACGCGCTCCCCAATGGCGGCGCTCACCACGTCTCCGGTGCTCGCTGCGGCCGCGGCCCGCCGCGAAGTCGCCTATGCAGGTCGATAGCCGCCCAGATGATTGCCCAGCCGATTGCGCTGGCAACCAGTCCATTCTCGAACTTCAGTCCAAAATAGTCGCTCGCCCCGAGGATCGCCACGGCCACCACGATATTGCTAACCAGCCATCTCATGCAGTTTCTCCAAGTCATGGGCAGGACTCACTGACCAGTGGCGCGCCGGTTACGTCATACACCTCGCCGTCACCAATCCGATCCCCGTTTTCATCAAATTCATCCACGAGCAGCGCCTCGATTTCATCGACGTATTGGACCGACTCCACCTCGGGATAACCGCTCAGCTTGGGCCGCCACTCGTTAAGAACAGGGTCCATCTTCCTCGCCAGGGCCTCTCCCTTTTCCAGCGCCTGCTGCTCGTTGTCCGCCTCGAAGGTCACGCTGCGCACGTTGACCACGGCCTTGACCATCACGCTGAAATGCCTCGTTTGCGCCATCGGTCAGCCCTCCACCGCATCGGTGAAGCGAAGCCCCGCCGCGGCATTCATGATGGCGCCCATCACCAACCCCGGGTCCTCCTGCCATTCGCTCTGGTCCCAGTATTGGTACTCTGACCCATCCGGGCGGCAGAGTCGCACGTATTCGCCGCTTGTCAGGGCATCCGAATCATCGGGCTTATACACACCCGAGCGCAGGCTCCAGCCGTCGGCCAGCGCCACCGAGACCTCATCCCTGTCGCTGAAATCCGCGCTGTTGACAGCATTCGCCGGCAACGCTTTCTCATCCACCAGCAGGCCGCCATCTTCCACCCGCACCCGGTAATGGGGGGTGGCGCTGGGGTCATCCCAGACCTCGAAGGTTGGTTCGCCCTCCTCCCAGTAATCGGGCTCCGCGACGTATGTGCCACCGTCGAGTTCCCGGGCCACCGCCTCGGCAATCATCGCGCGGTCCGTATCCTGAGCGGAATCGTCGATCTCCACAAAGACCGGGCACTCCACTTTCAGATAGGCGACACCGCACACCGCCAGAATGTTCTTTTTACTCATCTATCTCTCCTTGATGGGTGACAGATCGTATTGATCTGTTTCCAGGTTAGTCGCGATTCGCAGACTGCAACCCGTCAGGCCCGGGCTTCCCCGGTCGCCGTCACATCGGTCACCGCACCTTTCAGATACCCCCTCACGCGCAGCCGGACTTCCTTGTGTTGCCCGCCGATCACTTCGTAGGAGACGGCCTTCGCCTGATGGCCGCCGAAGGCTTGGTGAGAAAGCCAGTGAATTGCGTCGGTTCGGCTTCGACGCATCAGGCCGTCGAGGCTGATCTTGCATTCCACGCATCCAAAGCCGGCCTCATCGATCGCCACCTGCCGGCCGTTGTTCAGATGCACATAGCCAGCCGTACCTGCCATTCGCCCCAATGCCTCGCCCGGCTGGACCGGCAAATCGACCACCTGGTGGTAGAACGCGGACAGCGCCTTGGCCAGGCGGGCTTCGCCCGGGCATCCCTCACGGCTAGCGAACGCCAGCGAATCCATCAGCCCCCGGCGGGCAGACTCAAGCATGTCCTGGGTGATCTCCTCGAGGTTGTTCACCCCGAAAAAGGCCTCGATGGATTCGACCACACTCACCGACCGCGGCCCGTCGTGATCAAGCGTCTCGACCACCAGGAGATCGGAGGTCTCCCGGTTGTCCTCCATCGTGATCAGGTCCTCGTGGGACAGACACAGCACCTCGAGGGTTACATCCATCTTCTGCTGGGCGATCTCCATGGCCACATCTCGCACCCACGCCTCCACACTCACCGAGGCCACGATCTGGGGCGGCAACGGAAGCAGGCTCCGCCCCCGCACGCCCTCCAGTCCGTCACCGAAATCCACCCATTTCACCTGACCCGATTCCGTCACCATCTGGGCGATCCCATAGGTGGCGTCCACGGTGTTCTTCACACGGCAAAGCATTTGTTCACTCATGCGCATCGTCCTCACGGTATTTGTTGGCCGGCAGGGCGAGTGATCGCGCCGGTCGACCGATATTGTCTCGTTGGGGGTTGGGGCGGTGGCCGGCCAATGCGCGTCTGATCACGCCGCATTCGCCGGCCCTACCCCGGCGCAGCACTACCAGTCGTAGACCGGCAGGCCTTCAACCGGGTCCGCGTCCCGGTCCAGAATCAGGTCATAAACGCCGCGGAGTTCGACGAAATCGAGCACCGCCTTCAACGGGGCCGGCATCGCCGCCTTGGCTCTGGCGATTTCACTCGGCCAGGTCAGGACCACATAGCGGTATTCATCGCGTAATACCGTCAGGCACAGGTCATTTCGGGTGCCTTCTGCCACCTCATCGAGCACCTGCGCGGTGGCTTCGTCGATGTGGCAGGTGCTCACTTCTGCAAAGGTCTTAGTCTGAATCATCGGTACGTCCTCCTTGTGGCCATCAGAATCGCACCGGTCAGACAAACCGCAAGGCCCGAAATCCCACGAAAAAGGGCGGCCTGAGCCGCCCTGTTATGTCGTCGAGCCCCTATCGGGACAAACGCTGATCAGACCATCGCTGTATGCCGGCCGCGGCGTCCGGATCCATCGGGCATAATCGCGGCACATGCACGTCGACGTATTGTTTCTCCACCCGCAGCAGCAGGTCGAAAAACGGCGGCCACACACTGCCGCGGGCCTCCATCAGGTCCTCGACCGCGGGGATGAATTCCGGATGCCTTGCCATGGCCTCGATCGAGTCAAACTCGGTGGCTTTCGCTGGCAACACCACTCGCCCGATCTTGTGCACCCTCAGTTTCCCGTCGGCCAGGTAACGCCCTGACACTCGCACCACCGTCGTCGCTTCGCCGGCCTGGCGCTCGGCCTGTACCTGCTGGACAGAGCAGCCCGCCTCCCGCAGCGCCGCGGCCCGGTCATCCGGCGTCGCGCCACCCTTGGCCCCGGGCCACGCCTCCCAGTATTCCAGTGGCAGTACGGTCTTCACCCAGTCATCCGCTGTCTCGACCACAACAAGGAAACGCTCAGCCTCCCCGTCATAGATCAGCCGATAGCGATGCGATCTTGACGCGCTTCGCGTCAGCGTCCTATATCGACCGTGGTTGAGTATCGACATCAGCGCGCCATCACTCAAGGTGCTTCTCAGCGCCAGTCGCTCCCTCGCGTGATCGGTCAATCCCTGGATATTCGCCATGGCGATCGGATTACTCGATGCCCATCACGCGATGCGCGCCGACCAGCATCATCCGGTTCAGGCGCCGATACGAGCTGTCCATGGGCTCGTTGCCGCAGAAATCACCGTTATCCGTACTGCCGCCTGCAAACACCACGACCTCTTCCCCGAATTGCCGCCAGGCCTTGTCGTATACCGGGTTATCACACCAGGCGTCGATCCCAGCCTCAACGATCTTTTCGGCCTCTAACGAGATTCGAGCGTCACCCCACTCGTCGATATCATCGAATTCCCGCGTCACCTCGAAGGCCACGTTTTCGTCGATGTTGACCCCACAGGCCTTGCCGTACGCGTTAAGCGCAGACTCGTAAGCGCCATCATCCTGCGCTTTTTCGGCCACCTGAATCGATCGAATCAGCTTCAGATTCGCCGTGGCTGTGGCCACCGCCGGGTCTCGGTCCGCCGGCTTCAATTGCATGGGCCCTTTTAACATCAGGCCAGCCAGGAATACGTCGTACATCGTGTATACATCCTTTTGTTGAGGCGGCCGCAGCCGCAAAGCTTGTTATCGATACAGGGGGAATCGTCGGGCGTAGGCCTCGATCGCCAGTGGATCGGGCTCCCGAGCGCACGCACGAACCAGATCCTCCCGGGTCAACCGTTGCGAAAACTCTCGGTCCCGCCAGGATCGCTCGGGCGACTCCCCGTCACCGGGCTTGAGCCACTTCAGTAGCGCCTCGGCAGACGGGAAACGTCGACTACCCCGATAGCCAAGTTCCCGGTCCACGGTCACGCCTTGATAGAGCAGCCGTTCACGCATGGGCAGCTGTTCGAGCAACACGATCAGCGGGGAGGCCGGGATGTGGCGCCGCGGGTGCAGCACGCGCTCCATGCCAATGGATCGGGCGAAACGTCGGTCCTGTTTTGCCAGGAAAAGTACCGGGTCATGCATAGCGCAAATCTCCTTGTGAGATTCACGTTACGCCGCCTTCGCAGAATGCAAGCCCCATCCGACCACCCAAGATCACGGCACTTGCGGTTTACCCAACACCCTTAGAATAAAGAGAAACCGCCACTTGAAAGGCGATCAAACGGAGACGTAATGACCAAATCCAAGCCACCCTACGAACTGCGACTGAAGTCTGTTTACGCGCTACGCAGCGGCCTGCGGGCATCGATGAGTCTGCGCCATCCGGCCTCCGGACGACTTGAGCCGTTCACACTCAACTTTTTCAGTGGTTCGCTGTTGGAGTGCGACGCCCTCGATGACCCCATGGGGCTCTTCAATGACACCGCCTATCGCGACATGTATGTGGAATCGGTGAACTGCGACCTCCGTAACCCGGAGCGCAGCTACGTCCATATCAACCACATTGACCGCGAGGACTTTCGTCACATCGCCGGCTCATTGACGCTGCACCCGGATACCCGTTGGCAGGGCTATACCCTTGAAGGCGGCACCCACATTGGCGAACCCACGCCACAGATCGTGGCCAAACGTGCGCGTGAAGCCGAGAAGAAGGCGCGCCAGGCTCGAAACACCAGCTGGGGTCAACAGGTCAACAACAATGGTTGGTTCGCCCTCTAAGGCCTATCGCGGCCCCGCCCTGTTCCCGGCGTTTAGCGTCGCGCCAATGCGTCGAGCCTGTCGGCCCCTGGCAGCAAGATGCCAATCTGGTCTGCCCCCGCCTTGATGCCTTCGTAAGCCGAGCGCCACAAACCCTGGTCCCCTCGGTCCAGAATCGATAGCAATCCCGCACACTCGGTCAGGTAGACTCGTGAGAATCTGGGGTCGTGAACCACAATCGACTCGGTGTTGTGGCTGATATCCGCCAGCTTGATGGTCTGGGCCCCCTCCGATGCCGCGGCCATTCGGGCACGATCCATGGCCTTTCGAGCCCGGCGGCTGTAACCGAGCCCACTTGGCACGCCGGTGAGCTCTCCAACCATCTCTGCCACTTGACGGGGAAAATGGCGAGCAATAAAGCCGATACTGTATTCGCTGTCTTCGACCACATCATGCAGCAGTGCCGCGGCAATCATCGCCGGACTACCCCCCACTCTTGCCACCCGTCTTGCTACCTCAAAAGGATGGTTTTCGTATCGCTCGCCGGTGTATTTCCTGATTTGACCAGCATGGGCTACCTGACACAGGACCCGAGCCCGACCCACGAGCACCGTTTCCTCGTTCTTGTATCCACTGAATAGCTCGCACCCTCTGGCCATCTCTGGCTCAGCGGCTTCTGGGACTTCGGTACTCATCTGTTTGTTCATGGCTTGAATTTTCTCCCGCCGCAGCGGGGGAGCGGCAGGGTAAACCCCACCGGCTACCCCCGTCTTTCTGCGCGAATCAGCTGCCGGCGCCATTGCCCTCGTTGACCACCTGCTCGATCACGTCCCGCGGCAGCGCCTCACTCCACACCCGTGCCGGGGAATACTTGTCGAGCCCCGTCACCCGAACCTGACGCACCGCTTTCGAGGCCACCGAGCCCTCAATCACCAGCTCAACGCACTCCACCCGATGGATAGTTGCGTCACCCGGCTCGTCGTCATCTTCCGGCCAACCTGCCGAGAAGGCATAGCGAACCTCGCTGGCGCCATCCTCCTTGATTGCTCGTGCGGCCTTTCGGATGATGTCTTTGGCCTCGTGGTTCAGGGTCACCTCGACCTGACCGGGCATCGACATGAACTCGTCATCGCATTCGATATTCAAGCGGAAAGTTTCACTCATCGTTTTCTCCTTGGATTCATGAGATTAGGGCCAATCGCCCGATCTCCAGAATCCCACGGATCGGTGAAACAGCAAGGCGTTGACAGCCTGATGAAACGAGATGCTTGCCTGCCCTGTTTGGCGGCAATGCCACCCTTATATGGGCACCCGGCAACACGCGGGTTACCCCATAAGGGTCAGCCATCACTATCGGCCTACGGCCACAAAAAAGGCCGCCAGCATTACGACTGGCGGCCCATGGTTGGCGTATTTTCCGGTGCGTGAGTGATTACCAGAGCACCCCGTCCAACCCGGAAGTGCCCTCAATCAACTTGAGTTTGCCTTGCCCGGTCCACACGCCTGAATCATTATGCTATCCCGGCGAACAACTATTGCAAGCCGCCCTCTGCCAGCCCGAATGGACCTTCCGGAATATCGCGGCATCTGGCGGGTTCACCCGCCTTCTCATCCCAGCACCCGTCGATCAATCCCCGATCGAGCAGAAAACCCCTCGGCTGATAGACGATTGGCTCGCCCACGCTCAATGCAGACACCAGCTCACCGTTCCCGCGTTGTCGGTCTATGGCCCTTATCAGGCTTTCCCGTAACTCGGTATTTTGCTCTCGCAGCTTTGTGCCGCTGGATGTCTGGTGGAACCCCAGTCGGCCTCGGTTTGCGACATAGGCTTCCGGCATCATCAATGCCAAAAGTGCACACGCGGAACCGCATGGCCCCGTCACCACCGCCCGCCTGACACCCTCCCCGACCAGATAATCCCTGGTGGACTCCAGGTAATTCAGGGCGCCGCCTTCGTTGGCAGCGAGCTCCAGTATGGACACCCCAGAGGCGCCCTGTATTGCCTTTCTCATTCGCTCTTCAAGATCGGGCGGAACGGCCCCGGAGAGCACGACTCGATTCCCATCGACTTCGATCTCGTGCGTCATGGACAGCTTCAGCATCAGCCCACTACTGCCTGCAAACCATGCGCAGACAGCCAAGAACAGAACCAAGCTGCTGAGCAGGCTTGTTGCTGAAACAACGCACACCACATTCCCATCCCCCGGCCGGACTTTGTCCATCCCGAGAAACACCAGCCCAATGAGGCCAGCCCCCACCCCGAAGCCCATCATCCAGTAAGCCGACTTGTGGTAGGTGTTGAGCATCCATCTCGTGTCGCTCCACGATAGACCGAGGACCTCGGCAATCTCGCCGAAACCCCGGTAACCGGTTGACAGCAAAATCACGCTGCAAACCGTAAACACAACAGAGGCAGCACCGATTACCCATAGGGACGACTTGAAGCTCACGTCATTGCTCCCTCTTCCTTGACTTCGGGATGAGCATTCTCGAAATCGAACCAGCGTCGATGGATGGTCAACCAACCGACGGCTCTTCGGCTATCGGTGCTCGACGCCACCTCTTCATCCCCGTCCAGGAAGTGTCTGGTTACTCCCGAGTCCTGATCTGTCCACCGCATCACCCGGGTCCACTCAATATCGAGTGCCCTGAGCGCGTCCTCCGGGTCTGCCACCCCAGTGAAGAGTGTCGAAACGGCGCCGGGCGCCTCGACAGTGATCGCCCCGACCTTCTGTAACAGCGCTTCTTCGCTACCGAAACGCTCCAGCAGTTTGGCGAGGGTCACATCCGAATCCAGCCGTTTCGCCACCGCCCGCCGGGCCTTGGCTTCGGCTTCCAGCGTCTCGGCCTCACGCTCCAACATCTCGGCCATGCACCCACTGATATTGTCGCTGGCTTCCCAGATGAAATCCTGTAGATCATTGTCCGCCCAGGCATCGTCCTGAGACCGCGAAATCATGTATCTCGCCAGCGCCCCGGAAGGCGTGCGCACCATCACCATTTCACGCCCCTCCGTACAGGGCCCGGTCAACAGTGATTCGACATGCAAGAAACTGAACCCCTTGACCTCATCCATCCACCAGCTCGTGCCGCGCGGCCCGGGTGCTTCCTGGGTTACCGAAGCCCCGCCGGGAATGATGGCATCCAGGCAACCGACCATGAATCGTGAATCAGATCCAGCCGTCGCGAAGCTCTTGAAATAGTCGGCCAGCTCGCCGCAGCGCTTGCGTAGATCTTCGGGCAGCTCTGAGAGGGACATGGGCACGTCCTTGGTTTCGTGGAAGGCGTGCGCATAGGCAATCTGCATGAGTTCGAAAGCGGCCGTCTCGTGTGGTTTCATCCTCGTCTCCTTGTGGTTCATGGCCAGAGCGCCATGCCCTCAAGGTTACGGACCTGTCTGAAACTGCAACCCAAGAAAAACCCTTGCCCCGCAGTGGGTTTACGCCCGTCATCCCCAGCTCAACAACAATGGGCGAATATCTCTGTTAATTTTGGATCGTACGATCCAAAGGAACCAACATGAGTGACGCCGCCAGGCAGTCCACCAGCCAGACCTATTCCGCCCTCACCTACGCCTACGACTATTTCAACGAGCGTCTTTTCGACAGTGCGCTACCCGGCGCCATGCTCACCCTGCAGCGCAAGAAAAAGACCTACGGGTACTTCTGCTCGCAGAGATTCGGTACCCGCAAGCAAGACAAGGCGGATGAGATCGCGATGAACCCCAACTACTTCGGTCTCCGGCCAATCCCGGACACCTTGTCGACCCTGGTGCACGAGATGGTTCATCAGTGGCAGGCGCACCACGGTCGGCCAGGCCGACGCGCTTACCACAACAGGGAGTGGGCCAGGAAGATGCTTGCTGTCGGACTTCGACCGACAGTCACGGGCAGGCCAGGGGCCCCCATGACAGGCGAGAAGGTCACCCACCTGATCGTGCATGAGGGCCGATTCGATCAGCTCTGTGAGGCGCTGATTACCACCGATTTTCGTATGGAGTGGTATGACCGTTTCCCAGACCAGAGAGTCGATCCCGACCTGGTCAATACGCTTCACAAGTTTCGGCCTGACGATCCGGCCAAGCCCGAGGGGGAGGGCGCCCTGCTGTCCGTCGATTACGCCGCCACCGACAGGGGGCCAGTCGTCGTTGAGGACCTGCCGCCGCCGCCGGGCAACGCCGAATCGCTCGATGACATCGTTCAGCGGATCAAGCGCGCCAAGGTCAAGTACCGATGCCCGCAGTGCAAGATCAACGCCTGGGCGAAGTACGGCGTCAGCCTCATCTGCGGCCAATGCCAGAACCCTCTCACCCCCCAGTTCACGATCGATGAGCAAAAGGCAATGGATCAGTTTCACGCTGACCAGCAAGCCCCGACGCCGCACAACGCAGGCACCCCCGAAGCGTCAATCACGCGCCCATGAAAAATGGCCGCGAGCCATGCAGCCCGCGGCCTTCCCGGTCACCCCGACAAGATCAACTCTCGTCGTTTGCGTATTCTTCTGAACTCTCGACCACCGCTTCGGTAGCGCCGCCGGCTGCCGGAGATTCCGGCTTCGACAAGCCTTCAGTCGAGGCCGGGGCTTTCGTGGCCCTATCAATCTGCGACTGAATGAACCCGGCGGTCTCGGCCAGCCCGTGACCTTCCCGCGCTGTATCGATAATCACCGAACCCGGGCCTTTCGAGCACGAGATCAGCGCATCCCGCCAGTCCACGCCTTCGAGTACCCGGATGATGTCAGCGTCATCCAGCCCGGTGACGCGATTTCGCATGGCGTCCGCGGCATCGGCCATACCTTTGGAAATGATTTCGCGTGAGCTGGAGAAAGCCTTGGCCCGCTCCGTCAGTGCTTCGGCATCGGCCCTTGCTTCACCAACTCGCTCGATCCGAATCGCCTCGGCCTTGGCGGTCGCCGCATCCTGCAGTCGTTGTGAGGCGATCACATCGTTGGAAGCCCGTTGGACCTCCTCGCTGGGGGTGGGCTCGTCGATCACCACGTTGTGGATGTGGTAGCCGTTATTGCCCACGAACTCTTCCAGGTCCTCCTTGACCCGTTTTTCCATGCTGTCCTTGTCCATGAAAAGCTCGTCAAGGGTCATGGAGGTCGCGTGCGATCGCACCTCCTTGGCAGCCAACTGGATGATCTGGCTTGACGGGTCTTCTAGGTTGTAGGCCGCCCTGCCCACATTGTCGTTCGTCGACTCGTCCACCTGGTAGAAGATTTGTATCGGCATGTCGACGTATGCATTGTCCTTGGTCTTCACACGCACGTTTTCGACCTGCTGGAGCAGCGCGGTCGCCAGTTCCACGTCTACCTGTTCGATTAAGAAAGGCAGTTTGAAATTCAGACCTGGCCTGCCCGCTCGCACGTACTTCCCAAGTCGGGTGACTGTAGCCACCTTCTTTGGCTGAACGAGATAGACAGATGTGGCAAGGGCCAGGCCAATAATTATCAAGGCAACAAGCAATTCAATGCTCATACTTTCAAGCTCCAAAACTAAGGTTGTGTCTCTGACAGGAAGAATCGGCACCTAGATGGTCTCAAGCCTTATCAAGTGTCCTGGAATTTCCAGAAATGCAAGGCTGGCCTGGGAACCCATATTTTTTCTTCCAGCCAACCCATCTTTTTCGGTCGAAAGAGACACCCTTTTCCTCGGATTGAAGGAACTCACGGCGGCAAGCCATCGCGAGATTCGAGGTGAAGCTCTCCTGCTCATCGGTCACTGAGTCAACCGGCCCGATCTCGAATTCCAAGCGCCGACTCCGGCCATCAACCTTCACCGCGACCCCGTAGGTCACGATCATCTCCCCGGTTTTTGTCCGCCGTTTCAGAAACCGGCTGATACCTCCCTCACTTGGCCTTGTTCGTTGCCGGATGACACCCAACGACTTCAAATGCTCATCGCATCGAAACAACCAGAGCATGGCCGCTGCCCGGGCCACTGGGCTGCCGCCGTATTCCTTCCAGGCAAAGTATTTCGTCCAGCGGCGCCCACTTCGATTCAATGCGGCCTGCCACCCGTTATCCTGTATCTTGTTGATAGTCCCCGGGTGACCGATATTGGACAGCTCCAATGGTCCTGTCTTAGGCCTGCCTGCCTTCACCCCGAAGCTGAGCACCTCAACCCAGTCATCGGTCGACATCAGACCTTCATCACCCCAGAACCGGCGCCCCAGATCTCGACGCGCCTCCACGGCCTGGCGCAAGGCAGCCTGCCAGTTACCGACTTCGACCGGGAAACGACCCGCTGTAAGTTGTTTGCCGGTGGCATCGTAGCCCCACGCATGGAACCCCTTGATTTCGTTCTTGCCGACGATCATCCCGACCCCGGGCTCGTCCCACTGTGGCCGCGGGTCACAACCCTCCCGCTCAGCCACGGCGACAGCTTTTAGATAACGGGGCGGCAGTCGGTCATCTCGCCATGTTGTTGCAGCGCGAAGTGCGACGGCCGGCGCTCCATACTCCCGCACCGCGAACTCGCGCACCGTGGCATCCACGCACTTCGGCATAGCCAGGACATAGGCGGGGTCTGTTCCTCCCCGGAATCGGACGTAGCACTTTTCCGGCGGGGGCTCAGGGGCATCAATCATTGTCGTGGCATCGGTCGGTCATAGCCTGAAAGGCTAAGCCGACGATGCGACTCACTGCGCTCTAAAAGCCCGCCGAATCACGGCCCATACCAACGACTGCCCCGTTATTCGATATGTGTCTTGTGGCACAACAGCTTGATCGGGGTTACGCCCTCAGGGGAAACCACGCCATAGGGGGCAACCTCGGTTTGCCGCGGCGCCAGCCATGCGTCAAGCTCTGCCTGCGAGCCAAACGTGATTTCAACCGGCTTCTTGCCCTCGTACATCGCGTTTGTGAGCGGCTGCTCTTTCATTTCGGTCGGCGGAATCAACGCCCACATTCTTTCCCGGACAACGCTCGGGTCGCTTTCCTTCGACACAGATTCCAGCGTTTCCTGGAGCTCCATGTGGGTCAGGTATGGCTGCCCATCCGGGTTCGTTATCTGATAACCACTTTCCTTCATTCCCGGCCGCCACCAACGGGCTTCAGGGGGATACTCGTACTTCCCCTCCGATCCAGCGTCGTAAGCAACGCCGCAGGCCATGAGAACCTCTTCCACCCGCTTCAGCTCACCCATGTTTGCGCTCGGATCGCCGATCATGATGATCTCGCTTGTGCTCGGGTCGTCATCGATCCAGATGTCACAGGGTAGATCCAGATCAATCACCTCGGCTCGCTCGGCTTCAAATTCCTGCATCAGTGCTTGGACCACTGGCTCAATGGTCAGCGCAAGCCGGTGAAATCTCACCGAGCCATAGAATCGATCGCTCATATTGTTCCGTCTCCTAGCTTGATAGATGCGCCAAATGCGCACCCATCAATGATCCCCCGAACCGTGGAATTCGCAACGCCGCTTGCCATGAAAAGGCCGCCCGAAGGCGGCCTTGATTGAGTCATTGACGGCTATGCCTGCAACAGCCCACCGGCATCAGACCGTCTCGAAGAAGCTGCCGTCGTTTCCGATCTCCATCAGAGCTTCTCGCACCTGGCCATCGATCATTGGTGTGTCGCCAACCCGTTCGGCCAAACCGATCAGGTCACCGTCGTACATTTCCCGGGCGATTTCCCCGAGACTCATGTCCTGCCCGGCAGCCATACCCTTTCCGTAAACCGTCACCAGAATCCGGCTCCGGAATACCGTGTCTTCGCTGGCAGGGTTCAGCGCGATGTTGGTGAAGCGGCCGTCCTCCATCTCCGCGGCATCACGAACCCACTCGACACCCGCCATCTCGCCATAGAGCGTCTCGTACCGATACGCGGGCGTGTTACCAGCCTCCAGCCGGACCTTGTCCGGTGTGCCGGTGATGAGGTACACCTCACCCTTCCGGTGCTTCACCGTGTCCCCGACCTTGAAAAGCGGCTTGTCCGACATCCTCATCTCCTTGACTCGATCGCTCATATTGTTCCGTCTCCTAGCTTGATAGATGCGCCAAATGCGCACCCATCAATGATCCCCCGAACCGTGGAATTCGCAACGCCGCTTGCCACGAAAAAGGCCGCCCGAAGGCGGCCCTGATCGACGCCCTCTCCTGTCCTGATTGAGGCCCCATGCCGGGGCCACAGACAGAGTCACCCGGATGACCGAAACCGCAACCGCTGGCGACTTAGGCGGCCAAGCCGGTCAGGGCGTCGTTTCGCCAGAATCCCGGCTGCCCTTCAAAGCGAGTGCTTCCACCCAGCACGTACTCGCCGTATTGCTCGCAGGCAAGCCATCGCCGACCTGCCAGCTCGGCAGCCTTGGCCACCGACATCGAGCCCGCCATCGGGTCCATCACCAGATCGCCCCGCTCGGTCATGAACTCGATCAGGAATCGACAGAGAGACACCGGCATCGGCGCACCATGAACAGGAAGACCGAGCGCCTTGGCCGCAATCTTGTACGCTTTCTGGTCGGCGCATTGGTGGCCAAACGGCAGGACATTCTTCGGAATCCGACCGGCCGTCTGCCGCGCGTACGACCGGCCCGGCCGCAGCGAATAGGCGCCATCGGAGTGACGCTCATTGCGTTGCTCGCCGCCGGCGGCCATCAGCCTTGTCTGCCGTTCACGATGCGGCTGCAGCACTCTACGGTTATCCGAACGCACCTGGCTGGGGTCGTTTGTAAACCAAAGTACGGATTCGTAGGCTGTGTTGAGCTGACTCCGGTTCAAACTTGCCCACTGGACCGGCCCCGGCGGCTTGCTGTTGTTGAACCAGATCAGGCTGTCCATTTTCGACAACCCGAATCGATCATTCAGTGCCAGAGTCAGTCGCTCCTTGTACAGGCTGCGGGCCGGCGAGCCCGGCTGAAAGATGTCGTTTCCCAGTACAAGCATCAGGCTACCCCCGGGCGCAAGCTTGGCGATCACGCCTTCCAGCGTTGCACATAGCCAGTCTACGTATTCACCCTCTCTCACGTTCCCGTAGGCCCTTGTCTTGGCCAGCGGATATGGCGGCGAGGTCAACACCAGGGTGATGTCGGTCTCGAGCCCACCCACCACGTCGGTGCAATCTCCCCAGACACCGATCCCAAGCCGGGTCGAGAACGCCAGCAACGCCATGCCCTTTACTGGCCGGCGCAGCTTGGCCTTGCCTTCCGTCGTGAGCTGCCAGACCCCGCGTTCCACCCGTTCGAGCAGGCCGTTGACCTTGAGCGTCTGCTGCGCCCATCGGGCATGGCGAGTTGGCTTGCTCGCCTTGGTGCCTTTCTCGCCTACTGGCTCCGCCTCGACGAACAGGTCGAGCTGGACCCCAAGCTTTTCGGCAGTTCGCTCATAGAGCTGCTGGTTGCTCAGTGCTCCGCCGGCCTCGGCGTAGGCCTCAACCACGCAGCGTTCGATGTCGGGTCGGGCCAGCTCCTGTCGTGACGCCGTCATATCCCGTCCCCTATGTGCATCGGATCGACCGACAATGACGCCAGAAACGGCTGGACCCATACCGGCGTACTCGACAGCAACTGGCTCTGCCCTGTCCATGCCAGCAGTAGCGTCTGGCCCATCACCGAAGCAATCGCCGCTGCGGCCTGTGAGGGCACGGCATTACCGATGCGCTCTCGCCAGGCACCATCAGCCTGGCCGGTAAACGTAATCAGCGAGTCCGGGTCCACCAGGCCCTGCAGGGCGGCCAACTCCATCGTCGTGAACGGCCGGTGCCAGGTATTGTCCTCGGACAGGATCACGAACACGCCCCGGTCCTCTGGCGCCGGCTGTTCTACCGGCTGGGAGACACCGATCACGCGCGGATCGGCCACCGAGAAATACCCTCGGTCGTGCTTGGCACTGGCCGTAACCGACCCCGAGCTGTCTTGCCAATTCACCACGCCGTAGTGGCCGCCGGTCTGGTAATTCTGTCGCGTCGCGCCCCATGCCATACGCGGATCGGCCACCGAAATCCCCCCGGAGGTCGGCCCGCCACCGGCGGTCACCGCCGGCGAGGCGTCCTCCCACCGCACCACACGGTAGACGTTGTTGAAGCGTGCGCCCTTGTCACCAATGCGCGGGTCCGACACGCTGAAGCGTCCTTGTCCGGGCGAGCGTTGGCTGGTGATCGTTGGCGCTGCCTGGTCCCACCGGCACACGCCGTAAGCTCCGTAGCCCACGCCGGGCACGCGAGGATCGGCCACCGAGTAGCGCCCGCTGCCCGGCCCGGCCTTGCCGGTTACCGTGCCGCTCGTCTCGTGCCACCCCTTCACGCCGTACTGCCCGTAGTCCCCGGAGAAGCCGGTTCGCGGATCGGCCACCGAGAAACGCCCGCTTGCCGGGCGACCATTGCCGGTTACCGTCCCGGCGTTATCTTCCCAGCCGACCACCCCGTAGGCGCCGGCGTAATACCCTTGCTCCGGCATCAGGCACAGATCGGCAAGCTGTCCATTCTCGACCTTCAGACGTTCAAGCGAGCGCCAATCACCGCCGGCCTCGACCAGCGCCAGGCGCACCCATGTCTTCCACTGCAGTCGTCGCAGGCTATGCATCGGGCCGGCGGCCTCATCCCCCGGCATCGGTAGCGCGCTGAGCACCTCGCCCACGCCGCGCAGCCGGCGCTTGGGCGGCTCATACAGGAAGGGCGGCACTTTCTCTCGGTGACGCGCGACCAGCAGGAAACGCTTTCTCGACTGCGCCAGTCCGCCGATTTCGCCGCAGTCATGGGTGGTGCGCGCCACGGCATAGCCGTAGCTCTCCAGCAGGGCCTCGATTTTCTCAAGCAATGCGGACCCCCGATTCTGGATACGCGGCACATTCTCGAACAGCACAAACTCAGGCGGATCGTCCTGCCAGGCCTCCAGGGTCAGCCACACGCCCCGCAGCGTCAGTTCGTTGAGGGCCTGATAACGTGGGGATCCACTGCGCTTTTCGGGCAGCAGCCCGGACAGCCCCTTGCAGGGCGAGCTCGTGAAAACGATATGCGGACGCTCGTCGCCGGCCACGGCTCGGACATCGGCCGGGGTTACCTCCACCCAGTCCTCCGGCGGCGGGGCCTCGTGCCAGGCTTCGTATTGCGCCCGGCTGAACAGGTCCATCACCGCCCCCTTCACGCCCGTCAGCTTGCGAAAGTCATCCACCGCAGCCGGGTCGTTGTCGATGCCCCCAAGGCAGCGGAAATTCGCCTCCAGCGACCCCACCCGCGCCTGACCGGCATTGAACCCTCTGGCGCCACCGCCAATTCCGCAGAACAGGTGAAAGTGTCGAATCTCCACGCGCTGCCGGCGGTTCATTGGGATTCTCCGGCCAGGCGCACCATGAGCTTGGAGGCGTCGACATCCTTGTGCCGGAAACCACCATCGACGCCCCAGGTCGCCCCGATGACGACCTCGCCTGCCGCGTTGCACACCCCCTCGTTCTTGATATCAACCAGGCCGTCAAACGTGACCACCTTGATGACGGCATCGTCATTACCGCAATCGTCATTACCGCACAGGCAGACCTCAATGGCCTCGCCATTCTCCCGAGCGAATCGACCGACGTACTTCGAGTACGTATCCGCATCCACATCAGGCCAGTCAATCAACAGGGTTTCCGCCTCATCCCCCAGGCTGACGCGAAAACCCTCGTTGCTGCGTTCTGCCAATTCAGCACCGGCATGTTCGCGCTCGTGATAGATCGCATCCGGCGTGATAACGAACAGATCGGCTTCCCCCGGCAGGTTGGCCCCGCTTGCAGTCAGGGTCGGCTCTTCGGCTTCATCGATCAGGGAAAAGGACAGGTCAACCTCCCCGGGGTAGGGTTGGACGCCGATATCCTTGTCGTAGACCCACACCCAGGCCTGGACGTAAGTGCCGGGGTCATCGCCCTTGGATATACTCGCCCCCTCGTCCACTTCGATTTCGCCATCGCTCTGATAACGCTCGCGGGCGGTCTCGATGGCCGCCTCGTAATAGGCCTCGCAGAAGCCGCCGGCCGGATCACTCGCTCCGGCTACTTCGGCCCCGTTGGCGATTTCATCCATGATGTCAGTATTGGCTTCATCGAGCACGGAACGGACCCGGGCCTTGGCTTGCGCGAGGTCGCTGACCTCGATGGCCTCGCCCTGGATTTCGCCCAGAAGAATCCTGACTGCTTGCGTGAATTTCATGCTGCCCTCCTTGTTGCTGGGTCGCGGAACAGTCCGCTTCCTTCCAGACTAAGGAGGTATGCAGATATGCAACCGGCGGGCCACAGTGGGGCTTTGGTCCGGTGTGCTACTCGCAGACGACGGTCTTGCCCGAATCCACGCAGCCATCGATGAGGCCTTGATCGAGTAGCCAGGATTTCTTCGGCCAGTGCATGTCCACCCCCTGAAGCAACCGCTCATCCAATAGGGATCGCGGCACTCCTCGGCCCTCAGACATCATGCCCAGGATCATCGCGCGTACGGTCTCGCGCTTTTCGCCATCCACGCCCACGGTATTGGTCAGATCGTGGTAGCCAAGCCGGCCTTCTCCCTCGAGCACAACCCGGTCGAAAAATCCCGCCAGGAACGCACAGCTCGATGCACATCCCCCATCGACGATGACCTGCTCAACGCCGGCGCCAATGAGCACGGCGTAGGAGGTATCCAGGCTGTTGGCTATGCCGCCTTCATTGCCCCCCAGCCTCAGCGTATCCACCCGATCACTCCTGGACAGCAGCCTCAGCAGACGCTCATCCAGATCCTTGGGCATGGCGCCATCGATACGCACCTGTCCATCCTCGACGCTGATGACGTTCGCCCGAACCAGCTTGAGCTGCGTGTCCACATCGATCAGGTTCGCCGCGCCCGCCGCGTAACCCCCAGTGCCCATCACGGCCACGTACCACATCCACCACACCCGCCGACCCACCAACGGTGCGCCTTTCCCCCGCCAGGCCACGCGGAACATGGACGCAACCGCGCACATCGCCCCCAGCGAAAACCCCAGGACCAGAACCCAGCCCACGCCGGACATCGTCCACTGCAGCCACTGGTAGGCCCCAGGGGACCACTGGCCCACCTCGGGCGACCACTCACGTAGCGCAATCGGGAAAAACCCTGCCAGGCCGAGAAGGGCCAGAAGAATCCAGGTGACCCAGAACCAGAATTGATCGGCGCCCGTCAGGCGCGTGGCGCTCATGCCCGGCCTCGCCGGAATCCGTTGTCCGCGACCGTGACAGTAGGGGTGGTGGCGGCTGCAGGCCGCTTCATCAATTCAATCTGCACGGAGCGATACATCATGACCTGCAATCTGTCTGACGAAATCCATCAAGCCCTATCCGAGTCCATCAATCGGTCCTGCCCAGATCGCCGGAGCAGCGACGCACACATCGCGCTTGCCTTTGCCCTCTCTCGAATAACGGAAGACGTGATATCCGACCTTCTCAGCCATAGCACCGTGCTCGTCCCAGAATGGATCGACACGATGCGATCCTATCGCGATCATCTCATCGAGCTTGCCGAACAAATGGAACGACACGATCACTACCGCGATCGGTACGATCGTTAGGTCGCCGCCGTGAATCGAGCACGCGCCCCGCCTGGCCAGCCGGACACGCTTCTCACCGGCACCATGCGCTCACCCGGGGTCCCCGAATCAGGTCGGGTTTTGTCCCCGGCGTACCGCCGCCACCCTCAGGCAAGTCCAATCATCATGATTGCGGCGACTCCGTTCAGCGTTGACGCAATGGCAGCCCGCATGGGCCGAACTTTCCGCCCCCACAGCCAGTCTTGCACCCCGAATGCGATAGGCATCAGCGCCAAGACACCCATAAGGCAGGCCCCGATGAGGACAACGTGCTCCAAGGTCATGCTTGCAAAATCCATATCATTGATCCTCCTGGTACGGATATGCCCGAACTTACCCCAGCTACCCGAAAACGCAACGTCACTGTCCGATATAGACAAAAAAACCCGGCCGGATTACCGACCGGGTCTGTCGATGCCGCTTGCTCTGGGTGGTTACTGAACCCCGACAAGCACCTGATTGATCAAGCCGCCAGCCAGGGTATCGATAACGATTTGATCCCCGATGGGCTCAGGAAATGCCACGGTTTCGCTATCGTCCACCGGTGCCCCGGCATCCGACAATCCATCGGCGAGCATGTCACTGCTGTTCAGGTCCGACAGAAGATTGGTCAAGTCCGTCAGAAGCATCTGCAGCTCATCGTTCTCCAGCGGGTTTTCCGGCATCGGGATAAGATCCTGAAGATCGTCGATTCCACCCTGATCCGGCAGCAGACTTTCTAGCATTGCCAGAAGCCCCTCCAGCTCACCGCCTTCCAGCGGGTTTCCATCGTCTGGCGCCAGATCTTCGAGCATTCCGAGCAGTTCTTCGAGCTGCCCGGCGTCCAGCTCGCCCAGAAGGCCTTCCAGTGCGTCGGGGTTCAGGCTTTCTGTCAGCGCGGCCAGCAGTCCTTCCAGCTCTCCGCCTTCCAGCGGGTTCCCATCGGTAGGCAGCAGGTCTTCGAGCCCTTCCAGGTCATCAGCCCCGGGCAGGTTCTCCAGCGCATCTTCCAGCGCAGAGGCATCCAGCTCTCCGATCAGCCCTTCCAGCAGCATGGTCAGATCATCCGGCGCCAGACTTTCCTGAATCTGGGCAAGCAGCCCCTCGAGCTCGCCGCCGTCCAGCGGGTTGCCATCGTCTGGCGCCAGGTCTTCGAGCATGCCCAGCAGGTCTTCCAACTGCCCGGCATCCAGTTCGCCCAGAAGGCTTTCCAGTGCCTCGGGGTTCAGGCTTTCCGTCAGCGCGGCCACAAGTCCTTCCAGCTCTCCGCCTTCTAGCGGGCTGCCATCGGTAGGCAGCAGGTCCTCGAGCATCCCGGGGTCAAGCCCCTCGCCCAGCGCGCCCAGCAACCCCTCGAGTTCACTCGGACCCAACGGCCCGCCTTCCTCGGGGATCAGGCCTTCAAGTCCCTCGGTAAGCGGCGCCAGACCGTCCAGGCCATCAAGCAGACCTCCCAGGTCTTCTAGCGGGTTCTGAGCCTGCGCGGTGCCACAACACAGCGCCGCGCCGGCAACCCATCCCATCCAACTCATTTTCAGCATCACTATCTCCAGTTGAGAAAGCCCCGGCTGCCTGAAAGCAGCCGGGGCATTGCCGGTTGTGGCTTACTCGCTGTCAGCCACGCAGACGTTGAACACGTCCAGATTGTCGAGCGCGGACAGCCCGTCGGCGGCCAGCTCCACGCGCACCTGGTTGAAGGCGCCGCTGGTCTCGAAGCCCACCAGGACACCCTGAGGCGGCGCGGTGCTCAACAGATCCAGGCTCAGCGGCGCGCCGCCGATGGCGGTCGAATCGACCACATCCCCGTCGAGCAGCGTGGTCAGGTTCACCACCTTGCCCAGGCCTACCGAGAGCAGGTTGCCCGGATCGGCAATCACCACCCCGACCTCATCGCCGGCGGCAAACTCACGACTGCCGGCATTCACGGTCAGGAACACGCCACCGGATACCGCCACCGCGGTATTCAGGCGCGACGAATTGGCGAAGTCCTCGTCGATGACGTTGCCCGGGTTCTGCACGCTGCACAGCAGACAGCCACCCTGGCTACCACTATCAACGTCAACCATGGATCCGAACACCGGCAGGAACCGATCGGGACCGCAAGCGCCTACCAGCGCGGGGTCACACTTGTCGCCGATACCGTCTTCATTGCTATCCAGCTGACCCGGGTTCGGGGTGACCGGGCAGTTGTCCAGCAGGTCGTCGATACCGTCGCCGTCGCGGTCCTCGTCGCAGGCATCACCGATGGCGTCACCATCCTGGTCTTCCTGCGCGGCGTTGGGGATCAGCGGGCAGTTGTCTACCCCGTCGTCCACGCCGTCGCCGTCGGCATCCGAGTTGGCATCGCAGGCGTCACCCACGCCGTCGTTGTCGGCGTCCTCTTGAGCCGGGTTCGGATCAAGCGGGCAGTTGTCGATGTCGTTGTCAACGCCGTCGTTGTCCGCATCGGGGTCACAGACATCGCCGATGCCGTCGAGGTCAGCGTCCGCCTGATCGGCATTCGGGGTTGCCGGGCAGTTATCCAGCCCAACATCGACCCCGTCACCGTCCGCATCCGCGTCGCAGGCATCACCCATGCCGTCCTCATCGAAGTCGGCCTGATCGGCGTTGGCGATTGCCGGGCAGTTGTCGATATCGTCGGCCACACCATCCCCATCGCCGTCACCAACCGGCTGACAGGCGTCGCCGAATCCGTCCATGTTGGTATCGACCTGATCGGGGTTGGATACCGCCGGACAGTTGTCATCGCCGTCGATGACGCCATCACCATCGGTGTCCATACCCGGCGTGGGGTCACAGGCATCGCCGATGCCGTCGCCATCCAGATCATTCTGGTCCGGGTTGAACGTGGCGGGGCAGTTGTCCTCGCCGTCGGCAATCCCGTCGCCATCCCCATCCAGACCCGGCGTGGCGTCACACGCATCACCAGTACCGTCACCATCGGTGTCGGCCTGATCGGCATTGGCAATGGCCGGGCAGTTGTCATCACCGTCCGCGACACCGTCTCCGTCCATGTCCATCGGAGGCGGGTCATCGCAGGCGTTGCCAATGCCATCCAAGTCGTCATCGGCCTGATCCGGATTGGCCACTGCAGGGCAGTTGTCCGTGGCGTCTGGCGTTCCGTCGCCATCGGTATCCGTGGGCACCACGTCATTGTCACAGGCATTGCCCACGCCATCCATGTCGTCATCGGCCTGATCCGGGTTGGCGACCGCCGGACAGTTGTCGTCGGCATCAGCCACACCATCGCCGTCACCATCCAGACCCGGCGTCGGGTCACAGGCGTCGCCGATACCGTCGCCATCCGCGTCGTCCTGACCTGGGTTGTCATCGACCGGGCAGTTGTCCACGTCGTTGCCGGCGCCATCGCCGTCGACGTCGTCGTCACAGGCGTCACCGCGCCCGTCGTTGTCCAGGTCCATCTGATCGGGGTTGTCGACAAACGGGCAGTTGTCGTCGCCGTTGTTGACCAGGTCACCGTCGGCATCCATGTCGCAGACATCACCGGCGCCGTCGCCATCGAGATCTGCCTGCCCCGGGTTGCTCACCGTCGGGCAATTATCGAGATCGTTGGCAACCCCATCGCCGTCGTCATCCACCCCGTTGGGCGTTGGGTCACAGGCATCACCGATACCATCAAGGTCGGCGTCGTTCTGGTTGCCGTTGGCCGTGTCCGGGCAATTGTCGGCCGCATCAAGAACGCCGTCGCCGTCGCTGTCGTTCGGGTCGACCGGCACGAAGTCGCCGTCACAGGCGTTGCCAATGCCGTCCCCATCCGCATCCGCCTGTTCCGGGTTGAACACCATCGGACAGTTGTCGCCCTCATCGGCCACACCATCGCCATCAGTATCCACCGGGGTCACCACGGTGTCGCAGGCATCACCAATGCCATCGCCATCGCTGTCCGTTTGGTCCGGATTGCTCACCGCGGGGCAGTTGTCATTGTCGTTGGCCAGCCCATCGCCGTCGCTATCAACGTCGCCCGTGAAATCGTCGTCACAGGCGTCGCCGATCCCGTCGGTATCCACATCGCTCTGGGTCGGGTTTGCCACGCTCGGGCAGTTGTCGCCGGCGTTATTCACGCCGTCGCCGTCGGTATCGGTATCGCAGGCGTCACCGATGCCATCGCCGTCGGCATCACCTTGACCGCCATTGGGGACCGCCGGACAGTTGTCGGTGTCATTGTCGACCATGTCCCCATCGACATCGTCGTCACAGGCATCGCCCGTACCGTCGCTGTCCAGGTCGCCCTGGCCGTCGTTACTCACGTTCGGGCAGTTGTCGTCACCGTCGGCAATGCCGTCGGCGTCCTGGTCGGCCGTGGGGAAGCCTCCCCCATCATCCCCGCCGCCACTACTGCCGCCGCAGCCATACAGGCCCAGCGCCAGAGTCGACAGCAGAATGATCAGAAAACGATTCTTCATTGCTGATCTCCGTTCAGTTGATGTCACGCCTGAGGCCGGGCATATCCGGACACGACGCAGTTCCTAAGCAAGCCTTCGCTTGCTATGCCCTATGGAGATAACATCGAACGAAAGAACCGCAACGGCTTCGCCCGCCTCCAACTCCCTGGCAAACACCTGGCTATCCCTGCCCGGCGTATCTCCTACAAGCGCAGCCCTCTGGGCACGCGATGAATCACTTCAACGTGCAGCGGCAGGCAGGGGACGAGGTAGACCCAAACTTCCGTGCACAACGTCGCCGGCGCACTGCCGACCATCAGAACCTTCCGATCCCAGCGGGCACCCAGCACCCAGCTGGAGCGCAGCCACTGAATTCGTGCCTTAACGCGCATCGCCGCGCTCCCGTTGCCGCCGGGCTTGCCGCCAGACCTGCATGTAGTTGTCCACTGCCTGCTGTGAGGGCGCCTTCCAGCCACCGGCGAAACACAGCAGGTAGGCCGCCAGGCTCACCACGGCGCTGCTCGACCAGATGCCCTGCAGCTCTGCCTGGCCTTGGTGCATCAGAAGCTCAAATTGGCTCTGGATCGACGCGGTCCCCAGTCCGGACTCCAGAAAGATCAGGCCAGCCAGCACCATGGCGGGGACCATCAGGGCGGCAAAAACCAGCGCGCGGCATCCGAACATCGCCATGGATGCCATGTCGTGCAGTCGCCAGTCGGGGTGGGTTTGCCGATACCACGCGCTGAAGCGGTCCCGTTCTCGCTCTTCGTCGCGAGACAGCGCCGCTTTCTTTGCATCGCCGCGGTCAATGGTCAGGTCCAGCATGGCGAAAAACCTCGTGGTGTCGCAGAAATTGCGAAATGAAACCCATTGTTTCCCTGATGCTGTCGGGAGCGCGGCCATAAAGCGGCCTTCTTCTGCCGCCTTAAACAGTCCCGTCCAAAAAAAAGCCCGGCGGTGAAGCCGGGCGAGGAGAGGAGACAGTCCATTCAACATCGATACCGAAGATGCCGGCCTCAGAGGCCAATCAGGGAGAACAACACCCCTGAGGCCGGCTCGGTCGTCACAACGAGAAGGGGGAGGACTCGCTGCAGATTCAACATAGCCCGAAAGTGGATATAAGCAAGCGCCTTAAAACCTCAAAAAAAACCCGCTTTCAAGCTCGCCGCCCGACAGCCATAACGCGCCATCATGATCAGAATCCTCGCTCCCGAGACGCACGCATGATCACTCGCCTCGTACTCGCCCTGACCGCCACGTTCACCCTCGGCGCCGCGACAGCCTCCCAGGGAACAATCACCCAGGTCCTCGCCCTTCCAGACTCGGCACAGATCACCCGTAGTCTCGAGCTGTCAGTGGTGAAAGGCGTCAACCCCATCCGTCTCGGGCCTTTTCCGGCCGCCATGGATCCGGACTCTATCCAGATAGAACTGTCAGGAACTGGCTTGTCTCTGGGGTCAATAACACCCCGACGATTGCATCAAGCCGAGTTCAGTGATGCCCTCACCAAGACGCTACGAACCAGGCTCGAACAGGTTCAGCAGGCTATCCAGGCTCTGCAGGATCGCGCCTTGGCGCTCGAGCGTCGGGAATCATTTATTACCCAGATGGCCGCGGCGATCGCCGCACCCGCGGAAGGTCAGCCACTGTTGCCGCCCAGCAACTGGGACGATGCCGCCAACCGGCTTCAGTCCCAGATCGAAGAGGTATACGTGCGCCGGCGCGAGCTCGAACAGAACAAGCAGGATCGCGAGGAGGATCAGGCCAAGATCCAGGCCGAGCTCTCGTCCTATCAGAATCGCGCTCGCAGCGTGCAGGTCGTGGACATCACACTTGATTCTGACGCGCAGCGTTCAGCCGAAATTGTTCTTCGTTATCGCGTCAATGGCGCCAGATGGCAGCCTCGTTATCGGGCCCATCTTGATAGCCATAGCCACCAGCTTCGCCTGGAGCTGATTGCCGAACTCACGCAATCCACCGGTGAAGACTGGCCTGGCGTTTCCCTGCGCGTGGCCACCCAGCGCAGCGACCTTGGCACTCGGCCCCCGAGCCTTTCTCCTTGGCTGGTGAGTGCTGCGCCACGCATCACCCCTCAACAGGCCCTGCGCGAGACCCGCGCCCTGGCCGCGTCGGACTTCGCAGGCAGCCAGCCTGAAACCGCCACGGCCAGCCCCAGACTGGACGGCTTCAGTCTGTCCTATGAGGTGCCCGGTCCTACCGACGTGCGCTCCGATAACGACCCGGTCGGGGTGTCCCTTGCGACCTGGGAACTCGATGCCACGGTTACCCATCGGGCAGCACCCCGCCGCCTCCCCGCGGCGTTCGTGCACGCCCGAACCGCCATGCCGGAAACCTCGGCTCTGTTGCCGGGCCCCGTCGAGCTATATCGGGATCAGAGCTACATCGGCCGAACCCGGATCGAGCAGGCTCAGGACGTGGACGGCCTTTCGCTTTCCTTTGGGGCTGATGACACTGTCAAAGTCACCTACGAGGCTGGCCCAGCCACAACCGAAGACGTCGGCATGCTGCGCCGCCAGCAGCAGGCATCTCGAACCCACCTGATCCGAATCACGAACCATCATGGCCGCTCGATCCGCCTGGTCCTGCTTGATCAGGTCCCGGTCGCCCGTGATGACACCGTCACCATCGCCAACCAATATCAGCCCAGGCCACCGGAGCCCTATAACGAAAAGCTTGAAAACGGCCTGATTGTCTGGCGTGAAACGATAGCCCCTGACGCCTCATTCGAGGCCAAGGTCGACACAACCCTGACCTATGAGCCCGAAGCCAGACTCCAGGGGTGGCCTGATTAAAGCAGCGCCAGTGCCTGCTGGCCCTCGTCGCTGTAGCAATGCCAGTCGTCGTCCGGGTCAAACGAGGCCGCGCCGCCCATTTCGTGCTCGGCGAGAAGCCCCATCAGCATCTCGCCAAGCATGTCGTCGAGCTTGGACTGAGCCTCCTCGTGAACCTCCGCCAGGAATTGCACACAGCTCTCCCGGTCCCAGCCGGGCCGCAACCGCTGAATCTCATCAATGCCAGCTTTCGCAAAAATTGTAGTCACGCTATCTCCTTTGTGTTGGTCGCGCACGACAAACGCCGCGGTCTTTGACTCCACGCTAGAGCAACGTCACGGAATGCAAGCCCCCTCCCGAGAGGAGGAGGTTTAACTCCGGCGGCCGTCCTCGACGCCTTCCTGGCGTTCAGGTATCGCCGCCGCATCGGCCAGCAACTGGGTCTTTGCGATGTTGCTGGCGCCGACCAGGCCAGCCATGACCACGGCCACCCCGAACATCGCCGAGCGCAGGTGTTTCGGCGCGAGCCGGGACAGGAACGCCAGAATGAGGAATACGGCGCCGCCATGGGCCAGAGCAATCAGCAATGAAGTCGAGGCCATGGCCGATTTCCCGAAGAGTTACAACGCAGGCCTAGAGGCCACGTCGCGCCGTAAACCAAACCTTCATGCGGCGCAGCCAGCCCATCTCCGAGCTGGTGAGCACCTCGAACCGGCGCCAGCCGGATTCCATCGAGTACACGCCCATGATGTGCCGCTTGCCCTCGATGAATCCCTCCAGATAGACCGGGAAAATCACGTTGCACGACGCACACCCGCCGGCCAGACGGGCCTGCATACGATCGTCGAGCTTGGCAATGCGCCCCTTGATCAGCGCCGGGTCCACACGCTCACCGCAGCTTACGCAGTTCAGCTCCGGGATCATCATCCGCAACGCACCGCGGTCTTCCACCAGCCCGGCACTGACCACCGGCGAGGCCTCCCAGAAACTCTTGAGTTTCTGAGACCCCCAGTGGAACGGGTTGCCGCGATAAGTCGTGTCACACATGGTCATTGAGGTCCTTGTCGTCGCCAGGGCAGCCTGACTCGAAGCGGGCAACCAGACCATGAGGCCGGCGCCACCTTCTGAGATGATCCTCGCATGGTCACCATAAACTGCAAGTCCTGAAAAACGTCTCGTTTCAGGCGCTTTAATTCCCGCCGCCCGCCGGTATCTGTCTATGCTGAACCGATGCTGGCCCTGCTCTTGATACAGCTGCTGCTCATCGGCGCCCTGGCCCTGTTGTTCATCGTCCCCGCGCTGACGTTTCACGCCGGGCTGATCTACCTGCACAACACCCCTCCGCTGAATCATTACCTGCCAGTTGTGTCAGTCGAAGATCTGCTGTGGTGGTCCTGCCTGGCGATGGCCGCCGCCTACGTCCTCATCCTGCTGCGCTACCTGTTCGTCTCCAATCGCCGGGTCGCCAGGCATATCGCCGGCGTTCATGATCTTGTCGAACTCCCGGACAAGCATGGCGCAACACAGATGGGTCATGCGCTCGCCCGATCCATGGGCATCCGCATCCCGCGTTTCTATCTCATGGCCAGCCCGGTCCCCAATGCGTTTGCGCTGCAGTCAACCGGCCGCGACTGCGTGGTGATCACCGGCGGGTTGGCGGCCACCTTGTCAACGGACGCTCTACGCTGGGTCATTGCGCACGAGCTGGCCCATCTGTGCTATCGAGATGCCGCCATCCGGAGTTTCTGGCTGACGGTCATTCGATCGCTATACAGTCCTTCGATCTTTCTTGCATCGATGAAGCAGGACATGGCGCGTTCTGGGTGGTGGCGGCCCGGCACGGCCTTTGTTCTCCTGCCACTGACGTTTCCGATGGAGGCAAGTGGCTGGCTGGCGACAATCGCTCGCCGGCTTTATCTTGTCCTTGATGGCCCGCTCTCACGTCGCGCCGAATGGAGAGCCGATGCCATGGCTACGCGCTACACCGGTGCCGCCGCCGGCGTCGAGGCACTTAGTTCCCTGAGTTTTGGATTGGAGCACAGCATCGATGTGTGGTCATCACACCCACCCACGCCCGCGCGAATCGCGCGGATCCGCGAACAGTCCAGTCTATAAGCGCCCCGACTTGGCTCGGCCAACCCACCCTTCTTCGACGCCACCCATCAGGTCAGGATTGTATTGCTGCAGCACTGTCACCGCCTCGATCAGTCGTATCTGTGCGGCCATCCAGTCTCCGAAGCCCATCTTGCCTCGGTCCACTCGCTGCTGGGCGTAGTCGCGAAGCGCGACTGACCCGTCAGGCTGGATATCCCATTCGAATACCAGCCGGCTGACCCCGTCCTGTATGAGCTTGCGATCCGTGGCCAGATTGACCTGACGAACGATCTCCACGATCGCGCTACTGGGGACCTGTACACGCGCACCTCGCGTTACCTGCTTGCCATCCTCCGTGGCCGCCTGGGGCTCCACCAGAACCCCCTCGACCATCCCCGGCGAACTGGCATCCGAAACCACCAGCAGGCGAATAGATCGGCCCTCGCAAAGCACGCAAACCCCGTTGCCTGGGAATACCCGCCCGTCTGCCGCGGCTTCCGGCCAATCAAAGCGCAGCACCGGGATCGCGACGCTGTTGGTATTAGGCGGTGCGTCGGCCATGGCGACCATCAGTGGTGGCCGTCCGTCTTATCGTCATTCCTGGCGTCACCCGAATCATCCGCCGCCTCTCGGCTTTGGGTCACCGCATCTTCGTCATAGCGGCAACCGCAGTGATTTATCGAGGTACCGCCGCCGAAGATTTCCCCGATCAGGCTAGGCGCAAGGCGCAGCAATTCGATTGACTGGCTCATGGCTGGCGGGGCAGCCATGCCAATCGCCATCCCCAAAAATACCGCTGCGTATCGACACCTCATGGGCCATTGCCTCCTGAAAGAATAGTCCAGCAGCCCACGACATTTATCGTTCGCTACCGCCCTCAGACCTATCCTCTCGCGGACCCGGTAAACCGCAACCCTTCCTAAAACGGCCGCATTCGCAGGCCACTCCCCCTGGCCTGATCTCGATAATCGGAGTCATCTACCGCCGGTAAATCCGGCATCAGATGCTGGTAACAGCATCACCCAACCGCCCATGGGGCTTCGCGCCCCACTGCGGGCACGTTTGCGTCATGGGTTCCCACCCTAACGGGAGGCCCCCATGTTCGAGACCTACTCGGAATCCGGGAGCGTCAAGCTCCGACCCTTCCACTACCTACCCTTCCACCGGGCTCTCATCGCCCGGGTCAACCGCATCCGCCAGTCCTGGTATGTCCAGGTGCAACGGACACTGGCCAGCTTCATCGTCAACAGCGACACGCTGGCCGGCCCCGAAGCACGGATGATGTTGGGTGAGCATCTCCGGCAATACCTGCCGGCGCTGCATTGCCACAACATTCATCGTCTGGTGGATGAGTGCTTCGAAGGCAAACGTCTTCGACAGCCCGCCAAAACGGCACCCTCTTTCGAGACCGTGCCCATCAACAGCCTTCGGCTGGACGAGCTGGGGTGTCATCTCCAGCTCAAACCGGACTCCCGGACGCTCGTCTGGAAGACCGATCCGGCTAGCTCTCGCGAGTTCGCCGGCTACCAAAACACGTCTGTCGCGCAGGCGCTCTATCTCACCCTCGACGAGGTAGCCCAATGGGGCCCTCGTACCGGTGGCGCCTTCGTTATCGACGCCCATGACCGCGTGTCACACGTCAGCCGCTATTACGGCGGTCTTGGCGTGCACACCGTGGTCGAGATCCAAAACGCAATCACGGCCGCTGCCTGATTGCTCTTTCCGGAGAATGAAAATGGCTGCACAGCTACAAACTGCCCTCATGTCCGACACGGCCCTGGCCTTCCGGACTTGCAAGCATTACATGCCCGACGCCGCCTACATGGAGAGGCAGCAGTTTTTCGGGGATGACGCGGTACTCGCCTCCAACCAATTCTGGGAGCAGCTTCGACAGACGCTGCCCGAGTATCTGGACGGCGGGTTTGCGGTGCTCAGCACCCACCCGTCGCACAGCGAGGTCATTGCCCAGACCTCTGACCAGCTCGATATCGGTTACGCCCATGGCGTCGATCGCTTGCTGGAGGCCCTGAGCTTCGCAAGAAGCCTTGGGCTCGAGGAGATCTGTGTCCAATTCTGATCTGTACAGACCGGGCCCCTGAAAAGGGGCCTGGTCATCACCCCTTTTACCTGCCCCTTCCCGCGGTCAAGGCGCCGATCATGGTGCCGATAGCCCATCCATGGCCATATCCATGTCAGACCTTGTTCGCCCCCGCGTTCGTGATCTCGCCTGTATGGCGGGCCTGCTGATGGGCGCCGCCTTGCTTTTTTCCGGCTTTATCGCCGCCAACATGCTGTTGTTTGCCCGGCTGATCGGCTAGGCGACCTGCTCAAGTAGCGGCGTGCAGGCAGCAATCACACGCCTTCGGTAGGCGTCGAGTGACGCGTTGTTGACGATTCGCTGATCCCCCTCGGCAAATGCCACTCCCGCTTCTGAACTGTGGTTCCAGTTGATGGCCACGTTGCGGGCCGCGTCATCCTTGTCTATGTGCACGATAAAGCCCCCGAGCTGCCTCACCACATCCGCCTCCCATTCGTAGCGAACGTCGCTGAATACCACCCCAGCCCAGCCCTCGGACAATCGTGCCTGCATGTCCATGACGGCACGACGCACGATGATGTCGTCTCCGTATCTCTCACGCAGCCGATCCCCTTCCTGCTGACACAGGTCACGCGCGGTGCAGCCCCAGCCCGGGATTACGACATCCTTGAGATCACGCGCCCAGAGATATTCAGCGGCTACCCGCTTGGTCTGCTTGATATGCAGTTTCAGCGGGTCGGCGAAGGCGATCTTGGCAAAGCCCATCGGCTTGAGAAAATCCGCGAGCGTGTCCTTGCCGGATTCCGCCGGCCCGTGAACCCCAAGCACCTTTGGCTTGGCCTTGCCGTGGGCCAGCGATTCGATCAGAGATGACAACGAAGGGATGTTTGCGAACGACATATTCGACCTCCTATGGCTCCATTCTAGGGAGTCCGGCCGAACTGCAACCCCGTTATTCCAGTCGCTTCAATGCCGCTTTATCGATGAACCCGGTCAGGTGAGAAGCCGAGTGGTACACCTCCGCCCACCCCTTGGCGGCATGCAGCAGATACACGCGATCCCCCTGGTGGAATTGTCCGATACTTGCCTTGGACTGGTCTGGTCCGGGGTAGATGTCAATCACGCTACGATCGACCCGGTATTCACCCAGGTTCTCCAGAAACGTCCGGATGTCCTCGATGGCCTGCTCATACCCCTGCCGTGCTGCGGCCGCATGCCAGTAAACCGCCTCGCTCGTACTTTGATCGAGGCCACGCCCTAACGCATACATCCACCCAAGCTCCGCCTGCGCCGCCGGCAACCCTTGCTGGGCGGCTTTCAGCAGCCACTGGCCGGCGGCGGCGTCATCTTTTTCGACCCCGATCCCACGCGCGTAGGCCAGCCCCAGGTTGAATTGCGACCGAGCAAGACCAGCCTCCGCGGCTTTCTCGGTCCATATCGCCGCCCTGGTTGCGTCTTTCTCAACGAGACGACCCTCGTTGTAGATCGCCCCAAGATTATGAGCGGCTGAAGGCATGCCGGCCGCGGCCGCCGCCTCATACCACCGCACGGCCTTCTCGCCGCTCGGCGCCACGCCATCACCGGCGGCGTAGATGGCGCCCAGCATGGCCTGTGATCGCGCGCTGCCAGCCTCGGCCGATGCCTTGAAAAGCCCCAGCGCCTTGGCCTTGTCCGCCTGCCCGCCCCAGCCGTAGTGGTAATTCATCGCCAGGAAGTGCTGCGCCCGCGCATCCCCCGCCTCAGCCGGCGTGGCCAGCAGTGCCCGGGCCTGCTCGTAATCGCCGGCCTGCATCGCCGCGATGCCGGCATCCACCTCCGATGCCTTCGCCGGCCCAAGGCAGGCCAGACAAAGCAGCAACGCCATCAACGCATGCCGTGACACTCGAGACTCCTGCTGTCGAATCGCGACCACACTCTACAGGGCCTGACTCATCAGGTACTTCTCGGTGCTAGTCACGGAGGCATGACCCAAACGGTCCCGGACGTACAGCAGAGCATCCGTCTGAGCTTTGGCCTGCATCATCGCGTGCAGCGTGTGGGTGGCGTAGGTGTGGCGCAGCACATGGACATTCACGTAGGGGATTCCAGCGGCCTCCCCAGCCTTTTTCACTACGCCGAGCAGCGCTGCGCCATCATTGGCATACGCCACCCCGTCCACCGTCAGAAACAGCGTGCGCTGAGGCTGCCCCGAGATGATCTCTAGGCGATGACGCTCGTGAATCACGTACTGCCAAAGGTCCTCCATGACCGTGCGAGGCACGTCGATCCCGCGCGCCTGTTTCCGCTTGATCGCCATGTCTTTAGGATCGAGATTGACCCGAATGAAAGAGCGATGCTTGGAATAAGTGGCGGGATCGATTACGTACTTCAGCGGGAACGTCGCCAGCTCTTCCCGGCGCAGACCCGTCGTCAGCGCCAATCGAACAATCAGCTTGTGTGTCGGGTTGCTGATGGCGTTAAGCAGGTCCAAGGATTGCTGCTTGCTCAGTACCCGAATCACGGTCCTCGGCGTTTTGAGCATGACGTCTGCCGAAACCCGCTTTCCCCCACTGGCATCGAGGTGGGCAAGAAATCCTTTGGGCTGGCTGACCGTGATCGTTTCGATGTCGTAGGGGACGCTTTGGACCCACCCCCTGTTACACGCATGCCGGTAAAACGCACAGAGTAATCGCAGTCGGGCGTTCACCGTCCGGGCAGCCAGACTTCCTCCTTCTGCACTCAGGTTCCAGTCTCGGAACTCGGCCAGAATGGTGGCTTCCCGATCATTGCCGACATCGCGCCAGTCAATCGCATTGGCTTCGCACCAGCCGAAGAATTGATACAGGGCCTTCCCGTAGGTCACCCATGACTTCTTGGACTCAACTCGTCCACTCTTGATCAGATGGCTGATACAGAAGTCCAGAGCCTCCGATGCGACCTTGCCATCTTTTGTGATGAGGATCGGAAAGCCGGTGTAGCTCTGGCCCTCGAGCTGGAACTTGTCGGTGCTAAAGAAGAGGTCCATATAGCGAGGCTAGCACCGAGTATCACAACTACAATCGGCAATCATCAGTTCCCGGCCCCCTGGTAGACATCAATGTCCTCAGGCGTCAGGGAGAACACTTCGCGGTGCTTGTACTCGTGGACCAGCGACTGGACCATGGGGTTGTAACCCTTGCCCGGGTCACTACCGCGAGGATCCAGCAACCAGAGCTGCCGACCCTTCAGGCCCGGCCGCCGGATCAGCCGTCCCACGGCCTGAGTCAGCGCCAGCATCATCTCCGCGGAGCTGACGTAGAAGCTGCTACTGCTCTTGTCGCCTGGCGTCGCGCGTGGAAACGGCAGCCTTGGGATCACCAGGTCGGTCAACACGAGATCGTCTTCGCTGGACAGACCATGTCCCGCACCGCCCAGGTCTTCGCCCGCCCAGGCCGGTCCGGTTGCGATCCACACCGGCCGTTCATTACGGGTCCCAGCCTCGATGAATTTATCACGGCAACGTGCATAGGCCTGGCTTCCACCCTGCTCTGGCACGACGACCAGACGATCACCGAGACGCCCGATCAGAGATTGACACAGTGCCTGGCATGTCTCGTGTGACGTGCATAACACCAAGGTACCGCCCGTGGCCTCCTGCGCAATCTTGTAGACGGCCACAGATAGCACCGTATGCCATCGCTTCTTGCCCGACCCGCCATGGTGCATCGAGGGCGGCGCAAGCCGCGATTTTTTGCTGATTCCGAGCTTGACCGGAAGCTGGTGAACCCTGACTCCCCCCCGCAGCCATTTCGGCAGAATCCGTCGGCTTTGCGTGGCCAGTTGATCTTCCGGCACTAACAACTTGCGTGCCATGTACGTACCCGACAGCCCGCTGCGGGTGTCCAGGTAGAGCGTGGCCGATGCGAGTATCGCTGCAGGGGCTGCCTCCCAGAGGTAGCTCAGGTATGCCCCGATATTGGGCTGTCCAACCTGGATGCTTGGGCTGTGTCGAACACTGCTGAAGCTCAGCTGGATGGTGGCGTCGCTTTTGTTGTAGGTCTTTCGTGACAACGCCAGGCTCAATACGGTCCGAGCCATGCGTAGTCGCTCGATACGAACCCGATCGCCGGCCTTGATATTGGCCCGGCCGTTTTTCCGCGGAAGCCCCTTCGATGCGTCGGTGAGCAGATCGCGAAGATCTCGGACCATGCGGTGGTCACCGGCCTGGTGGAGATTCAAGACAAGGCTGGCGTATCCCTCACGACGGCCCAGCTCGCCCATTTCCTTTTCCACGAACGCCAGCTCGGCCAGGGCTCGTTCGCATGCCCTTGCAGCCCTTGGCTTCAGGTGCTTTTGCAAGGCCACCAGGTCCGCCCGAATCCCTCCCATTCGGACCTTGCTGGATAGCCCGGTTTCAATGTTGTTTCGCAGCTGATGGGCTTCGTCGACAAACAGGATCGCGCCCTGGAACCCAAGTTTGCCCGGGCGCTCGCCGTCACGGTCCAGTCGAATTCGATTCCTCAGCCTTGCCCGCTCCGAATAGGGCCTGTCCAGATCCGCTTTCTCCAGCGTCACGCTCTCGATCTGGTTGTGCTGACGGATGCTATGCCACACATTCTGAGCGAGCATCGCGTGCGTGATTACGAGAACGTCAACGCGCTCATCCAGCGATTCGAACTGGCGATCATAGGCTTGTCGCCCAGCATCGCTTTCGTCCATGCCGTGGTTGAGCGATACCTGATCCGAATTGAATCCGGGGAATGCCTTGCAGAACTCAGATACTCGCCACCCCCGGGTTATCGTTTGCTCCGCCACCCAGGCACGTAATGCATCCGCCACATCCGACTCCGCGCTGTCGATGAGGTCCGAGACCCGCTCTTCGGATACGAATTCATTCGCCCCGATAGCGCTGGCGATACGCACGGGCCGATCGTTGGCCGCCAGCGACAGACTGGCCATGGTGTCATTCACCGAACGCAGATTCGGTACAGCGATGAGCACGCGCTGCCCCCGGTGAATCGCACAGTCAACCGCTGCCACTGCCATCGCCAGAGTCTTGCCACTGCCCGTGGCCGCCTCCATCAGACGCACCTTTCCATCCTCGACCGCCTCATCGATCAACCCAAGCATGGTTTCCTGCTCGGGGCGGTGTGACTGACCAGCCCGGGCCAGTGTCGCGATCATCCGGTCTACCCCTGCGCCGTGCCAGCTGGCCCTCGGCGAATCAGACTTGTCCCCGCTCTCCACCTCTCGACTGGCTCGCCACCCGGTATGGGCCAGCATCCCCACCACCGTCCCCAGGCGCATCGATGGCGCCAATGACTGGGCGTGACGATAGCGCTCGATCGCCGCCACCTCGTCCGGGGTCAGGCGCAGCGCCACCGGTTTACGAGCCTGGCCATTGCCAATGGGGACAGGCCGGGGTTGCTTGAGCCCCCTGGTGATCCAGTCGCGCAGACAATCCGCGCGCTTGCGCGCCCGGCATGACACCAGCGCGGCCTCCGGGACCGACACAGTGCAGGTATAGAAGCCCTCTTTATCAGGCGGCATTTGCATTTTTAATGAAATCCACTAGAACGAGGTATATCAGGGCGTTGCGAAAGCCGCAAGAGCTATTTTTTGTTGACACTATATTTTTTCTGTGGAACCTTCAGCCCATGCCCACCACCTGGATCACCATGCATAACCCTGAACCCTGCACCCAAGCGGATAACCGGCCCGTCTCGCAGCCAGTCAGCACGATCACGCTGAAATGGGCCAGTGCCGCGGATGAGGTCGTCAACGCGGCGGAAACCCGGCATCAGCTCCAGGTCATGGCCAACCAAGCCAAGATCCCCGAGCTCCCCGATGCCATGTTCCATCACGGACCCGGCGACAAGCTGAAACCCTCGATCATCTGGCGACCGGCCCGGGGCGGGGTTTGCCTGACCGCGGTGGGGGCCACGGCCCGCACCACACTCTTCCAGGCCCTGCCCAACCTGATGGCAGCTCTGGTCGATATCACCGGTGAGCAGATTGATATGGCGCTACCGCCCGGCACCCATGCCGGCGTCACGCTGGTGCGCCGGTCACCGGTGTATGTCGCAAGGCACGTTCTGATTGCCAAGAAACCAGGCCAGATGCAGCGGTGGAAAGGCGCGAGCGAGGATGAGCGAAGAGCCATCCTCCACGAGATGGTCGAGCGCAGCCTCCAGTTGCAGGCCGAGGCATGGGACCTTTGGATGCCCGATCGCATCCCGGGATTGCGACTTCTCAACTACGCAAAGGATATCGGCGGGGCCGACGTGACCCGCTCGGGCGGCGCGGACCGGCAGACCCGGATCGTGGGCACGCGCTGTCCGGCCATTCGATTTACCTGCGGTCTGAAGCTCGCCGGCCCCTGGGCAATCGGACATGGCACGTCCAAGGGATTCGGGTGCTTGCGTGAGCAGATCCGCATGGCGCGCGCAAAATGACCGTCACCGGCCTGCCGCCACACCTGTCCCCCACGCAATTCGCCGTGGAAACATCCGGCCTGATCCCGGCGCCAACCCATGCCCACGACGGGCCGGCTTGCGCCTGTGCCCGCTGCGGCGCCGCCATTGCCACCGGCGACCCCGTCCACGAGCACCTGCTTGGCGCCAATTTCACGGACCACCTGGCCCTGGCCAGTAACGCGCCGGTCGTCTGCCACGGGTGCGCCACGCTCACCCAGACGCATGCCAAGCGTGTCCATGCGCGGGTTATCGCCGCGGTGATCACCCGGGACGGCTGGTATCGCGCCGGCAAGCACACCGAAATGGCCTACTGGCTGTTGAATCCACCGGAAGCGCTTTTTGTCATCCACTGCCAGACCGCCAAGGGCCAGCACACCTTGTGGCGGAGCCGCGTCAACCTCGTGCGCAGCCCGTTTTTCATTCAGATTGGCGCCCGCACCGAACTCGTTCGACAGGAAACCCTGAACCACCTGGTCGAGCTGCTGCTGCCCTGGCAAGCCAAGAACAAGGCGAAGATGCCCATGCGCTTCGACCCCAGCCGAACCCCTATCGACGCCAGTCACATGATGCTCACCCAGCAGGCACAGGGCACCGAGATTGGCCATGCCCTCCTGCAAGCAACCTATGGCGAGGTCTGGGCCCTGGCCCGCATTATTTTCGCCGGCACCAACAAGGGAAAGCTGCCCAAATTCGAGCAGCCTGATCCTTTTCCTCGGCCGCTATTCGATACCTGACACAACACGGAATCAAACCCTTATGACCAACACCACGACCCTATCGATCAATGGCGTGTGCACCCTCACCGCGCCCCTGCATCAAGCCGCCTTTGGCGGCGCTGAGAGCAACCGGAGCGGCATCAAGGTAGCTCGCCAGATGAAGATGCCGCTTTCCCTGGTGATGGCCCCTCGGTCCAACGCCGATCAGGAAAAAACAGCGGATGTTGAAACCGAAGATGATGCGCTCGATGATCTTCGCGAAAGTCTGGATGAAGACGATGAGACGCCCGTTCAGGGTGGCTACACCATCCAGGTGCCCATAATCAGCGGCAACAGCATCCGTGGCCGGCTGTCCCGCAAGGCAGCCGATCGCATCCAGTCTGTCCTGATCGAGAAAGGACAGCAGATCTCCGACCGGGTCTATTACTCGCTTCGAAACGGCCGCGCATCGGTCGCCGGCGAAGCCGGCTTTCCCCGTCTGGACAAGATCCAGGCCGCCCATGACGACCTCAAGGCCGGGATTTTCGGGGTCGAAACCGTTGTCCCCAGCAAGCTGGTTACTCCTGACCTCATTCCGCTACTGGATTGCACGGCCCCGCTGGTCCCTGATCGTTACGCGCACCAATCCGTGCGGGGTATCGAGCCCTGGAAAACCCTGTTCACGAGCACCATTCGCTCGGTTGATGACATCGAACAGGGTGCCGATGTTCAGGCCGCCAACGTCTGGGAAGGCGGTCGCGAGGCGCTTCAGGCGTATATGGCCGACCGTCTTGGTGACAACGATGCCTACAAGACGCGTGACAAGGCAGCGAAACCCGAAGACGATCAGCCCAACAGAAAGACCTTTGCCAACATCATCAACTTCGAGTGTGTTGCCCCGCTCACACCGTTTCTGATGCGCCTATCTTTCGACCGCCTCCCCAGTGAAGCCCATGCCGGATTCGCCCTGCTGATCCTCGCCGATTTTCTCGAGGAGCGGCACCTCGGTGGCATTGGCAGGCTCGGTTACGGGACTTATGACGCATCCCTGGATGTCACCATCAATGGCGAAGAGCACTATGATGCGATCAAGCTCACCGATGCAGGTCTTACCCTGGCGCCGGCACTCGAAGCCCTGATCGAAAAGGGCCGACAGGCACTCGATGGCGTCAATGCGGAAGGTCTATCCAGTGTGCATGGACAGCTGACCCGGCCCAAGGCCACGGCATGAACCATCAGCCTTTTCGCATAGAACTCCGGTTGTCATCGCCGATGGTGGCACCCGAACACCCGATTCATCTCGACGGTGTGCTTGAGGAGTTGCTTGCGGCGCAGTCCGGCTACCAGGTCGAGCGTCCGCTACCACTGCCTCTGTCGACTGAGCAGAGAGATGGCGAATGGGTTTATCAGGCCAGCGCCTTTCAGCTGGTCCGGCATGCCCGCGGCATTCGCACGATCGTGCGCCGGCCAGAACCCGAGATTGACGCTGTGTCAGCCCAGCAAGGGCTAGCCAAACTCCCCAATTCCGTCACCCTGGGCACGGGCCCTAACCGCGCCTACGTGCTCAGCTTCCCCGTGCAGAAAGTCGACCGCGCGATTGCTTACGGCATTGGCGATATGACCGCTGTCCGATCGATTCTGGAAGACCTCAAGGGCCTTGGCGCCAAGCGCCGCCTTGGCTATGGCGAGATTGAACGACGCCTTGTAGAGCCCTGTGAGCCTGATGAATGCGCCTGGTGGGATCGTGCCATGCCATGGTCGTCTTCCGACGAGGCACAGTCCATTCCCATGGTCCAGACGGTACGCCCACCGTACTGGGATCGCACCAATCAACGTCAGGCTTGGCTACCCCTATCCCTGATAGGCTGAACACCGATCTTTAACAACTGAATGGCCGCGGAAACTGCCGCTTATCCGCGAGCGCTCCAGTCGTAGGCAAACCCACGGCAACGCTCGATCTATGTGTGACGGAAGTTTCCCAGGGTTTCGAACAGGTCACCCGGACGGTTTCGTACCCGATCTGGCGACCGCTCGCGGCGCCCTGCAAAAATACCTGGTAAACAGGCTTTTGACGGCACCCTCCAATAACACCGAGCTTCGCGCTTTGTGTTGGTAACGTTATGGCGGGGGACCTGGTTAATTGTCCTAGGGAACCAATAACACCGAGCTTCGCGCTTTGTGTTGGTAACGTATTGCAGCCGCAGCGACTCATAGCGCTCCACCCGCCAATAACACCGAGCTTCTCGCTTTGTGTTGGTAACAGCTCGACACGCTCCATGGCTTTACCGGCTGTGATCTCAATAACACCGAGCTTTCCGTTTGGTGTTGGTAACCATAGTGTGTCACTTCATGCCCACCCGGATGGGATCCCAATAACACCGAGCTTCGAGCTTTGTGTTGCTAACCTCGCATTCACCCTAATGCTCGCTTGTCGGCTCCTTCAATAACACCGAGCTTCGCGCTTTGTGTTGGTAACCAGAACACGGTGTAGCCGCGTCTGCCCTTTCAGACGCCTCAATAACACCGAGCTTCGCGCTTTGTGTTGGCAACCGGTCGGTCAGACCCGTGTCCGCGTATCACTTCCCAATAACACCGATCCCATGATCTGGTGTTGTCCACTTGCATTCTCAGCCCCGGCTATAAGCTGGTGACTACAGCATTTCGCTGTCTTCATCAGGAGAACTCAAGTGACCAATCAGACCGTATGCATGACCGCGAATGTGCCTCGCTTGATCAAGGCCCAGCGCGACACCTTCACCCACTCTTACGCCTTCATCGCCGAGCTCATGCAAAACGCCCGGCGTGCCGGTGCAACCAAAGTCGACTTCAATTTCGACGAGACGACGAACATCCTCTCCATCGAAGACGACGGGCATGGCATCCAGTCCTGGGACAAGCTCCTGTGTCTGGCCGAATCCGACTGGAGCAATCCCGACATCGACGAGGAAAGCCCCTTCGGCATCGGCTTTCTGAGTGCCCTTTTTTCGGCGCAAGTCATTACCATCCGGTCCCGTGATGGGGTGATTTCAGCAGATACCGATGATCTCCTCTCTGGTGAGGCTATCGACATCGAGACCGAAGACTTCTTCGACGGGTGTCTTGTTCAGCTTTGTGACCTCCATCGCAAGCCCACCGCCAATCAGATCAATCACCAGGTGGCCCTGCTTGCTTCCGGCTTTCCCTTGCCTGTGAGCCTAAACGGCATGCAGCTCGAACGGCCTTGCGCGCTCCCCAACCTCGACGCCATTCCGACCGAGATAGGGATGATCCGCCTTCCCGAAAATCCTGAACAATTCAGCTTCCGAGCGCTTATCTATCTCCAAGGGTTGCCTATTTCCCGCATGGGTCGGCTTTGCCACCAACCGAGCAGCTTCCGCGACATGCCTGCTGAGCGTGAGATCCAGAACCAAAGCATCATTCACCTGGACCCGAGCGCTTTCCGGGCTCGACTGCCTGACCGCGATTGTTTGGTCGATGAAAAACTGGCTGTCAACGCCATCCGGGAAGCGATGAAAACCGCTTTTCGCAGCCACGCTGAGCAGATGAAGGCATCACGCCCTGAGCGACTGACCTATTGTCTCGACCAGCTGAGAGACGTCGGTTGCCATGACCTTCTCAACGACGTTCCCTACATCCCTCCTGGCCTTGTCTCGCCACTTTCCGACGAGGATCGACAGCTCCCCAGTAATATCGAGGAGTTCGATCGTCGCTTTTGCGCCTCTGAAAACCAAAAGCCCATCCCGATGGCGGATGTGGTTGACGGCAAACTCCGTCTGGTCGCCCAATCAGACCTGTCTGATCGCGATGAAGACAAGCCCCACCCCTGGGTCGCTCAGCTGGTTAAGCTCGGGTATTCGCGCCTCGAGGATGGGCTTCATGAAGACCACTGGGTCAACCAGCATCTGTTGGACACCGGCGCAATTCGGGTTGACGCCATCGTTCCGGTCAACCCGAAACCTGTCTCTCGCTTCACCGTGGATTACGCCAACTTCGATCTGGTCTACTGCGATGCCGTTCGAGTCGAATCCAGTCTGGGCGTGACCGTCATTAACGATGCCCTGGTGGCCGGGGAAGCAGAACCCTACTACGTCACCGCGAGAGCCCACAGCCACGACCTCGGCGCCGTGCTGTCGTACTTCGACTACGACGACGACAAAGTGGACAACGACCACCGATCCGATTGCGAGGAGCGATTCAGCGCGTGGATGAAAGCCCAGGCAGCGTCTGATCCGGCTGAGCTGCTTCATGGCCTTCTCGAAACGCTCAACCTCTCTGGCTTCTCCGACCTTCGAGGACGCAGTTTCAAGCTATCTGTGGGCGGCGACTACAAGCTGACCGTAGAAGCCGCCTGATCCGACCGATCTCTCCTGCCGGCAAGTGCTTTTCTGCGCTTGCCGGCATTTTTGTGCCCGCTGCAAAAAAGTGGCCCGCCGGGGTGGCGGGCCAGTGGCGCGTAGGAGAAACGATGTCGACAGGATGAAACGAGGAACTGCCGACAAATCCATTCTCGGCTCAACCTGATCGCCAGTGTCGGCATAAAACGCCCGTATTTATCCCGCTTTACGGCTCAAGTCCCAGTCCCAAACGACCGCCTTGCATATTCCCAGGGGCCCGTAATCTGGGAGGCATGGACACGCAAACCAGCCCCCTGCTTGATACAGCAGACGACTTTTTCCCACCGGTCCAGGGCGACGCCGTCGATGCCCTGATCGGCCAGCACAACGCCGCCCATCGCGACATCGCCACGGTTGCTGAGATGTTATCGGGCCCCGCCATGCAGCGAGCCACCGAGTTTTTCATTCAGGCCCATCGCGAAGAGCTGGGGCGAGTACCGATTTCGGTGATCAGGCTCTTTGACAGGGACAAGGCGTTCAAGGCCCTCGACGCGACCTACTGGCAACGCGCCCTTGAGTTGACTGGCGTACTCGACTGGATGCCTCAGGAGCGCCGCCAGCAATGGCATGAGCAGATCCGCAACATGGACACCCCGCCATTCACCGAAGAGATCGTGCGCGACAACCTCATGGCCCTGATGGGTCAGCGCATGGACTTCCTATCGGAAATGGTAGACGGGCTTTTCCGCGGGCTTTCTGGTCAGCATGTCACCAACCGCCCCGAGGGATTCGCCAAGCGCATGATCATCGATGATGCGTTCGACGCCTTCGGCAGCAGTTACCGCAAGGCTGGCTACATCCACGATCTTCGTTCGATCGTGGCCAGGTTCATGCACCGCGAACAGCCCGACCTGCAGGTGACTCTCAAGGCCCTGCAGCACTTTCGCCGTGACACGGGCGTCTGGCACGACATGGACGGCGGGGCATTTCGAGTCCGCACCTACAAGAAGGGCACGGCCCACCTCGAGGTGCACCCGGACTTCGCCTATCGCCTCAATCAGATTCTGGCCCACCGCCACCCCATGGCGATCCCTTCGCATTTTCGCCAACCGCCCAAGCGCAGCAAGCAGACCGTCAAGGTATTCAATCAGCCGATCCCGTTTTCGGTTCTCTCCCTGCTGGCCAATAACGTCCCCTCTCGCCTGCCGCCCGCGGCAGGGAAAGGATGGTCGTTTCAGCTACCCACGTATCAAGTCGACAAGCATCGCCTGCAGGTCGCTGGCCAGGTTCTCAAGGCAATCGGTGGTGTGTTCAACCGCCCCAGCTACCATTTCGACTACGACCCGACCGATGTAATCGGCTATATCGTGGCCACTGGCATGATGCCCGATCAGCGCTCGCATCAGTTCTATCCGACCCCGACCGAGCTCGCCGAGCTGGCAGTCGAGGCCGCGGCGATCGCGCCCGGTCATCGTTGTCTGGAGCCCAGCGCCGGCCAGGGCGATCTCGCCGAGCACATGCCGGCCGACCAGACCTTGTGCATTGAGCTCAGTCAGCTGCATTGTCAGGTGCTCCAATCCAAGGGGCTAGAGACGCGCTGTCAGGACTTCCTGGCATTCAATGAAGGCGCATTCGACCGTATTGTGATGAACCCGCCCTTCTCGGTCGGTCGCGCCCGTGAGCATCTGCGCCATGCGCTTACCCTACTCGCCCCCGGCGGCCGCCTGGTCGCCATTCTGCCGGCGAGCATGGCCGGCGAGCCCCTGCCCCCGGAATTCCAGCCCAACTGGTCGGAAATCCACGCGAATAAATTCGCCGGCACCTCCGCCAAGGTGGTTATCCTCACGGCCGAAGGTTGATCGGGACACCAACTCCATGGGGTATCAAGGGCTAACTCAGGAGCAACTCGCCGTGGTCCACCACGAGCAGGGCCATGCGCGCGTCTCCGCGGTGGCGGGCTCCGGCAAGACGCACACGATGGTACACCGCATCGCGCATTTGCTGGATCGCGGGGTGGACCCTCGTCGAATTCTTGCCCTCATGTTCAACCGCGACGCCGCCGAGCAATTCGCAAGACGCCTTCGTGAGCATGTCGAGCGGGATGTGCGCCTGCCTGAGGTACTGACGTTTCACGCCTTTGGTAGGCGCCTGACCCGGCACTTCGTCGACAACCGATGGCTGCGCCGCGCCACGCTGCAGACCGAAGCCTGGCGCCTGCACCATCTGGCCCGTGAGGTACTGCGTGCCGAGAATGGCGCCAACCCCAGTGCCGATGATCTCGAGGCATTCCTGGGCTACATCGACCTGGTGAAAAGCGACCTGCTTGCGCCTGACATCAAGTTCGACCAGCTCTATGCCAACGACCCGAACCAGGGCAGCTACATCCGCTTCCCCCAGGCGTTCGAGCGCTTCGAGCAAACCCGCACCGACAACCGTTGGCGCTTCTTCGCCGATCTCATCTACGACCCGGTCATGGCCGTCCAGCGTGGAAAGACCCAGCCCCGGGTGCTTGCCAATCGCTATGACCACATCATTGTCGACGAATACCAGGACGTCAACGAGATCCAGCACCACCTCATCCAGTCGCTGGCCGGTGACCGCGCCAGCGTCATGGCCGTGGGCGATGTCGACCAGTGCATCTATGTCTGGCGCGGCGCCAACCCGCGCTACATCACCCATCAGTTCGAGCAGAGCTTTCCTGGGGCGCGCACCTATCTGCTGAGCCACACCTTTCGATACGGCCATGCGCTCAGCCTGGCAGCCAACAACTGTGTGACCCACAACACCTTGCGTGACGACAAGCTCTGCATCAGCGCACCGGCGAACCCACCCACGACCCTGCGCCTCGAGTCCTACGACGACCGCCCAGGGGCTTCCGGGCATTCGCCCGTGCCGGCCCTGATCGACCAGTGGCGCGCCGGGGGCGGCTGCTACCGTGATATCGCGGTACTGGTCCGGCTATTCTCCATGGCGGCCCCCATCGAGATCGCGTTGCTGGAACACGGCATCCCTTATCGGCTGGTCGGCTCTCGATCCGTATTCGAGGCCGAGGGCTATCAGATGCTCACCGGTTATCTGTACCTGGCCACTGGCCGGTATCGAGAACTCGATCCCCAGCAGTGGCGCGAAAGGATCCGGGTGATGCTCACCCACCCCACCATCGGCCTGCACGATGGGCTTGATCCGGTCATCGACAGCCTGGCCGCTGAACCCGAGTCCAGCGATCGTGTCTTCGCTCAGCTCCTTGCTGGTCAACACCCGAGCTGGCGCGCCGACCGTATCGAGCAGCGCCGTGCCCTCTTCGCCGACGCCTACCACGGCCGCCTTGGCGCCCGTGCGGCGGATGTGCTTCGCAACATTGACCTGCGACTGGCCTTGCGAAACTACTATCAGTCCACCTCCGCCAACCGCGATGCCGCCGAGGACCGTTATCGTCTGATCCAGGCCATTACCAGGCTATCCGGCAATGGTCAGCCATCTCCGGCCGGGCTCATCGATTACCTGGCGCCGCTGGAGTCTCGCGATCACCACGCCCCGGATGGCGATGCTGTTCTGATTACCAGCGTGCATCGCGCCAAGGGCCTTGAGTGGCCCATGGTCATCCTGCCCTCACTTGAGGAGGGCGGCTTCCCGGCGGCCTCAGCCGCTGACGATCCTGACAAGATCGAGGATGAGCGCCGGCTGTTCTATGTGGCCATGACCCGGGCTCAGAAGATGCTTTGCCTTCTCCATCCCGTGGATGACCCCTTTTCGTTCATCCACGCCAATTCGCTCGGACGGCATCACCCGGATTCCCGTGTCAGCCGCTTCCTGACCGAGGCGCAGATCGGCGTGTCCGGCCGGGTAGGGGAAGCCATCCACGAGGGGGCAAGCCCCAAAGTCCCGGCTCACAACCCTGCCACCATGGACCGCTATCTTGGCGAGATCGGCCTTGACTGGCGCCTGACCCGGCCCAAGCCCACGGCGTCAGCTCGTAAGCTCTTTGGCCGACCTGACCCACTCACGCCCGAGATGCAGCGCCTGAAGGAGACCGGCTCGCGCTACCCGGTGGGTGCCACGCTCTACCATCCGAAATACGGCATGGGCCTCATTACCGACACGTCGGCGAACTACGTCAGCGCCCGTTTCCCCGGCGAGAAAAAGACCCGTTCATTCCAGATCGAGAAGGCGGAAAAAGCCGGATTGAAACTGGCCTGATGCCTACCGGTCCTCATTGACCCCCGCTCGCACGCCGGCGAGAAAGTCCGACCGGTAGATCGCCGCGATTCGATCCGCTTCGGCGCGATCCTTGCGGTCAAGCACCCCGATGTCACCGGCGTATCGCCCCCGGTAGCCGCCTTCCACGGCCAGCAGGTACCAGGCATAGCCACGGATCGGATCGATGTCCCGACCCTCCCCGTTTCGGTAGATCCTCGACAGGGCGATGGCGCTGTCGATGTGGCCTTGCTCGGCGGCGGTGAACACCCATCGGTAGGCGGCCTTGACGTCGCCCATCTCCCGGTACCATAGGCCCGTCTCGTACTGCGCTTGCGCGACCCCCTGGCGAGCTTGCCTTAACCGCGGCGGGAATCGCCCGCTATCCGAGTAGCGACGATCCAGGTCGGCATTGACCTCTCTGGCCACCTCCACGGGCAGCAGGGGCTCCTCGATCAGGGATTGGGGTACGAGCGCCTTGTCGTCTTGTGCCGGTCTTGCGTCCCTGGCTTTCCAGTAGGTCGCGCCCGCGAGCATCACCGCCACCATAACCATCGCCCCCAATGCCATTTGCACCGGACGCCGCGGCTGCTCCAGGTCGTCAAACACACGCTTGTCACCCATGACGACCATTTTCCCACTGGTTGATTCGGGGGTGTTCCGCCGAAATAACCACCATTTCGCGGGCATTTAACGGCGCGGCCCGCTGGCTATCGCCCATAATAGTTGCCTGGCAACGCTATCGGGGCTCATAATGGAAACCGCCGCGCCATATCAGGTCCAACCGACCCATACCCTTCGTCTGCGCGACATCGCGCGCATGGCCCACGTCACCCGTTGGCACACGGTGCGTACCGCGCGTGACCAGACCCTGGCCGAGCACCTCTACATCGTTACCATGATCTCTCACGAGCTGGCCCGCCGCGTGCTCGGCGACAGGCTCACCGATCAGGATCGCCTGGCTGTTTATGACTGGGCCCTGCGTCATGACACGCCCGAAATCATCACCGGCGACGTCCCCACGCCCACCAAGCACCAGCTTGGGAAGATGTACACCGATCAGTCCCCGCTTGACCTGCTCGAGGAATCAGTCTGTCGAGATTTCACCGAGGCCAAGAATCGTGTCCGCGATACGCCGCTCAAGATCCTGGTCAAACTCGCGGATATCGCCGAGGCGATCGTGTTTCTCAACGTCGAGTCCGTCACGGACCAGGGACGGCGCATCCAGTCCCGACTCCACGACCAGTATCGCCTTCATGTCCAGCAGGCCGCCACGCGCTGGCCGGACCATCACTGGGATGCGGCACTCGCCGCCCTCGACGAGCTGCTGCACGGCGAGGAAACCGCCGAGCTTGACTGGAACTGAGCCGCTTGCATTTTCACGGCTCTGGGTAGACTCCTATCATGGGCCAGCAGACCAGTACCTCACGCAAGGCCAGCGCTGCACCAACGCTGGGCCGCCTCAAGAGCTTCGGCCTTGAGGCGACCTGGCAGGCGGCCTTTCTTCTTCCGAGGTCATGGCAGGATCTCTCTGCCCCGATTTCCGATTTCTCAGCGCTCGTCGCCCACCCGGAAGCCGCGGCGAATGCCAGCAACGGCTTGCTGCTTCGCGGTGAGCTCGATGGCACCCCGGAAGTGCGATTTCGCACGCCACCCATGCTGCTCGGCCACATCCGCGACGCCAACGGCCTCGCCCTGGGTTTCAGCGAGTTCGGCGATACCCGGGAGCTGCAGCAGGCGCTGCAGGCCCACGCCGCTGATCTCATCCTCCATGTTCAGGCCAAGCTGATCGACGACGAGCGTCTGTGGTTGTCCAACCCCACGCTGATCCCACGCGAGTGGGTCGGCCACATGCGCCCGGTCTATCCGGGTCTACATCGTGTCATCAAGCCCGATACCGTGCGAGAACGGGTCCTGGCCTTGCTTGATGACGCCATCCCGGAGGCGGCCAGCTGGCTTCTTGATCACCTGCTGGCACCTCAGTCCAAACTCGACGGGCAAACCACGGCATCGGATCTGGATTGTCGTATTGCCGATATGGCCGTCATTCCCCGGATCATCTACCGCCTGGGCTTTGACCAGAACCCGCCCGACTTCCCCGGGAATCTGGCCGCCCAGCATCGAGCACTTCATCGCCCCTTGTGCGAGCTCTTGCGCCAGGCTCATTTGCCCCGGTCCATGATCGGTGGCCGCCGCGCCCACCGCGCCCTGGATATGCTTGGAGCGCTGGGGACATACAAGCATGCCCTGGCCAACCGGCCGGCCGGGCATGCCCCCAACTGGCGCGCCAGTATCGATCTTGACCATCGGTTGCCGGGACTGCCCTTTCCTCTGACCGAAGAGCAGATGACGGCTTGCCGTGAAATCGCTTCCGACCTCTCCCGCGCCACGCCCATGCGGCGCATTCTTTCCGGCGATGTCGGTACCGGCAAAACGGCAGTGTATGGAATGGCCGCGGCCAGCGCGGTCGACGCGGGCGCCCGCGTGGCGATCCTGCTACCCAGCCAGACCCTGGCGGCCCAGGTTTATCAGGAGCTCACCACCTGGTGGCCAGACTTGATGTCCACCAGTGAACTCGTGATCGCCGGCGCCACCCCGCGCCCGCTCGCCGGATTGCAGCTGCTCGTGGGCACCACCTCGTTGCTGACCCAGCCGGCTGGGATGGTTGATTTCCTGATCGTGGACGAGCAGCACCGCTTCTCCCGTGAGCAACGAGAGGCCCTGGGTGGCCCGACGACCCATCTGCTCGAAGTCACTGCCACCTGTATTCCTCGCACCCAGGCCCTCATGCGATATGGCGTTATCCAGGTCTCGAAGCTCACTCAGTGTCATGTCGACAAGGACATCCGCACGACCCTGTATCACGCTGACGATCGCAAGGCGTTGTTTGACCGCGTGCGGGAAACCCTGGAGCGACACCGACAGGTGCTTGTCATCCATCCCACGCGTTCAGCCGAGACCAAGAAGGACGGGCTGCCCAGCGCCGAAGCGGCATTCCAGAAGTGGGAAGCCCTATTCCCGGGTCAGGTGCGGCTGGTCCACGGCCAGATGGATACCAATGCCCAGTCCCTGGATGACATGCGTCATGGCCGGGCGAATATCCTGGTCGCCACCACGGTGGTGGAGGTGGGCATCGACCTCCCGCTTCTCGAACGGGTCCTGGTCGTCCATGCCGAGCGCTTTGGCCTGACGGCCCTTCACCAGATTCGTGGTCGCGTTGCCCGCAAGGGCGGTGTGGGCTACTGCGACCTGTACTTGCCGCGTGAGGTCGGCGACAAGTCCATTGAACGCCTCCAGGTTCTCGAATCCATGTCTGGGGGCTTCGAGGTGGCTGAAGCCGATCTTGCCTTGCGCGGCTTCGGCGACCTGTCGTCCAACTCGGAACGTCAGACCGGCGCCGACGAGACCTTTCTGTTCGGCCGCGGCCTCGATGTGAAATGCCTGGATCAGGTAATCAGCGTCCTGGCCTAGAACTTCTTCCTCGCCTGCTTGAGTGACGGGATCAGCCGGATGAGCTCCGCATAGGTTCCTTCACAGTGCGAGATCGGCATGACGCCGTCCCGATACCCCACCTTGCCTTCAATCTTGTGCCGCCTGAACAGCCTGGCCATCATCCCCATATACAGGATCATCTGGAATCGAACGTACAGGCTGTGCTCGCGTGGCATCGGCCTATCTTTGTAGTCGCAAACGATGATGGTCTTTCCCTGTCGGAAGACGGCATCGGGTGAGCCGCAGAGCCCGTCACACCGGTAAATCTTGCCTTGTCGTTTTCCCAGATCACAGGAGAGCAGCTTGCTGTTGGCTGCCACCTCGAACATGCCGTGAACCGCCGGGTTTCGTCGTCCGTGAATCCAGGCGGCGGTCCCCGCTGCCATGGCGACCACCAGGACCAGGCCCCACGGGCTCAGTGCAATCTCTACCAGACTCGGCCACACGCTCATGACATTCCGCCTGCGATGGCCACACCTAGTAGCGCCATCAGTGTGATCAGCCCGATCGTCACGGCCCGCCGAAACGCTCTTCCAGAGCCGATACCGTCATGGGCCTTCGTCCCCCGCGCTGAGGCTCTCCGATTCATGGCCCGTCCCCGGTTGTCCTCGAACGCCTGGGGCTGGCTGGCGAAATACGCCAGATCGCTGACCTTCACGTCGTCCTTATGTTTTCTGCCCACTATCTTCTCCTGGCGGCCGACCGCCTTGGCGGTGTGCCTTCCTTTCTACAGGCACCTAGAGCAAGGCCAGGTCTGGCCTTTCAGGTCGGGGTTGGACCCCAGCGTCCCGCAAGACATCAACAATCCCCTGTTTGAACTCGTTCGCGCCCCCATAGGCCGGGTGCCTGACGCAACCCCAGGTCTTGATCTTTCCCATACGCAGACATTTCTCCGCTTGTTTGCCTACCGCCACCACCGCAGCATTCGGGTATAGCCGGCACAGTCGCTTCACGAATCTCACCCCCTCTTCGATCTCCTCGCCTCTGGGGGTGCGGTTGCTTAACGGTTTGTCTGTATGGTGCGGGTGGAACGGAAATGCATTCCATAGCACAGTGTCCTGGGCAACCCCCATCTCGTAGAGGGCGCCCCACACGATCGATGCACTCGGCTCACACCATGATCGCGCCCTGCTACTCAAGCGCTGCTGAGAGGCTGCCACTCTGGGTATCGCCCCCAGCTCCATGAGCTTTTCGGAACTGAACGCCACCCCGGTGATTCGCGCACCCTGATATCCGGGGGCTTCACCGAATAACAGCAGTCGCGCGCCTTCCGGGACTGAAAGGTGCTGAACAAGCCTGGCTCGTCTTGCGTCTGGCCCGTTCCCCCGGGCGTCATCGCGGTTGCGCCCGCGCCAGGGGTTGAATACATCCTTCGACCGCGGCCGCCACCGGCCCAATGCCTTCACGAATCCCTCGATGTCCTGGCTCATCTCAGCCTTGTCGAATCTCGATCCTCACAAGAGATAGTCCCGCACCGCCGGACATTCGCGAAATCCCCGCCAAAAAATCCCCCTTTTCCACCCCATACCCTGGACACGCCGTTCTAACTTGACGGCATGGGGACCAGCGCCTTGCTGCGGCCCCGCCCAACAAACCCCGAATTCTCGCCCATCCGGGCAGAACCGTGCTGGACGGTATCCAGTCGGCCTTGGGGTTCCCCCCCCACGGCTCCCGAACAGGGGTTTTCAAATGGAAGATGCGATTTACTCTCTTCTCGAGCGGGTATTGACCTATGGCGCGCTCGACCCTGATGCGGCCTCACGTCGCCGCCGGCGATCTGCCAAGGCGATGTGGTCATCGGCGAGGTCCGCCCTCGGCGACTTCAAGATCGTGGTCACCAAGACCTCGATCAAAATCGTCTGTGAAGACGACGGCTACGTGTCGGCCATCCGCATGGCGGACATCGAGCCTTTCACGGACAACTACCGGGCGGCCAAATTGATCTTGCACAAGATCATGTTTGGCCAGGTCGACTGGCTCGCTGGAGCCACCGACACCGACACGGTCCAGTGGGCCTGTCGCCCGAAGAATGCGCCGTGCGTGGCCTTCGTGTCCCTCGACGAGAGGGCGATGGCCGGTCGTAGCATCAACCTCGATGTGTCCGACTATCGGCCAATCTCTATCTCGCCGGCATGAACATTCATGCCCGCGTGACCGCCAAGGCAATCGTCTTGGCATCCCTCGTCCTATACGTGGCTGTCGTCATCGCATAGGGCCCCGGACCGCGCATCCGGGTTTTCAACCACGTCGACCCCGCGCAGGTCGGCCAGCCAGGTGGAGGTATAACCATGGCGAAGAAGTCCCTGGTGGAGCGTATCGACGCCTGGCTGACGGTTGCGCTCAAGCTCATCGGCTTGATCGCGGCCCTCATCACGCTGGGCCAGCAGGTGAACACGGCCTTGACCGCCCGAGATGATGCATCTCAGGTGGCCGAGCAGACCGTGGACATCCGCGCCATCGATGGGGTCGATTGACCACCACAACTGGAGTGCCCGCTTAGGCGGGCGCTCTTTTTCACGATTCAAGGGTCAACACGAACACGTTAATCATGAGATGCCACGAGGCAACAACGCGAAATGCCTGCCATGCCGCCAAGCGCAAAGGCAGGCGCCTGCGCGCGCGCTGCGCCGAGGACGGCATCAATCTCACCCACGCCCTGAGTCTCGAGATCATTGCCCGCGCCTACGGCTACGCTCACTGGAACGATTTCGTTGACCGCAAGCCCAAGAGGGCCGGCAACGACATCGAAGCCCACGCCCGTCTTCGCCAATACCTGGAATATCGCTTTGGCGATGAGCGCTCCCGCCTCATGCTCGATGCGGTTGACGGCCTCCTCAATCCCCGGGCAACCGCGTAGTCGCTTGCATTTTTGCAGATGACTGTCTCAATAGGACGATCATGAAATTCCCGAACCACAACCTGGGACCACGACTGCTGGCCATATTGGCTCTTGTGGCAGAGGCGGGTCATCTCGCCCTTGTCGCATCACAGGCACATGCCCTGGGCGCCATGCAGGCAGCCCTGTTGATGGGGGTGGGGCTCTCGGGCGCCGTACTAATCATTGTCAGCCTGGAGCTTCGCATGATCTGGCATCGCCTGACGCGCTCCGGTTTGGTCCTCGGTGCAATCTGGCTGGTCATGATGACCTTGGCGCAATCGGCCGCAGGGTCGTTGACCGACCTTGGCCTGATGCTTCCGATTTACTTGATTGCCGCGGCGGCACTGGCCGTATCGGTGACCCCGCTGACGCAATCGCACTCCTGATTGGCTACCCCTGATATGCCTTGGCAATCGAGATGGCTTGCTCGGACATCTGCTCGATCATTTCGCGAGCCATGGCCTGCCCTGATGCGAACTGTGCCTGACTGAGCTGACCGACCATTTTTTCTCGCTCGGCCTTTGCGGCTTCTGCGCCAAACGCCTGAGCAATCGTGTACCAGGCATAGCTCATAATGGGTTCCAGGGTTGTGTTGAGCCCCAGACGATAGGCATCTCCCACCGCCATCATCGCATCCACGCTGCCGCCCTGGGCCGCCAGCAGCATGGTGTTGAAAGCTTGTCGCCCCGCATCCGGTACCTCATCGCGAAGGAAAACCCCCAGCTCGTAGGAAGCCTCGGCATCGCCGGCCCGGTGCAACGCACTCAGTCGGTCGAACTTGCGCCGTACTTCTGGCGTCAGGCGTTGTCGGATCGTACTGCTGTCTCGACTGCGTTCCGTCCATTCTTGCGCAGCGACCCCGGCATCCTCCTCCATCTCATTCTGGGCTTCTGCCGGACCAACAAGTCCGCCAATGCCTCCGCTCATCTCGATGTCATCATCCGCTAGGATGTCCGGCTCGGTGACAGCCACACCCCCAACGCCACTCTCGTCATCGCGTTCCGCCGTTTCCAGGAACGACTCGCTTGGCGCCAGCAGGCGGCCGATTGGACGACCCTCATCCATGTTCTCCATCTGGCCGGCTGCGCCCTCGCCCATAGGGTCATCCATGACCGTTGGATCAACACCTCCCGGTTCTTGTTCGACAGCAAACAGGGTGTCCGGTAGCTCATCCTCACCTACGGGTTCGCCCTCACCCTCGTCACCGATGAGTGGCTCTTCCAACACCGTGCTCTCGGTCGTTTCCCCGAACCCCTCCTCCATCAGCGATTCCGGCATCAGCTCAGTGACATCATCATCGCCTGAGAACATCCACACCCCAATGCCCACCGCGGCCAGCCCCGCCATCGCGTAAGTCTTCAATTTGCTGTTGCCGCTGGCCTTGTCTTCGCTCTCGGTCATGATCACTTCCTTTGCTGCGATTGCCTCGCGCGTTGCTGGATCTCCGTCACGATTTCCCCGGCCCGTGACTGGCCGTCTTTCATGTCTTCGTAGGACAGATCAGAGGTCAGATCTCTTCGAATCGCCGACGCGTTCTCGACTTTCATTGCCTCGGCCACAGTCAGCCAGGCATACCCTTCAACCGGGTCTTGCGCCGACCATCCGCCCCCCAGGTAGGTTTCACCCAGGGCCAACATCGCTGCGCCATAGCCTTGCAGCGCGGCCTTCTCAAATGCCCTGACCGCCCCGTCATAGTCCTGCCGGCTGTTGAGCAAATGCCGCCCGTGTCGCACGAGGTCTTCCGGGTCTTCCTGGTTGCCCAGCAGCGCGTTGCCCGCTCGCTGCAGGTCTTTCATACGGGAAATAGATCGTTGGCTGGCGGTAAGGTGGTCGCCCCCGGAAATCCCTTGCGCGGCGTCATAACCGATCGTGATCATGGTCAGTAGCAGAATCACCATGGCCATCGACACAAAAACGGCCGGCGATATCAATCGCCGCCGGTAGAACACGATGCCGCTGTCAGACTGCTTCAGCACGAGATCAATCTCCGTATCTGTGCCTAATTGTCTGCCTGCCCTGTTCGGGCGTGGCGGGGTTATGACCGCCTCAATCGCTTTGTTTTCGGGCGATCATGTCCAGGCTATTGAAAACGGGTCTCATAGCGCGTCATAAATGCCCCAGGTGACGGCTCACGCCTGTCATCATCGGCTGAGTGATAAGGATTTCCCCGATATGCCCCTGACCTTGAAAAAGAAACACCAGTTTGTCGCTCGATCGGATAACGTCCTGCGAAGCCTCGAGATTCTTGAGCAGATTGAGGATGATCCCGCAGCTCACCGCCTGGTCGAGCAGGTCCACGACCACCTCGAACGCGAAATCCAACGCTACCAAGACCTCTTCGTCCAGTCCGGATTGGAGCCACACCCCACCAAGGCCGGTGCACTGTATATCCATACGATCAGCCGGCATGCCCAACTTGAGGCCTTGATCAAGGATTACTACGCTCAGACGAAGGGCGACGCCAATACCCGTAACCGCCTCCTGTATCAGGCTCATCGCCAGATCAAACGGCTGGGCGGGCGCCTGCTCGACCTGCGAAATCGTGCCCTACGCGGTGCCAGCCCCAATCAGCCCCCAAGGGTTCGCTATACTGCCTGACCCAGGCCCGCGCACATGAGATGCGCCATGATGATGCTCGACAGCATTAGCCAGGAAAATCGTGCACGCCAGATACTGGCTGGCCTCTATGACCTCGCCTGTCACCACCACATCACCCGGGAACTCTCCGGCGAGGACATCCGCTGGCGATTTGCACTGCTCCGGTCGTTGGCCGATCCGGGTATCCCATATATCCATCCGGGCATGTCCTCTCGTATGCAGCAGGATATCTCCGAGTCGACTTTCCGGCTTGCCGTACACCGATCTCAAGCACGACTTCATCTAACCGATGAACAGGTCGCTAACTTGATAGAGGACTCTGTGGCTCTCGGGGAGGCACTCCGTCGAGACAACGTCATCGATGAGTGGCTTTACGACCATGCTGGCTATGCCGTCGAAATGTTCTTGCGCCACGATCCCCGTGTGGATGGCCAGACGATTGTCACGGGCATGGTCCGCTATTATCTGGCACGCCTTTCGCAGTATCAGAAAGGCCATCAGTGGCAGGATCGGCAAGACCTTCCCCTGGATCAGTGGCTCATCGCCATCGCTTACGATATTGCCACCGCGGTCACCCTGTGTACCGGGCATGCGGATTACGCCCTGCCCGACATGCTTGCTAAGGGAACCCCCAGAGATCGGGACTTTGCCTTGATGGCATTATTTTTCGCCGCAGGCCCTCATGTGAAGGAATACCTGGTCCGATCCAATGCCGATAGCATTGACGGCACCCGTGCGATGTACGCCATCCCCAATCAAATTCTTCTGCGGGTGGCCGATAATCGGGCCGTCGACTACGAGTCTCTGGCCTTGCGACTCGAAGAGATCACGCTATGGGCAAATCGTCAGGACGGCTTTTACGAGTGGAAGCACGCTTCCCAGAACGAGGCCGACCGCCTCTATCCGACCTTTACCCAGATTGGTCGTCATCAGACGATTTACACCAAATGGCTTGACCTCCTGCATCCGCCCCCTGACGTGATAGGACCGAAGCAATCCAATGTCCTCACTTTCCCCCGACATCGATGAGCGCCTTGTTGCGAATCTTCACGCCACGCTGCCCACCTTGGACAGCCAGGGCGTCAATCATCTTCTCGAGGACAGCGAGAAGCTATCCCTGATCCGCTTCCATACCCGGGTGATCTTGCAATCCTTTCACCCGGGGATACAGACCAGCAGCGCATCAACCCTTCTCCAAGGAGCACTCTCTCGTCTTGACTTGTCATCCCCGAGGCATGGGATCCGACTGTCATCCAGCCAGTATCTCGCGGATCATCTGGACCTGTTTGACGAATGGGCCCTGCAGAGCGCCAATCTCACGGCGCGCCTGCTAGCTGGCGCCGACTCGTCCGCGCCCCAGGTATTCACGCTGCACAACCACTGCCTCCATCGTCTGTGCACCAAGCTGGATGCGCGACGGGCGGGAACACAATTCGAAAACCCCTTCGGCAAGCCCATCGAAGTCCGCGCGGCCCTGGGCCTTGATGAATGTCTGCGGTATATGCTGTTGAGCGCCTCATTCATCAACGACACCAATCGCAGCCTCGATAACCAGGCGACCGAAGCGTTTTGCTTGTTGATTTCTAAGCTTATACCCCAGGCAGTTTATGCCTACGCGATGACTTGTGGCGAATCGCCGTTGGCCGCCCGCCATCTCGTTCCGCAGGTTCGCCGCCAGCTTATTACCTGGTGGTCGGATCGTGAGGTTGACCAGGCCTCAGATATCATTGACCGTGTCGCCGATTTTGATGCCGTGATCCCCGGCAACCGCAACTTCCAGTATTTGTTCGGGCCCGCTGTGCCGCTCTACGGGGAGTTCTTCCCTCGGCATTACCATCTCGTCAATCTCGCGATTTCCCTGCGCGACGCCCGCTCTCGCGGCCTCCCCGCTACTATTGGGAGCTAACCTCCCGCATTGATTGGGGCAGCCTTCCGGCCTTCTCGGCATCCGACGCCGCGTCGTCCTCGTAATTCGGCCAATGGCCTATCTCATCCTGCTGCGATCGTCCAAACTCAGGGATAGTCACTTCTTCCGTGGCTTCTGGCGCCGTCCAGCATCCTGACACTTTTATCATTCGCATAACGTCAATATCCTCGTTGGCCTGGGTGATCCACACTACCCCGATCCACAGGATTGCAACTGCCCATGAATGATCCGCAAATCGACCCCGTAGGCGCCATCCGCGGACTTCTCGAGCAAGCATCCGACGCCCAGTGCGAACATCTGTCCGGCACCATCCAACTCTATATCTCCGGGCACCCTGTCTGCGTGACCATCAACCACGGGCGATTCGAGGCCCAGTACGACCAGCACGAAAGCCCCGACACGATCATCACCATGGGCGCTGACACTTTCGACAGACTCCTGAGCTCGGCGGTCAATGCTCGCCAGGCCTTGCAGAACGGGGACGCCACCATTCGCGGCGATCTCTTGTTTCTCTACCGGGTCATGCTGGCCTTCGACCTTCACCACCTGACGTTTTTCCAGCGGTCTTAGCCTCGTTTAACAGGCCAATGCCCGTGGTCCATCCGGCTAGGATTTGATTGTCAGCACTTGCACTTTCCTGAATTCGGGAATGCTGTTGGCCTGCAAGCCAAACCACGGAGCGCCTGATGCCGAGATTTAAGACCGCCCTTATGTTCATGGCCGCGAGCTTGTTCTCGCTGGCCGCCCTGCCCACTCATGCACTGACCATCGCAAGCTGGAATGCCAAGCATTTGGGGTGGGGCGAAAAGAGAAACTGGAGCCAGTCGGCCCAGGTCATTGCCGACTACGATTTTGTCGCGGTCCAGGAGGTTCACGGCGAGGACGGGGTCAAACGCCTGATCAGCGAACTTGAACAAACCACCAGCACGCCATGGTCATACGTCATGAGCCGGAAGTCCGTAGGCCGCGGCCGCTATACCGAGGACTACGTCTTTCTCTGGCAGGAACAGCGAGTCAACTTCGACGGCGGTGCTGTGTTGTATCTCGACCCGGGTGACGTATTCGCTCGCGAGCCGTTTGCGGCACGCTTTTCATCCGAGGATGGGGCTCTGAAGTGGACCGCAGCCACGGTGCACATCATCTACGGGGACTCGAAAGCCGAGCGCATCGAAGAAAACTCCGAGCTCGACGAGTATGCCAACTGGCTCATCGAGTCCGTGAGTGAGGGCACGCCGGTGCTCATCATGGGGGACTTCAATCTTCCGCCTGACTCCCGCGGATTCAACGGCTTGAAAAAGACATTCAGGCCGGCCATCACCCGCGGCGCCACGACCCTGAGCTCCATCGACGGCCGCTTTGCCAATCTCTACGACAATATCTGGTTATCCCCGTCCCAACTAAAACGTGCCGGTTGGCCCAACCTTGCCGCCGGCATCGATCGCTTCCCCCAGCGTCTTGGTCTCACCCATGAGAACGCCCGCAAGCATGTCAGCGACCATGCGCCGGTCTACCTTCGTGTACCCAGATAGCCTCGGGCAAAGATCTCGAACTCGATTGTGTTCGTTGGAGTTCCACCCTCACCCCGTCACCGCGGTGGGTTCTGCGGCATCCGGGGCGGGATTGATTCGCGCTTCGCAGGCCGCCGGGGCGAGCACAGCCGGTGCCGCGTCACCACACGGGATCGTCCGGCCTCCACGCGCCTGACGTTCCGGCCTCCCGCCGGTAGCAAGTCGCTGGATATTGATCGCGGCGTTCACGTCGCGATCGTGGGTCGCCCCGCAGGCGGGGCAGGACCAGTGCCGCATGGACAACGGCATCGCCGTCATCCGGTGGCCGCACCCCGAGCAGGTCTTGCTCGTGGGCGCCCACCGGTCAATCACCACCACCTCGCGGCCGCCCCAGGCGGCCTTATAGGTGAGCTGCCGGCGCAGCTCGGTCCAGGCGGCATCGGCAATCGATAACGCCAGGTGGTGGTTGGACAGCATGCCCCGCACATTCAGGTCCTCGACGCCGATGACTTGGTTGTCGTCGATCAAGCGCCGGGTGAGCTGATGCAGGGTGTGGGTGCGCCGGTTGGCAATGCGCTCGTGGATCGAGGCGACTTTGCGGCGTTGGCGGTGCCACCGGGCCGAGCCCTTGCGCTTGCGCGCCAGGGCCCGCTGCTGGCGCTTGAGGCGCCGTAAATCATCCCGGTAATGGCGGGGTGCCAGCGTCCGATCCCCGCGGCTGGTGACCACGAGATCACGCAGGCCCAGATCAATGCCCACGGACCGGTGAGCCGCCGGCGCCACCGCCGGGGCGGCTTCTTCGCACATGAAGGTGACGAAGTATTTGCCGGTGGCGCTGCGACGCAGGGTGACCATCTTCGGTATGCCGCCCGGGGTGCGCGACCACCGGAGCTTGATCTCGCCCAGCCCGGGCAGCTTCAGGTAACCGGGCCGATAGGCCCGGTGCACCTGGCGCTGATCCAGCTGAAAGCGGATCGCCTGCGCATGGCCCCGCTTTTTGAAGCGCGGGTAGCGCGCCCGGCCGGCGAAGAAGTTGCTGAAGGCCCGATCCTGGTCCCGAAGCGCCTGGGTGAGCACCGTCGCCGGGGTGGCTTTGAGCCAGGCATACCGGTGGGTGCGCTTCAATGTCGTGAGCAGCCGGGAGATATCCACGCCCGACCGAGACGCGCCGCGCCGGCGCCAGGCCTTGCTGCGCGCGTTGAGGCCGAAATTCCAGACCCAGCGGGCGGCGCCGAAATGGCAGGCCAAGGCCCGCTGCTGCGCCGGGGTCGGGTAGCACCGGAACTTGTAGGCCCGCTGGATCAGCCGGGGGCTGCCGTTGTGGGGTTGTATGCCCATACACCCCGACGCTACACCAAAAGGCCGCGCGAATCACGGGTGTCACGGGCACCACCTGGCCCCTGGTCCGGACCGCGCCGCGGGCGCTTCGCGTGCCTACCCGGGGGCTCGAAGGCGTCCTGCCTTCTCGAATGATTTCGTTTCTTGCACGATAAAACCGGGCGCTCCCCAAGCCGGGCACGATAGAGTGGTCACGACGCTGAAAGGCGTCATCCCTCTCCCGCTACATACGGCCGTCGCGTCCTTGGCGTGACGGCCACTTTGTTTCCGGCTTGCATTTTTCACCCGCCAGGCTTCAATGCCAGCCATGATTCCTGAGTATATTCATCATCCGCTGTATCTCGTGGTCAATGTCACCGGGCCTTTGTCGCCCGGTGCTGATCTGACGCGTGACGACATCCAGCGACTGCTCCCCGAGGTATCGCGGCTTTATCCCGAGTTGGCGATCACGTCACTGTCGGGTGCTTCCGGGCTCATGCTCACCTACGAACTGCAACAGCAGGGCATGTTCCTGTTACGCCGATTTCTTCAGGCTCAGCGACAGGGCCCTGCGGCTCTGGCGCGATGCACGCCCCACCGCCCAGAAAAACCGGCGAATGTCTGGCCCAGCTTCTATGTGATGCCGCTCTCGGCAAGTGGCCGGGCCCGCACCCCTTCCCCTCACATGGATGCCGGTGACCAACGCCCGATGGTTGAGGGCCGACGGCTAAGCGAGGGGCTTCGGGATTGCCTGACGGCGCGCCTTGAGCAGACCGTTCAGGCCGCCGGCATACACACACTGGGGAGCTTTCTTTCCGTGCCCATGCTCGACGTCAAGCACTGGCATGAGGCAGGGCGTTTCTTTGCGAGCATCGCTGAAAAAAAATCGGTTCATTTGCACACCCAAAACCAGCTTCATTTGCACTATGACCCTGACTGTTCAGAGGCGGTGCGCATCCCGTTCCATACGCCCGAGCAATGGGCGGGCATGGGCTTTACTCCAAACACCTATTATCAGCTCCGCCGGGAGCTCACCCGCTATCACATGGTGCTGACCAGCCTCTTCGATATTCCTGTCGAGATCCTACGGGCATCGCCCAAAGTCGATTTCAATGATGCAGGCAGTGTGCACGCGCTGGCTCACGCGTTGCGCCTGAACGAACCCTGGCTGACCCAGCGCCGCCCGATGCCGCCGCCCGACAATGAGTCCTGGCTTTCCGTTGCCCCCATGGACTGTGTCGGGGATTTGATGCCCGGCTACGAGCTCTACCAGTCCAATGGCCACCGACGCGATTTACTTGCCTCGTATTACCCGGTGCTTCCTCAGAGCCGTTCGGCGCTGCAGGCTCATTTGCGAGAAGAAGCAAAGCGCCGCGGCCAGGCCCTCGAGTTTCTCGACAGCTGATTGCAAATCGCTCAAGTCGTGGCTTGATATATGCTCATGAACGACCTTTCCTTCGAACCCCGGATTCAGGCTCGCCCTATCCATGCGCCATCGTTTCAGGCCGCCCTGGCGGCGGGCTATTCCCCGCTTCTTGCCCGCGTCATAGCCGGCCGGGCCATGGCCGAGCCCAATGCGGATCTCAAGGTTCAGCCGACCCTGGACGACCTGTCCCATCCGGGCTCATTGCCGGACATCGAATCCGCGGCAAAACGCATTGCCAAGGCAGTTCTATGTCACGAGACGATCGCCATCAATACCGACTTCGATGTCGATGGCTCAAGCTCTGCCGCGGTACTGCTTTACGCGCTCGAGCACCTCTTCGGTCTGCCTCCCGAGCATATCCAGTTCTACGTCGGCCACCGACTCAAGGAAGGATACGGCCTTTCGGACCCGGTCGCCGATCGCATTCTCGAGGCACCGACCCGCCCGACCCTGGTCGTCACCGCCGACCATGGGTCCTCAGATGAAGCGCGTATCGCACGACTTGCCGAGGCCGGCATCGAGGTCATCGTGACCGATCACCACGGCATTCCGACTGACGGCGTGCCCAGGAGTGCCTCATGCGTGGTCTCCCCTGCCCGCGAAGATTCCAGCTATCCCGACCGGACCATTTGTGGTGCGATGGTGGCCTTCTTGCTGGTATGCGCGGTACGCAAGCAACTCATGGCGCTGGGGTACTTTGAGTCGCAGCCGCCACCGCTTGCCTCGCTTCTGGGCTACGTCGGGCTCGCGACAGTAGCCGACTGCGTGGACCTTCGCAGCGTCAACAACCGCGCGGTGATCCTATCGGCCTTGCGTCAGATCAACGCCGGACAGCGCCCGTGTTGGCGGGTATTCAAGCAACGCACTGGCCACGACGACAAGCCGGTGACCGCCGAGACCCTGGCATTCTCGCTGGCCCCCTATCTCAACAGTCGCTCGCGGGTTGACGATGCCACCGTCTCTGTGCGGTTTCTTCTTTCCACCACGGATCAGCAGGCACACCAGTTCTGGGACCTGCTCGAACAGGCCAATAACGAGCGCAAGGCCATCGAAAAGGCGATGAAGTCTCAGGCGGTTGCCGCCGTCGCCCCCACCATCAGCCAGGGCCAGCTATCCATCGTCTACTTTGGTGGCAAAGACTTCAGCGCCGGCGTTCACGGTATTGTCGCGTCTCGGCTGGTTGAGCAGTTCGGCCGAGTCACGGCCTTGTTCTCTCCCGACGCTGATGCCCAGATGATCACGGGCTCTTGTCGCTCGATCCCGGGCTGCCATGTTCGTAACGCCCTGGACCATGTAGCCGCCGCTCATCCGGACATGCTGGTTCGCTATGGCGGGCATGCTGGCGCCGCGGGCCTGAAGATTCGTCGCGCCGATCTTGATACGTTCCGCACCGCATTCGAGCACGCGGTGGCCCAGCAGATCACCACGTCAGACATTGGCCCCCGGCTGTTCACCGATGGTGAGCTCAATCCCGAAGACATTCGGCCATCACTGCTTGACGAGCTCGATCAGCTCGAGCCTTTTGGTCGCGAATTCGAAGCCACGACCTTCGTCGGAGAATTCCGGTGCGATACCGTGAAGCGCATCGGTGACGGCACCCATCTCAAGCTCACCCTCGAAAGCCGCGGGCATCACTTTGATGCGATCTGGTTTCGAGCCCAGAACGAGGATGACCCGCCGGCGATTGCCCCGGGACAGAATGCGAGCTTTGTGTTCGCCCCACGAGCGAATCACTGGCGCGGCGAAAAACGTCTGCAACTCGTCGTCGAGCATGCTGCCGATATCAGCACGCCTGCAGTTGCCAACCCACAGTCAATCCCCGCATAGTCTGAGTGTGATGACCACCACGTCCCTCAACGCACGGGTTTTCGACGCCTGGCTGGCGATGCTGGCGACCTTGGTGCAGTTCGGCCTCCTTCTTGCTCACGGCCCTTCCGTTGGGCTCGATTGGCTTTTAACGCCAGCGATCGCGTTGCTTGTGTTCTGTGCGCTCGTCGGGGCCAACATCACCTGGACGCCACTCGTGAGGCGCTATCTTCAGGTTCTGATCCAGAGGCTTGCCAAGCGGCTGTCCTGGCGCTAAGGTAGAGATCGGCAGTCCCGCTGCCGCCCAAGTCGCTCAATGCCGGCCTCCGGCCCTTACGACTCCCAAGCCAACCCCTGGCTTTTGTATCAACCTCACAGCCACTCGGCTGCCTGAACGATTGCGCCTGGCTATCGCCGGCCACTCCCATATCTTTCAATGTTTCCATAGTCGACTGATCGACCCCTCGGGGTCCCTATTGCCCTCGGGCCTCCCAACGTCTTTCCATTCATTTTCGACAGGAGGCCCACATCATGGGTTGTGAACAACTACTTGAGGTGACCACCGCTGGCGCATTATGGCCGGCCAAGCCGGGTATTGATCCCGCATTCGAGCGTGTCGAGGCAGCACTTTGTCGATACACCATCGAAGACCGTTTCTTCATCCAGGTTCATACGCAAGATCGCCAGCAGATACTCCAAGCGGTGTTCTATGACGAGAGAATTGATCTGACCGTTTGCCAGTACCGGCCCGGCCTATCCACCTGGCTACGGCAGATGCCGCATTACCAGCAACTCACCAGTGCCGCGCGCAGTGCCATCCGCGAATCGCTTCAGCGCTGGATCGATGCTGGCGCGCTTGGTCATCAGAACCAGACCGAGCTGGCCACGAACCTGGCCTACAAGGCGTTGCAGTTCCGTTTGCCGGGACTGACGCAAGATGTTCCATCCCTGCATCTCGGACAGCTCTACTGGCGGATATCCGATCTGGTATTTCAGCAGCAACGATTGGCCGCGCAGCGTGAGCAGTCCACACTTCAGCGATGGGCACACGCGCTGGAATGGGCCTTCTCGGAAGGCCACACCCTGGTGGATCTGGTCACCTCGTATCTTGACGAGGAGATGGCGTCAGAGGCGTCGGTCAACCAGGCGAATCAGGCGCATGGGCAGGCCAACCAGCCACCCCACCACTTTCGTGACGCCAGCCAGGGCAGTCTTCCACACAGCGAAGCCATTCATCGAACGATCGACTTCCCGACGACGGGCGATGGGTTTCGGCCAACCACGCTGCGAGCAGCTGGTCAGGAATGACTCGATGGTCTGATAGGCATAGGTCTCGCACCAATCCGCGCTGTATTCGGCGCCCAGCCTATTGGCGGCGACCTCGCTGGCCCGCTCAGAATGGCTGCCCTTGGCGATGAGGGCAGCCATTTCCTGGGCCATTTTTTCCACGTAGAGGTCGATGAACGCGTCGCTGAAGGTCAATCCATAGGCCTGAGCCCGGGCCTTGAACCTGCTACGAAGGCGCGTGATCACCTCGGCATCGCAAACCACCGCGCTCATTGATCGGCCATGGCCAGCGTTTGGCGCATCACGTCTTCGTAGGTTTGCAGGTTGTGCATCCCGACAATCGGCAGGCCATTGATCACCACGGTCGGCGTCGCGCTCACCCCTTGCTCAAACGCCGCCTGGGATCCGGCATCCACGGCCATCAATACATCCGGGTCTTCCAGGCAGTTGGAAAAATCGGTCGGATTCATGCCCGCCTGCTGTGCAAACTTCTGGACCGAGAACTTGCCGCCCTGGAGCCGGTCCTGGTCGGCAAACACCGCGTCGTGATAACGCCAGAACTCGGCCTCGCCCGATGAGAACGCGCAGTAGGCGCCCACTGCTGCCGGCCGGGCAGCAGGGTGATTGGGCGGCGTCATCATGCGAAACACGAATCGCGCCTGATCCTGGTAACGCTCGTAGAGCCGCGCAATATGTGGCGCGCTCTGCGCGCAGTACGGGCACTGGAAATCGGTATAGATCTCAATGAGCACGTCGGCATTCTCTGGACCGAAGGCGATTTCCCCATCCATCGCCCCATCAAGGTCGCCGGCTCCGACCAGCACACTGGGCTCGGCCAGCAGAAGCTCCAGATCGTGTTTGAGCGCCGCCTTGGCCACGAATGCTTCATGCGCATCCAGCATGCGTTCCCGAATCTGACCTTCTGCCGTTGCCATGGCCTGGCTCTCGGTCATGTTCTCCATGCCCTTTAAATCCGGCTCCAGGCGCACCTGTTTCATCTGGGCATCGAACACCTGCTTGCCCGTTTGCCCAATCGCCTCACCTTCGAGTTCATAAAGCCGCTCTGCCATCGCGCTTTCCAGCAGGCGAAAACGTGTTTCATAGACGCTTCTGAGTCGCTTGAGGTGTTTGCGCCCACCCAACTCATCGAGCTCATTGAGCGTCATCGACCAGTCACCGATGCGCGCCACCACAATGTTGCCCACATCGTCCCGCGTCGTAGCGGACAGCGACGACTGGTATTGCTTGACCACTTCGTCGATCGAGCTCAGACCAGGCGAGAGCGCCGGCGCAACCGTGTCATTGTCCTTAGGGGATTGAGTCTCGGTCGATTCCTGGCCGCCGCAGCCAACCTGTACAAGACCCAGAAGTGCCGCCGTACTGGCGATAGCGAGTTTCGTTTTCATGGGCACGAGTACACCCTAATACCGCTTGGGGATGGGCTGTCATAAGCCGTCATTTTCGGCGCCTTTTTTCATCCTCTTACGCCCATGCGATGCCTATGATCCACCCATGCACGCAATTGCCTCACGAATCGTCCCGTGGATAGTCGGCCTCACGATGGCCTTGCCAGCTCAGGGGGCCATGAATCTTGGGCAGCTGAACCATCTTCAGTCCAAGGCTGCCAACGGCGACGACATGGCCGCCGAGCAGATTCGGGCCTATCTCCATGGCCTACTTGAGGGCCTGTTGCTGGCCGCCAATCGCGCCGATCTGAACATTTGCCCGCCCGACCAATGGTCCACCGACTCACTTCAGGCTTACCGCCTCTTGAACACCTATGTCGCCATGCAAGGTGTAACCGGCGAATCGCTGGCCCGGTACCGCGTGGCCCCGGCCCTGGTCGAAGCACTCCAGGCCCGATACCCCTGCAAGAAATAGCGCCTTAAACCCGACATTCCCCAATCGTGCTCGTTAAGCTGGTGGTGTCGTTCGGTCTCCACGACCGCTCGACCGGGGCGCAAGTTCTGCAAATCCGGCCCCAAAGCTGCCGATCAGGCCACCTGGCGTCGATGCAACTGCGACGGTGTCGCTCGACGCGCTACCCACTCGCTCAAACGCGCTCGCAAATCACTCATTCGGCGTCACCCCTCGGCATGGGCGCGACCGCCACCAGCACGCCTTTCCGGCCTGGACTGGAAGACACCCTTCCCGTCTGCTGCACCGCGCAGCCTTGCATTTCTCCATTTTCATCGACCATGGCAGTGGGGCGGTTGTCCCGCTGCCATGTCGCTGATCCGGATACCGGGATATGAAGCTAGAGTTTTCCACAATTCGTCATGCGGCCAACGGTCATTGGGCCGGGATCTTGCGCGCCCTGGCCCCTTCACTGGATGAGGCGCTGGACGCAGCCAGCCGTGCCGGCCGACCCCGTCACGTCGGATGCCCAGTTCACGGCGGCAACGATGGCTTCCGTTTTTTCACCGACTACGAGCAAACCGGTGGTGGCATCTGCAATAGCTGCGGCGCTTACAAAAACGGCTTCGACGTACTGGAGTGGGTCAATCAGTGGTCAATCAAGCAGGCCTTCGAGGCAGTTGCCGATCATCTCGGACTGGAATCCTCCGACGGCCCGATTGAGCCCCCGCCGCCGCGCACACCCGCAGCGCCCGAGATCGACGCTGAACAGGACAAGCGCCGCCTGCATCTTCTTCGTAGCACATGGGGCCAAACCCTGGCAGCGGATGACCCTCGTGCAGCCCCAATGCTTCGTTACCTGGTCCAGCGCGGACTGACACTCTCTGGCGTGCCCGACGTGCTGCGCTTTCACCCGAAGCTGCCTTATTACGAGACGAATGACGATGACCGGGTGGTGCTCCGCGGTGAGTACCCGGCCATGGTAGCGATGGCGGTCACGCCCGATGACCAGCCCGCCACGCTCCATCGGACCTATCTCACCGAGGATGGCGTCAAGGCGGATGTGCCCAAGCCCAAGAAGCTCATGTCCATGCCCTCCGATCGCGAACTGTCTGGCGGGTCTATCCCTCTGGGCAAACCCGGCACCACGCTCTCGGTGGCCGAGGGCATCGAGACCGCGCTGGCCGTCATGTTGGCAACCAGCATTCCGGCATGGGCGACGATTTCCAGCACCTTGATGGCCAAATTGGTTCTTCCTGAGAGGATCGAAACCTTGTTTATCTGGTCCGATCTCGACCGCGGTCATGCCGGCCAGAATGCTGCCCAGGAGCTCGCCGAGCGCGCCCTTTCCCAAGGCGTCGATGTCCATGTGTTCTTGCCGGACGGCCCCATCCCGATAGAAGCCAAGAGCCGGGACTGGCTCGATGTTTTCAACCAGGAAGGCCACACCGGCTTCCCCCACCGCAAGCTCCGTCACCTGGCCATGGCCAAGAAGCAGGCCCATCAGAATTCCCATGTCATGCCTCCGCATGACAGGAAAGCGGGGTAGCTGACCTCGCGGCGCAAGCCACACCCAAATCAGCCTCCCAAGACCACCCCAACCCACCCAACCAGGAGGAGCTCATGAAGTTCCAGGACGTGAAGGCCGCGGCCTCTGGCCGTTGGCCTGAAATCGTGTCCTCTCTGTCACCGTTCGACCTGCGCACTGCGCTGGACGCCCGAGGCAGAAAACACGTCGACTGCCCGGTGCATGGCGAGTCCTCCAAGAAGCCCTTCAGGGTTTTCAAGGACTTCGCCGAGACAGGCGGTGCGGTGTGTAGCCGATGCGGCAACTTTGCCGACGGCTTCGCGCTGCTCGCCTGGCTGAATAACTGCGACGCAGTCGAAGCCAAAAACCAGGTCGAGGCACACCTCGGCCTGTCGGACCGAAACACGGAGATTTCCGTGCGTCCGGCACCGGCACCGGCATCCAAGCCGGAACCGAAAGCACCAACCGCCAACCCCACCTGGGCAAGGCGACTGGCACAGTGGTGGAGCGAAGCCCTACCACTGACCTCCCCGAAGTCCCGCCCGGCACGCTCGTATTTCCATCGACGTGGCCTGCGCGGCATCACCAACTGGCCCGAGGTCCTCCGCATGCATCCGGCACTCGATTATTTCGAGTCCGATGATCAAGGAAGCCTCACCAAACTGGGCACCTTCCCTTGCATTCTTGCCGCGGTCATCCGACCCAACGGCAAGATTGCGACCCTGCACCGCACGTACATCACGGCGCAGGGCCTCAAGGCGCCGGTGCCCGCGGCAAAGAAGCTTTGCCCCGCTGCCACCGACGAACCCTTGGGCGGGGTTGCAATCCCCCTGGTCAAACCCGGCGAAGTGCTGGGCCTGGCTGAGGGCATTGAAACGGCGATGGCGGTCACACTGGCCACCGGTATGCCGGTCTGGGCGGCTATCTCGGATGCCCTGCTTACGCAGGTGACAATCCCCGATGGCGTCCGGCGGGTCGTGCTCTGGTCCGACAAGGATCAGCCCAGCAAGTCCAAGCCCGAAGGCGCCGGCGCGTATGCCGCGTCCGTGATGAAGGATCGCCTTGGCGCGATGCTGTCGGTGCACATGCCACCGATGGTGATCCCCCCCGGCGAGAAGGGCATCGATTGGCTCGATGTCCTGAATCAACACGGAAGCGGATGCTTTCCGTCGACCACCCAATCCCACACACCCGATAGTAATCGGGCCCATCCACAGCGGCTGTTTCGCCGCGCCAGCTAAGGAGGAGCATGATGCTTCTTTGGTCTCTTCAATGGGGCGGCTGTCTCCTCGCCTTGACCGGCGCGGTGATGGTCGCCTCGAACAGTCGTGTCTCCCGGTTCGGCTTCCTGTTCTTTCTGGCAGGAAATGTCGCCTGGGTCAGCTACGGCATCCTCATCAACGCCCCTGGTCTGGTCACCAAGGAGATTGGTTTCACCCTGATCAATATGCTCGGGGTCTGGAGCTGGTTTCTGCGTGATCGTCTCAGGACGGCCCCAACTGGAGCCCGGGTTTAACCCGGGCTCCGCCCTATTGCGTTTTCTCCAACCTGTGAGATAACTCCGCCCAGTGGAGCTCTACAAGCAGCTCCTTCTGGATGGATCTTCGGTAATGACACAGGCTTATGAAAACAACACCCAGCTAGCTTCAACTCTTGAGCCGACCTCCCAGCCGCAGGCATGCGCCTCGGTCATGGATGCACTCAAGCTGGCGGCCTCGCGCGGGGACGAGCTGCAGATTCGCCGCCTGGTCATGACCATCACGGATACGTCCTTGCGCGACTCGGCCACGCTGGATACCCCGCTGCATGTGCTGGCCAGTCTCTCCGACCCCAGACCGATTGACATGCTTCTCGCTCGCGGCTTCAACCCCGCAGCTCGCAACATCAATGGCTGGTACCCGCATCACTTTGCCGCGGTCTATGACCGCGTTGAGCCCATGGCAAGGCTGGTCCAGGCGACCGATGACAGTGATCTGACAGACTTCAACGGCGCCACCCCCTTGCACTTCGCGACGCAGTATCGCGCGATCAACACGGCGCGATGGTTGCTCGATGCCGGCGCCGATCCTTCGGCGCGTGACTGCAACGCCGATACCCCGCTTCATTTTGCCGCGATGAGCGGCGCCCCCCCGTCCCTGGTTCAGGCCCTGCTGGAGGCCGGCGCCAACCCGGACGCGCTCGACCACTGCCGAGACACCCCGCTGCATATCGCGGTGGAATACAACCGGATCCAGATGGTCAGGGCCTTGTTGCGTGCGCGCTGCAACGTCAATGCCATAAACCTTGACGGTCGGACTCCTGACGCGATGCCCCCTGTCTACCCTTCCATTTGCAATGATGAAGGGGTATTTCTGGTAGGTCATTCGCGCTATGTCCGCCAGGCGTTCGATCGCCGTTCCGCGGCGACATAGGCATGTACCTTTCCAGCCTTGAAGAGCTGCTGCTGGGGCTGCTGAGAAACGCCGACATCCAGGGTATGCGCGCCCACCTGAGCGAACTCCCGTACCCAGATATTCGACCGGACAGGAGCACGCCCCTACTGGCTCTCGCAGCGAAGTTCAGCACTTCCCCTATGATAGCCCTCCTGCTCGACGCCGGGGCCAACCCGAATCTCACGGATTATCGATGGCAGCGCTCTGCCCTGCATTATGCTGCCGATGCCGGCCAGATTGACGGGCTGGTATTGCTTCTCCAGTCAGGGGCCGATCCGAACCTCACCAGCGCCGATGGCAAGACGCCGTTGCATGTGGCTGCCTCGCAGCCAGATTCGAAACTCGCCGATTGCCTTCTCGAGGCCGGGGCCGACCCGATGCGGGTTGACATCACCGGTCATCGACCAGCCTTGCAGGCGGTCCTGCATGGACGGGCAACTGTGTTGGCACGCCTTCTGGATTCGATGGCAGCCCGTTCAGCCAGAATCTCCGACGGCTATGGCCCCGAGCTTCACGCCGCTGCCCGTCTGGGTCACCAAGCCATCACCGACATGCTTCTGCGTGCCGGCGCCGACATCACCGCAGCTGATACGGCCGACAACCAGCTCATGCATCATGCGGTGCTCTCGGGTGATTGGCGATATGCGATGTATCTACTCTCGCAGGGCGCCCAGCACAATCCGGTGAATCGTGCCGGTCTCCAACCCGCGGATCTTTTGCCCGAGATCTCGAATGACCAGCAGCGCCAGGCCATGGCCAGAGCGCTATCCCTGGTCTCCTAGCCGGAATTCAGGCCGCACCCTTGAACCGCGGCGGGCGGTAGCCGCCAGCCGGCTCAGCCGCATCAATGACCTGCGCGAAATCCGGTAGCCCGGTGAGCATGGCCTGGCCATATCGCTTCGTGACCAGCCGCCGATCCAGGATGGTTACCCGGCCCCAATCCTCCTCGGTCCTCAGCAACCTGCCTGTCGCCTGTACCAGTTTCAGCGACGCGTCGGGCATGCTCATGAGCATGAACGGGTTGAGCCCCATCGATTCCAGCCATTCCGCCGCAGTGGCCTCGATCGGCGAATCCGGCACGGTGAACGCGAGCTTGGTGATCACCACATGGGTGCAGGCGGCGCCGGGAAGGTCCAGCCCCTCGGCCATGCTGGCAAGGCCAAACAGGATACTGCCTTGCCCTTTCTCAACCCGTTTCCGGTGTGTTTCCAGCAGCACCTCGCGTGCCGCTTCTCCCTGCATCAACACCCGATCCCGAAGCCCCGGCTCGATGCGATCAGCCACGCTTTTCATTTGTCGCTTCGAGCAGAATAGCACCAGGGTTCCTTCAGTTGGATCGACCAGCTGATTGATGCGAAGCGCCACTTCATCCTCGAACACGTCACCCTGAGGAGGTTCGGCTCGCATCGCCGGGAGATGCAGCATTGATCTCTGTCGATAGTTGAACGGCGAGGCAATCGCCTTCGTGACCAGCCCTTCCTGCTGACCCAGGCCAGCACGCCGAATGAAACGGTCGAACTTGCCGTTGCATCGAATGGTGGCCGAAGTCACCACGCAGGCTGCAAACTTCTCCCACAGGTTTGCCGAGAGCTCACGGGCCGCTGAGATGGGCGAGCTTTCCAGCACGAAGGCCACACTGCGCCCACTGTGTCTGGCGTGGATCCATCGCGCCCGCGGCGGCCCGTTGTCGGCGTCGGCCTGAGCCATGTAGCCAAACAGCTTTTCTTCTCGCTCCAGGCGGGACAGGACCTCACCCATCCCGGCGGCGGCAGTCTCCGCCTCGCCGCGGTCACCCTTTGCCTTGATCACATCGTTGAGCCCCCGGATTTGCCGACGCACGAGTGCCCCAGCAATCCCGAATAGTGACGCGCAGTCCTGCGACAGATCACGAATACCGTCGGGCACGACGCCTTTGGGGAATCGCCAGAAGGCCAGACCTTCGTCATCAGGTGCCAGCGCCGGCGCGGATGACAGGCAGACGTGAAGCTCCTTGAGCTTGCGCTCGAGCCCAACCAGCGCCTCATCGAGGTCCACCTGGTTGGTGGCCGCCTTGGGTGTCCCGATCATCGCGCTGGCACCGCCCGCCGTGCGCCGGGCGGCGTCAATCCACCCGTTCTTGGCATCCACATGCGCACGCGCCTCGAAATGCCTCAGGGCCTTGTCCGGAATCTGATGCCCTTCGTCGAGAATCAGCACGCAGCCTTCCGGATCGGGCAGGATCTTGCCGCCTCCCAGCGCCAGATCCGATAACAGCAGATCGTGGTTTACCACCAGAACATCGGCGGCAAATACGCGCCGGCGCGCTTTATAGAAGCTGCAATCGTCAAAGAAACGGCAACGCTCGCCCAGGCATCCATTTCGATCAGTGGTGACCGGGCGCCATTGTTCGTCATCGATAGCGCCCGGGAAGCTATCTCGCTGACCATCCCACGCTTGCCCCTCGATAGCCTGGCGCATCGTTTCGTAGATGGAACCACCTGAAGCGCCGCCCTTGGCGGCCGCCGGTAAGGCGCCGCGCAAGAGATCGCCCTGGGCGTTGTCGTAGCCGGTCAAGCCAGCCAGTTTTGACAGACACAGGTATCGGCCACGGCCCTTGACCATCTCGAAGTCGAACTCCATGCCGGCATGGCGCTGCAGGTCAGGCAGGTCCTTGTGGAACAGCTGCTCTTGTAGCGCCACCGTGCCGGTGGAGATGATCACGGTCAGCCCATCCGCCTTGGCCCGCGGGATAGCGCCAAGGCTGTAGCTTGCTGACTTGCCCACCCCGCAGGGCGCCTCGAACAGGCCAATGGGACGTTTTTCATTCGACCAGCCAGCGACCACGTCGTGGATATCGGCAATCAACTCACGCTGGGATGGCCGGTCATGAAAACCCGGCAACGATTTGCCCAGATTATCCAGATAGCTTTCGATTTCCTCGTTCAGGGTTTCGTGCATACGTTGAGATACCGGTTCGGTCCCGGCCTTGGCCGGTCAATCACAGATTGATCTCAATCTACCTTGAATGACGGAAATGCAAGACCCCGGTCAACCCCGACTTGCCTGCAACACCACTCGATCACCCCCGGACAGCTGGGCGCGGAGAAACCCCCGTCTGGCCTCCTGTATGGCATCGACCAGACCAAAGGCGCCAGAGGTTTGCGAAATCCCGGCGCTTACCGCCATCCCCTGAATCGCATCTGCCAGCCAGGCGTCGTCCATGCCTTGCGTCATACGACCCAGCAACCCCATGTTCTTCTGCTCACCCAGCAGGGCTTCGGCTTGTGCCGCGGTCTTGCCAGGCAGAAACAGCATCAGCCGATCCAGGCTGACGTGGTGCACCCGGTCTTCGCTATCCAGCGAAATCCGCAAGAAGGACTCAAGCTCGCGCGTAATTCGCAGCATCTCGGCATAACCGATCCGCCGCTGCACCTGGGAACCCTTATCCAGACCCACCAGCGCCACTGCCATGGGCAGCCCCTCATCCTGGCAGCTCTTGGTCAGCAGACTCAGCTCCGGGAACTCCGCATCGATGCGCATGGCGTTATTGAAAAAGCCCGATGACAGCTCCGATCGAACGCCTCGGCTCAGCCTTCCCAGCAAATCGATCGTGGGCACGAGACCTGGGAGCATGAATTCTTCATGCCCCCCATCGGCCATGATGATTTCCACACGAATGAGCCCACTGCGACCACCACTCTGTCGATGCACAACCGAGACCACTGCCGGCCCCGCAATGAATGAGCCAAGTGCTCTGGCCAGATCCTGCGGTTTGTAGCTGCCCAGGGCACCGTCAATCACCATGGCCTCCGGACGCTCGTCAGCGCACATCTCGAGCACTTGCTCTGGCGGGCACACCCGCACCATGAACCGGTCACTCTCGATCAGATCGAAGATGACATCCCGCTTATCCTTGTCGGTCCGATCACTCACTGCCAGGATCCGAAACGGACCTTGCTGGCGCTGCAGGAAGTAGATCCGCAGTTTGTCGAAGATCGTCCGGGCGAATACGGGCCGCAGGAAAAAATCAATGCAGCAATGTCTTGCAGCGAAAACGCGCCCCTCGAGCGTGTCTTCGTCTGCCAGGGCAATCAGATTGCCACCTGCATCGAGATAATCGCGCAACACATCCCGTGTTTCATTGAGCCGGTCGATGCGGACCAGTACGCCCAGTGGCTGCTCCTGGGCAAGGGCTTGTGCTAATTGTTCTCGCGACTTCAGTAGTGCCACGCGACTGCAATACACCTCGAGTTGGTGTTTGAGCACATTCGCCCCAACACCATCCTCTCCCAGGATATAAACGGGCTTGGATGCCGCGGCGATGGCCGGGAAATCATCCAGCATGGGTTGCGACCTCTCTTATCCGGACCAATCTGGTCCTTGTTGGCACCCACGTCCTTGTGGGAATTCAATTCCCGTCCACCCTCGTGATAGCACTATAGTCCGGCGGACCTCTCTCCAAAACCCTCCCGGTCCATATTGGACCGAGTCATCCGACGTATGACGATACACCCGGCTGTTATCGGCGCCAGTCCAATTTCGATGAGATGGCGCTCCAAAACACCATTTCCGGGCTAAAAGCCGGCCGAATGCGCCGCTTAAAGACGCCCCGCCCCGTTTCATTCGCCTTCAACATTGAGATGGGTAGTACCAAACCAAGCGCCCATCGAGGTGCGTTCACAATCAAATCGACCACCGAAGAGGTGAATCATGACCGAAGCAACCACAACTGATGCCACCCAGGTACCGACGACGCCGCCGCTGACCGGCGCGAATGATACGCCATCAGCCGAGCCCCCAAAGAAGTCCGCAGCCAACGGCAAGGCCAGCAAGACCAATGGCGCGGCGAAGACCAATGGCGCCGTCACCCCCGAGACTTCCACGCATCGCGGCAACTCGCGCGCGATCATGACCAAAGACATAACCTTTGGTTCGACTCCCGCACAGAAGCTTTTCGGCCGCCACAACGGCGTGGTCAGCTCCAACCTCTATCAGCTGGGCGTGATGCTGCCGATCCGCACCACCATCGAGGTTGCCGATCGCGTGGAGGGGGTCATCAACGAATACCTGACCAAGGTCGAGGAGGACCTGCAGGCGCAGATCGATCGCATGGAAGAGCTCATGGCCAGCCATAACATCCAGGACACCCCGACCTATACCTCCTCCGAGACCTATCACTGCGAGATCACCACGCCTCACCAGGCCCGTTTCCTGCGCCTGATCTCCCTGCTGGATCGCCTCGTGCTGTTCATCGACGCCCTCTGGCTGGAGGGTGTGTTCAACAACAAGCAGCGCAACTCCGCCATCTACGACAACAATCGTCGCGTGGCGCGCCTGGCCGGGCGCATCCGCAATCTCGCCAACAGCGCAAAGTCCGTGCTCAACAAAGGCAAGGACGCCACACCCGATGATGTGGATGCGTCCGCTCGCCAGAGTGAAACTGCCTCGGATAACGACGACGGCGACGAGGCGCCGGCTTCCGCCTGAGACGAGCCTCAGGCAAACGCGCACTGACCAACTTGTCACCACACCATCTACTCGCGGGGCTAAACCCCGACCAGGAGGCCGCCGTCTTGGCGGCCTCTCATTGTGTAGTCGTGGCCTGTCCGGGCTCAGGCAAAACCCGCGTGCTCCAGACCAGAGCGGCGTATCTTCTCGGCTCCGACCCCGAGGCTCGTGTCGTTGCCGTGACCTTCACGAAAGACGCCGCTCGCGAACTTCGTCAGCGCACGTTGGATTCGCTTTCTGACGATGCGGCTGATCGTGTGGCCGTGGCCACTTTCCACTCACTGGCCAAGCATCAGCTGGAAAAAGCGGGAATGCGCCTGCGCCTGATCGATCCCGCCGCGCAATCGGCGCTGATCGAGCGAGCCCGGGACATGGCCGCCCCCGAGATGGATAACCAGAATGCGGCCGAAACCATCGAAAAGCTCAAATCCACCTTGCAGCCCAATCCATTGAATGATCGGGAGGCCGGGCTCTACGAGATGTATACCAAGCTGCTCAACAAGCACGGCATGATCGACTTCGCCGATCTGTTGCTGTTTGCGGTTCGAGGACTACAAGACGGTAGCGTGCCACCGCTACCCTGCACCCACATCCTGGTCGACGAATTCCAGGATGCCGATGACGTCCAGCACCTCTGGATTTCGGCCCACATCAAAGCCGGCGCTATCGCGACAGTGGTTGGTGATGATGATCAGAGCCTTTATAGCTGGCGACGTGCTCGCGGCTATGAGGGCATGAGCACCTTTCGCGACAACAATCATGCGCGTCTCATCACGCTGTCGATCAACTATCGCTGCCGCGCCGAGATTCTTGACCACGCCGGACACCTCATCCGCCAGAATCCAGAGCGCATCGACAAGGACATGCAGGCCGGCGCCGGACCGGGCGCCATCATCGAGCGGTACCGCTTTGAGGATGCCAAGGTCGAAGCCGCCGCAGTCAGCGAAACCCTTGCCGCAGACCCGGAAGGGTGGGCCGTGATCGCCCGCACCAACAGCGTCATCGACCACATTCAGCGAGAGCTGCAATCCGATCAGATCGATCACCGACGCATTGGCGGAAGCGACTTGTGGTCGGCCCCGCCAAACCGGGCTTACCTTGCGCTTCTTGACAGTGTCGTCACCGGCCGGCCGCTAGGTGCGGAGCAGGCACTCCAATGGGCCAATATCGGTGCCCATACCATCGACCGACTTCATGAATCAGGCCTGCTGGCCGCTCGCCGGCGGCGCCCGCCCCAGCCTGGCGAAATCAATGACGAGAAGGTTGAGACCCTGGTCGCCGCCCTCCCGCGCTGGCGATCTCAGCACGCCAATGGTCGCCATGGTTCCGTGGCGACCTCCGTCTCCGAGTGGGTCCTGGGCCAGATCAGCGGCGCCTCCAAGCGTGCCCAGCGTCAAAGAGAACTCTTCCAGATGACGGCGCAGAGTTTCATCGATATGGGCGGGAGCCTCTCCCAGCGCATGGATTACCTGTCCCGTCGCAAGAAGAAAATGGACGCATCGGTTCCGACGCTGTTGACCATGCACAGCTCAAAAGGCCTCGAGTTCGACAAGGTCTGGATTGTCCGGGCGGAAGAAGGTGTTGTCCCCCACAAGAACAATCACGAGATGGACGAGGAGCGGCGACTCTTCTTCGTGGCCATGACCCGCGCGAAAGCCCGGCTCGTTGTCTCCTCAGCAGCCCCTGGAGAGGTCAGTCGATTTATCGACGAATCCAGGCTGCACCTGATCAACACCGAATCCGAACGATTCATCGCCTGAAGCAGTCCCTCAAAACCCCCTCTTAATTTGGGCGCTTTCGCCCCACTGATGTCGCCATCCCCTTGGCAGGATTAAAGTCAGGCCAACGCCCGCTGCGGCGTTAGCACCCACCTAACGTCACCCACGACGATCCCGCGCGCCGCCCTCTTGGCGTAACGCGCCAGCCGAATCCCACGCAGCGTCTTCGACGCTGCACCAAGGCCCGCTGCGCCCGCGTTTCGTAAAGCAGCTTCCCAACCCCGCCTTATGGCGGACATCCCTTTCGGGGAGAACGCCCCGACTGGGGTAACTCTCCCCGCTCATATCGATATGCGCAAAGGAGGTAGCAATGGCTACTGCTATGGATCATGGGGCCGTCACCGGCCTCGAAGAAGTCGAACTCGGTGCTGGCCGCGTCCATGTGGATGACAAGGCCATCATCAACTGCCGGGCTGATGTGAATCAGCTCGTTCCCTTGAAGTACCAGTGGGCCTGGGACAAGTACCTGAACGGGTGCGCCAACCACTGGATGCCTCAGGAGGTTTCCATGGCCGCGGATATCGCGACCTGGAACGATCCCGAGGCGCTCACCGACGACGAGCGGCAGATGCTGAAGCGCAGCTTCGGCTTCTTTGCCTCCTCCGAGTCGCTGGTGGCCAACAACCTGGTGCTGGGTATCTACAAGCACCTGACCAACCCGGAATGTCGGCAGTACCTGCTGCGTCAGGCATTCGAGGAGGCGGTTCACGGCCATTGTTTCCAGTACATCGTGGAGAGCCTCGACCTTGATGAGGGCGAGATCTTCAACATGTACCGGGAGATGCCCAGCGTCCATAACAAGGCGGCTTGGGCCCTGCAGTACACGCAGTCCCTGTCCGACCCGGACTTCAAGACGGGCACGCCGTCAACGGACCAGCAGTTCCTGCGGGATCTGATTGCCTTCTACGTGATTTTCGAAGGCATCTGGTTCTACGCCGGCTTTGTCCAGTTCCTGAGCCTGGGCCGTCGCAACAAGATGACCGGCACCGCCGAACAGGTGCAGTACATCATGCGTGACGAGTCCATGCACCTGAACTTCGGCATCGACGTCATCAACCAGATCAAGCTGGAGAATCCCCATCTGTGGACCACGGAGTTCCAGGCGGAGGCTCGTCAGATGATTCTGGAGGCCATGGAGCTCGAGGTCGAAAGCGCACGGGACACCATGCCCCGCGGCGTGCTCGGCATGAATGCCGAGAATCTGGCGGAGTACATGCGGTTCATCGCGAATCGCCGCTGCAACCAGATTGGGCTCGAGCAGCCCTTCCCCGGTGCGGAAAACCCGTTCCCGTGGATGAGCGAGATGATGGATCTCAAGAAGGAGAAGAACTTCTTCGAGACCCGCGTCATCGAGTACCAAACCGGTGGCTCCCTTAGCTGGGATTGACTGCTTCTTATTCGCAGTTGAATAACTGTCACCACCGAACGGGCGCCATCGTGCGCCCGTTCCTTTCTCAAGCCCATCGCATCGCCGGCCAGGCATGACCGATCACCGTTGTGGGTTTGACAAAGGACGCCTCCCCTCTTTTCGCCCTCGGGCGTAAGCGAGGCCGCCGGACTCGTCAACTAAACCGGCCACCCAACGGAAGGGTTACTCCCTTCGTTCCCAAATCGACTCAGGAAACAATTCGTTCCATGAGTTTTTCTTCTAGGAGATGTTTATGAATGTGCACGTAATGAAGCGTGACGGGTCAACCGTTGCCTTTGACCGTTCGAGGATTGAGCGCGCGATCCTCGCGGCCTTCATGGACCCGGCTGTGCTGGGCCCAGACGCCGGTAAGTCGGCGTCGGTGCGTGACAAGATCAAGGCTTACACCGACAAGGTGTTGGCCAAGATCGAGTCGCGTCCTGCGGCCGTGGTCGCGGTTGAGGATATCCAGGACCTCGTCGAGAGCGTCTTGATGGATGCCGGCGAGCACAAGGTTGCTCGAGAGTACATCCGTTTCCGAGACCTTCAGGCTGAGCAGCGTAAAGCGGCTGGCCACGATGTTTCGGTCTCCTCAACACAATCGACGATCCGGCTCAAAAAGCCGGATGGCTCGCTCGAGCCTCTTGATCGAAAGGCCCTGCAAGCCCTGGTTGCGGAAGCTGCCGAAGGGCTTGACGAGGGCGTTGATTCCGGGACCATCGTGAATGACGCCATCAAGGCGCTGTTCGACGGTGCTCCGGCATCAGCACTCGATGACGCCCTGATCCTCTCGTCAAAGCAGCGCATTGAACAGGAGCCCGACTACACCTATGTAGCCGCGCGTTTCCTTCTCGACAAGCTGCGTCGCGAGGTACTGCCTGGTCTGGGCCTGTCCAATGTCGACACTCAGGCCAACATGGGGCTTATCTATCCGGAAGTGCTGCGCCGCGGACTCAAGCGTGGTGTGGACGCGGGCATGATTGATCCCGCCCTGCTCGACCAGTTCAACCTGGGCAAGCTGGGTGCGGCGATTGATGCGTACCGTGACTTCCAGTTCACCTATCTGGGTCTGCAGACGCTCTACGACCGCTATTTTCAGCACGAAGATGGCGAGCGTTACGAGCTTCCGCAGACGTTTTTCATGCGCGTGGCCATGGGCCTGGCCTTGAATGAAGATGACCCGACGGATCGGGCCATCGAGTTCTACCAGGTCCTGTCGAGTTTCGACGCCATGTCGTCCACACCGACGCTGTTCAACAGCGGCACGGTCCGGTCACAGCTTTCGAGCTGCTACCTGACTTCGGTGCCCGACGACCTGTTCGGCATCTACTCGGCCATCCGCGATAACGCCATGCTCTCCAAGTTCGCCGGCGGTCTGGGCAATGACTGGACACCGGTGCGCGGGATCGGCTCGCTGATCAAGGGCACAAATGGCAAATCGCAGGGTGTGGTCCCTTTCCTGAAGGTCGCCAATGACACGGCTGTAGCCGTGAACCAGGGTGGCCGCCGGAAAGGCGCGGCATGCGCCTACCTCGAAACCTGGCATCGGGATATCGAGGAGTTCCTGGAGCTTCGCAAGAACACCGGGGACGATCGGCGCCGCTGTCACGACATGAATACCGCCAACTGGGTGCCCGACCTGTTCATGGAACGGGTGGCCCAGGGCGCGGAGTGGACCCTGTTCTCGCCGGCAGACTGCCCGGACTTGCATGACAAGTTCGGCCAGGCGTTCCGCCAAGCCTATGAGGCTTACGAACGTGATGCCGACTCGGGCAAGATCCGCAACTTCAAGCGGATTCCGGCCAAGCAGCTGTGGCGCAAGATGCTCACCATGCTGTTTGAAACCGGCCATCCGTGGATCACGTTCAAGGACCCGTGCAATCTGCGCTCGCCGCAGCAGCACGCGGGTGTGGTGCACAGCTCCAATCTCTGCACGGAGATTACGCTCAACACCTCGCCTGGTGATGAAATCGCGGTCTGCAATCTCGCAAGCATCAACATCGCCAATCACCTGACTGAATACGGCAGCATCGATCGGTCGAAGCTGGCGTTCACGGTCAAGACGGTGATGCGGATGCTCGACAACGTGATCGACCTCAACTACTACAGCGTAGACGAAGCCCGCCAGGCCAACATGCGTCACCGTCCGGTGGGTATGGGCCTGATGGGTTTCCAGGATGCGCTGTACGTCAAGAGCCTCCCCTACGCCTCCAGGGAAGCGGTCGTGTTCGCCGACGAGCTCATGGAGCTCATCAGTTATTACGCGATTGAAGCTTCCGCTGGCCTTGCTGGTGAACGGGGTGCCTATCAGTCCTTCCAGGGCTCGTTGTGGTCACAGGGCGTGCTGCCGATCGATTCCATCGATCTGCTGCGTCAGGGCCGCGGTGGCATGCTCGACATGGACGAAGGCTCGGTTGCCGGACTCGACTGGGATTCGCTCCGCGAGACCGTCAAGACCGGCATGCGTAACTCCAATGTGATGGCGATTGCGCCAACGGCGACCATTGCCAATATCACCGGCGTCACGCAGTCGATCGAGCCGACCTACGCTCATCTTCAGGTGAAGTCCAACCTGTCGGGTGAGTTCACGGTCATCAACCCCAGCCTGGTGCACGAGCTCAAGCGCCGCGGCCTTTGGGACAAGGTGATGGTCCAGGACCTGAAGTATTACGACGGGTCCGTCCAGGCCATTGACCGCATCCCCGAGGACATGAAGGCGGTGTATGCCTGTGCCTTCGAGATCGATTCAAAATGGCTGATCGAGGCGGCAAGCCGACGTCAGAAATGGATCGATCAAGCCCAAAGCCTGAACCTCTATATGGCCAAGGCATCGGGTCCGAAGCTGGCCGAGCTCTACGAGTTCGCCTGGAAGAAGGGGCTCAAGACCACCTACTACCTGCGCAGCATGGGCGCCACGTCGACCGAGAAATCCACCATCACGGATCATCGGTTGAACGCGGTGCAGCAGGCTCCTCAGGCGAAGGTTTGCTCGATCGATGACCCTGACTGCGAGAGTTGTTCTTAAAGTCGGGATCAACAGACCTTTGATTACAGCTTAATGGCTGGAGCCGCCCCTCGGGGCGGCTTTTTTTCACCCGTATCTACAGATCAATCTGGAAACCCCGCGGCTCGCATCGTCTGTTTGGCCCGATTTCGTCTGAACAACAAAATCCAGATCCCCGAGGTAGTTTCATTCAACCCCCGCAGCAATATCGGGATCCCAACAATAAACAATGCCAGCACCACGCCTGCAAACAGCCCCATCAACCCCCCGGCGATCATCATGATCGCCGTCGGGATACCCAAGAACCAGGTCGGAATCTGTTCGCGGCAGGCGTAGCCATCGTGCTCTCGGTGATAGGCATAAATCCAGCTGCTAAGAGTTCGATTCCATAGATTGGCTCGCACGACATGATAGACACCCGGAATATCGATCAAGTCCCCCAGATGGGCCTGCATCTCTGAGCTCACCCGAAGGTTGTGCAGGACATGAGTCTTCCCGGAATCATCCCGTAAATGGGCAACCTTGTAGATCCGATTCTCGTTTTCGACCGTGTAGTCGCTCGTTCCAACAATCGCCCCCCTGATGGAAGTCATTTTGATGTTGGGCCAGCGCCACTCCATTTCCCTGTTTTCTTTCGTGCTATTCATTCTTATGACTCCTTGCGTGACCGAACCTTTCTGGCCCAGCGTTGCATCAACCATAATCCATGCGCCAATAAATGCACCTTCACGCGCCTGGAAACCCCTGCTTAATCACGCCGGTTTCGCGCTGCGTTCCCCCTGCCTTCCGATCTAGCATCGTAGGTGGGCCACTGCGCCCCCACCTAATCCGGGTTAGCGGCACCCCAACGCCGCACCACGGCCCCGCACTCCCTCGCCAAAACCCTTGTTTCATCAGGGGTTGCATTTTCCAGAACCCTCGTATTCTGGAATCAGAAAGCCTCGTGTGGGGCTCGACGGGATTCAACCGCCTCGGCGGTGAATGAGCTGCCCGACTCAATTCTCGGGCTACCCAATCCCGTTGCGGCAACACCGTGACGATCTACCAATCAACCAAAGGAGCCATTCCATGGCACGAGGTATCAACAAGGTCATCCTCATCGGCAACGTCGGTGCGGACCCGAAAATCAACGCCACCCAGGGCGGTTCTTCTGTGGCCAACGTCCGGCTTGCCACCAGCGAAAGCTGGAAAGACAAGCAGTCCGGTCAGACGCAGGAGCGCACCGAGTGGCACAACCTGGTGTTCTTCGGACGTGTGGCGGACGTGATCCGTGACTACGTCATGAAGGGCAGCAAGATCTATGTCGAGGGTCGTCTGCAGACCCGCAAATGGCAGGATCAAGGCGGCGCCGACCGTTATTCGACCGAGGTCGTCTGCAATGAGATGCAGATCCTCTCCGGCGGCCGGCAGAACCAGAATCAGGGCCAGTCCACTCAGGGCCAGCCCCAGCAGCAACAGCCCCAGCAGGCCAATGGCAACCAGCCGGCCTACAACCAGGGCCCCCCGATCAACCCGAATGACCAGGGCATGGACATGCCCTACGAGTTCGGCTAACCCAAGGAGAAACTCATGGCCAAGCGGTCCGTTAAGTGCTTCGATGACAACGGCAATCCCTACGACTACATTCCGTTATCGGAACGATTGCCTGATTTCGAAGCGGCTTATCCCACTGCCGAAGGCTGGCGTGTGGAGATCACCAACCAGAGTGCGCTCGAGGCGGATTCTGCGTATTGCAGCATCGTCAAGGCCGCCCTGGAAGCCGGGAAATTGCCGCATGACATCGGCATCGCCCTGGAAGATCTCCGCGCCCACATCTTCACTGCCACCCTCTACTCACCGGAGGGCCACGCGGTGAATAACGCCACCACCCGCGCCATCATCCATACCAGCAATGGTTGGAAGGGCGCCGAAACCTCTGCTCGACAGCGTCTGGTTGCGGCTTGCGGTTTCGGTGGCGAAGTCTTCGACGAAGACGAAAAGGAGTCCCGTAAGGCCATGGGGCATCGCGAGGCAGGCGAGAACAGCGAACCCGTATCCGAGGACGGCAACGCCGCACCCACGGACACCGGCAAGCAGGCAGCACTGCCCAATCTCAAGCCGAAGCCGGCCAAGGGGGTAACCCAGGGCTTGCTACGCAACTGCCGAAACGTCGTTGATCAGCTGCGCACCAAAGGTCACGAGATCGAGGTGCCTGAGTTCAGCGATGATGACGAGATCCGGGACTTCCTGTCCGGCCTGGCGGAATTGGACAACACCGATTCCGACAACGCCGATCAGGACGCGGCCACGGCCTAGTCCCTTCACCCACCCTTCCCGGACGGGACCTGCTCCCGTTCCGGGGGTGGGTTACGTCTGGCAATCGAGGAGACTCTCATGAGCCTCAGATTGTCCCCAAGCAAACTGGCGGACTACGAGAACTGCCCTCGTCTATACGAGATCAAGCACGTTCTCAAGGTTCGCCAGCGCGAGACTTCGGCCAACCTGCCCTTCGGCAGTGCCGCGCACACAGCCTTTGAGGCGTCCGTGCGGGCACACCACGCCGGCGAGCCGGACAAGCTCAACGTCGAAGATGTGTTCAACAAGGCCTGGAAGGCAGAAATTCTCCGGACCAAGTTGATCAAGTATTCGTCGAGATGGGACGAGCAAAGTCTTCTGGCCACCGGCCGGGCGATCGTCACTCGATTCCACCAGCTCTGGCCGAAGTTCGGGCTGACGCCTCTGGTCGATGACCAGAACGTCCCCCAGCTCGAAATCATGCTCTCTTGCGAAATTGAACCTGGTGTTCAACTTAGGGGAAAGCTTGATTTCATCGGCTACGACAAGATGGGTCGCTTAGCTGTTGTCGATTTCAAGACGCCCGCCAGCGCCACGCCGGAGGGTTTCAGCGATCTCGATGATCAGCTCACGGCCTATCAGCTGTTGGTCCTTCATAACACCGAAATGCTTGGCGTCTCTGACGTCGCTCGACTCGGTTTTCTGGAGTGCCTAAAGCGCAAGGTCTCGACCTCGGGTCGCGGCAAGGGTCCCGAGGTCCGTGCCCCGGATCTGGTTCCCGCTCGCAGCGAGGAGGACCTTGCCGCCTTCGTCGAGAAGGTGAAGTTCAACGCCCAATGCATCCGTGAAGGCCGGTTCTACCGGCGTCCGCGGATGGCCTACAACACCCCCTGCGGGCTGTGTGACTTCCAGGAGCTTTGCCGAACCGGCGAAGCGGAAAACGCAGCCTCGGAACGCTTCGGCTTTGCACCCAGCAATGTTGAAGACACCGAGCCGGACACCCCGGCCGTAGCAGTGAATGGTGACGGTGGCGGCTGGTTCGTCATCTGACCCTCACCTACCTGGCGCTCATTCAATGAGCGCCCTTTCTCCGGACGCTGGATGCCGGCCTTCGCAGAAAGGGTGAATGCCCGACCGAATTCTCGCCCCTTGTGGGCAGATCGAGTCCGTCCGGCTCGCTAAATCCGGACCACCCAAACCAACCCACCCAACTGGAGGGATTTCGTCCCTCCAGGGGCGAGGTCTCTCCTCTTCTGCGCAGGAGAAACCCATGGGTACTCAACTTGCTCTGGCCCTCTTAGGGGGTCAGCAACAGGCCGACTTCATTGCTCGCCGGACGATCCGGCGCGCACGACGCAAGGCCGAACCGGAAGATACCGAGCAGCTACTGCTTGGCTTTTTCTCGAATGGTGATCTCGACACTGATGACGACATCAATGATGTCGTTGTCGAGGAAACCTTTGAGTGGACCGATCGCGACATTTTCGCACTCCATGACGGCGTGCTTGAGCGATCCCTCCACGCCCTGCTAGATGGCAGGGCTTCCGACTCGCAAAAGGGCGAAGTCTGGGCCTGGGTCCATGCACCGCTGGTGCCAAAGGACCACCCGATGACGCCTTTCTCATACCAGGCCTGTTGCGCATGCACAGGCGTGGATCCCACCGAACTGCAGGAGTCTCTCGCCTGGCTAACCCGCCACGAAGACTTCCGCGCCACGCTCATCCACTAGGAGACGACTGTGAAATTTTCGCAATCCTATTCGCTGGCCGACAACTTCGGCTTGCCCATCCCCTCCGAGATCACCGTCCCAGGTGGTAGCGAGGGCGAAAACGCTGAGTTCCTTCCTAAAAAGGATCCGAACTACGCATTCCGTCAACGGCTCGTCTCCGAGCTCGCCAGTTGGTGGGCTAAGGCGGCCGGGTCCGAAGGTCTGTTCCTGACCGGCCCCACGGGGTCGGGGAAGACCTCGTTGGCCGAGCAGTATTTTGCTCGACTCAACGTGCCGCTCATCGTCATCCCCTGCGGGAAGTCGATGAAGCTCGACTCGGTGTTGTACCGGGTCGTGGTCAAGGAAGGGGCGGCCATCTCTTATGAGGATGGACCGCTCACGGCGGCCGTGCGAAACGGGTATCCGGTCCTGTTCGATGAAATCGACCGACTGGATCCCCGGGAGGTGACCCGGCTGCATGCCCTCATGGAGGGCGCGCCGCTGATCGTGCCTCAGCTTGGCGGCGACCCGATTGTCCCGGCAGAGGGATTCCGGGTGCTTGCCACCGGCAACAGCGCCGGCGGTGGGGATGAAACCGGCCTCCACACGGGTGTTTCGCGTATGGATGTCGCCACGACGGATCGCTTCATCTACATCGAGGTCGGCTATGCCGAACGCGAAGTCGAGGAAGCGCTCCTGGCCCGGGTTCAGCCAGAGCTGCCCGAGGTGGCGCGCACCATTCTCTGCCGTTTGGCAGAGGAGGTTCGTGCTTCCTACATCGGTACCCGTGAGGGTGCCGAGTCGGCAAACGCGCTGGAGATCACCATCTCCACGCGAAAACTCCTCCAGGTCGCGCACTATGCGCTTCTCTGGAAGGACGTCGAAAAGAAAGGCGAGAGTCCGATCCAAAGGTCTCTCGACGCCTGTCTGCTCCGACGAGCAACACCATCTGACGCGGAAGCAATTCGTCAGATGCTCGGCCTCATCGAGAAGGGCGAGTAGCGGGCAATTAGGAGAGGGGGCATTACGCCCCCTCCCCCTTTTACCGGATTCCCTGGCCTGGCCGCCGTTTGGGCGCCGGCATGTAGTCGCCCCTCGGGGCTACCGAGAATGCCCATCTCGAAAATCAATGGGACACCCAACTTCTCCGCGGCGTCCGTCGTGGGGGTTCGAACCCAACCTATCTATACCCAATGGAGGGACATCATGTCTGATGAGTCCTTGCTCGAAAACGTCGTGTGCGTCCACCTGGACGTTGACGTCCCGACCGGAAAGAAGGCAAATCTTGCCGAGGATCTGAGGCTTCAGAAGGTTCCGCCTTCCGAGCTGATGAGCTTGGGCCAGAAGCAGACCTTCAACCCATCTCTGGTCAAACCGCTGAACACCATCCGTCGCCGCGGCGAACGCATTTGCCTTCGCTACGGCACCCGATTCATGGGTGGCTTTGCCATCCCGCTGGATCGCAAACAGGAAGTGGTCAGCGAGCTGAACGAAGCCGAGTGTGATTTCAATTCAGCCTCTGTCAGCTTTTTCAACGAGTACCCCGAGGCCGTCAAGGCCTGGGCCTCGCAAGCCGGGGAGTGGGCGCCAGCTGTGGCTAACGCAGCTGACCCCCTCGACCGGGTGAAGGCGAAGACCAAGTTCGCCTTTCATCTCTACCGGCTAAGCCCCGTTGACGAGAGCGAAGAGCTTCCCGTCAACGGCATCGTGTCCAACCTCTACCACGAAGTCGCGGTCGAGGCGGCACAGACCTATCGGGAGTCGCTTGAGGGTAAGTCTGTGGCAACGCACGCCATTCGACGGCCCTTCCAGCGCTTCCGCGAAAAACTGGATGGCTTGAGCTTTCTGGATTGCGGCATTGGAAGTGTCGTGAGCCGGATCGATGAGGTCCTCGACAAGCTTCCCCCGAAGGGGCAGCCGATCGAGGGTACCCCTCTCATAGCCCTTCAGGGTCTCGCCCTGCTTCTCCGGGATACGGAGTCGCTGCGCAATTTCGCCAGCGCCTCCCAGGCCGATGACGAGTCGCAGGACGATGAAGATGACACCCAACCCGCTCCGACCTCATCTGAGGCGCCGGCTGATTCACGCGAGCTTGAAGAAGCGCTGTGTGGTGATGCCGACGACTCCGACGATGAGGAACAACCGGAGACCGAAAATCAGTCCGCAACAAGCGGCTGGTTCGTCCTTTAACCCTCAAGGCGGGGCGGCTCACGCCGCTCCGCCGATCTGGAGGAAACATGGCAAATCAAGTTCTTGCGAAGTCACTTCCCATCCTGTGTGGGATGCTGGCCCGCAAACTCAACCTTCGTTTTCGGATGTCGGGCGCTCGCGCCTACACTGATTTCGAATCGGTGGTCATTCCGGCCGCCGACATCAATGATCCGGACTTCGCTGTTCGTGCGATCGGTTTCACTCTCCACGAGGGAGGACATAACCGGTTCACGGATCCGTCGCTCCGGCCGACCCCGCCAGATGGAAAAGCCAGTCAGTCGGCTTTTGATGTCCACGCGGCATTCGGCACTACCTGGTGGCTATACCAGGCGCTCGAGGACGTTCGGATGGAGACGCAGGTCATGCGCCTCTACCCCGGTGCCCGAAAGCACCTGGCTCGGCTGGTTCAGAACCTCGTCGATGGCGAGGGCTGGTTCGAGCCGGCCACCAACGAGGACAGCCCGCTGTCCATCCTCCAGGCCTACGTTCTCTACCGAGGCCGTGGTGAGATTCTTGGCCAACACGCCCTGCTCGACTGGGCGCAAGGGGCCAAGGATCAGCTGGAGGCAGTGCTACCCCAATCGACCTGTGATGCGATCGAGAAGGCCTTGTTCTCCATCGAGCAGGCCGAGTCAACCGCGGACTCAGCGAGGATTGCCGGCGAGATCACCGATCTCGTCAAGGACCTTCTCGAAGAGCCCCCGGAAGACAATAACCAGGACGGTTCGTCCAGCGGCGACGGCAGCGATGCCAGCGACCAGGACAGTGACCAGTCCGAAGCCGACAGCGGCCAGGGAACCCAGTCCGACACCAATGACGGTGGCAACGATGCCTCGTCTGGTGACGGTGCTGACTCATCCTCCGGCAATCAGCCGGCAGATGGCTCCCAGGCCGGCAAGGCAGACGAAGATGGCCAGGTCAGCACTTCGTCATCCGGTAAGCCCGAAGATCAGAGTTCTGATCCAGGCGGCGCCGGTGGCACGGGTGCTGGTGATGGCCAGGCTGTCGCCAAGGCGGCAGCGCAAATGCTCTCCGGTGAGGACACGGGTCGCATCGCGGATATCTCCGACAAGCTCCAGGAGGAGATTCAGGAGATAGCCCAGAATGGTCGTTACTCGGACAACAGTCTGGGTGCCTACGACAGCGACCCTGAGGTTGCCACGGACACAGCTGACCCCGGCGAAATCCGGCGCGGTGTGGACGCGGCAGCCCGGGCGGCTTATGTCCGGCTCATAGGGCTTCTCGAAGCTCAGAATCTGGATGACACTCGGTTTGAAACCGATGGCATCGAGATCGAGCCGGAACGAGTGCACCGCTTGCTGGCCGGGGAGATCGACCTCTTTCGAGAGGAAGACCCTGCCCCGGCCGTCAACACGGCGGTGCATGTGCTGCTCGACCGTAGTGGCTCTATGGGCCATGAGGTCGATCTGGCCGTCAAGACCACCGCGGCAGCGGGTATGGCGCTTGAGCGCATCCCTGATGCTGAGGTTGCCGTCAGTCTCTTCCCCGGCCGGTCCGGGGCAACGGAGGTGCTGACTCGGCCTGGCGAGCGCCCGTCGCGAACGCTCCGGCGTTACGGCGTGCATGCCAGTGGTGGTACACCGATGGCGGATGCTCTCTGGGCGGCCGCCACCCAAATGGCCTGGTCCGATGCCGAGCGCAAGCTCGTCGTGGTGATCACGGACGGGATGCCCAACCGACTCGAGGCGACACGGGACGTCATTGCACGTCTGCGACGTGAAAACGTCGAAGTGATTGCTCTGGGGATTGGTTCGGACGCTCGATCGGGATTGCCGTCGGTCTTTGACCGCGACTACGCCTTCGTTGACTCAGTTGATGGGTTGGCGGAAGCGTTGTTCGGGGCGCTTCGCTCTCGTCTCACGGCGAAAGCGGCGTAGCCAACACTACCCTTTAGGCCGCCTCCATCTGGAGGCGGTCTTTTTTTATCCCACCAGAGGCGCCTCACCCGCGGCCACCCTGGTTTCATTGAGCGGGAAGCCGCTCTCCTTGGCGAAGCTCAGCCGTTCTGTATCGGATGGCGCTGGGAGGATGTGCTCTCGAATCCACTCGCGCCACATGGCTACGGTACCCTTGTGATTGGGGTTGGACAGGATCTTCTTCATGGTTGGGTATTTCACCGCCATGGATTCCATGAATTCCTCGAAGTGCTCAGAGACCACCGACTCATCCACGCTCGACAGCCATCGGTCAACGCGCCAGTCCTTGTAATCGGATTCGAAGTCAGCGACTTCGGCAGCGGCTTCCCGCTTGATCCTGTCGGCCTCGTCCCTTGCCTTTTCTTCTGGCGTAGAGAAATCCATCGCGGCCTGCAGGTCGAGATGCTCTGCTCGGTAATCACGTCGGATGGCGTTGATGGCATACCCCCCGACGTTCTTGATCTTGCCTGGCTTGTCTCTTAGCCGTGAACTCACAAGCCGAAGATTGTCCAGTATCTGGTCGTCTTCGTAGTCACGCAGCAGCGCGACCGCCTGTGTCGGGTCGATCCCGAACTTCATCATGGCGGAGAATGTCTCGGGACGATCCTCAATGCCTTTTGGATCCACGTCCCTGCCCGTCAAGTCGGCATTGGGGATATTCGGTCCCTCGTAATTGACGTTCTCACGGACCAGGAATCCAATTCGCTTTACCCGTTTCCCCTCGCGGTAAATTGTTGGTTCGACTTCAATCTCTGTGAACGCATTGATCGATTCGACCGACGGCTTGATCACTTTCCGATTCAGCTCTTTGTACTGCTGGTAGATGCTGTGGCCGTCCACCCCCATCAGCTTTCGGAAGGTCTCAAGGTCCCAGATCATTGTCCTGCCCGTGCCGCGGTACCGGACACAGTTCTCATAGAGCGCCTGGCTGTGCAGACTCGTGAGCTGGACCTGAATGCTCAAGTTGATTCGCGCCCACACGGCGGGCTTCACGAGCTTGTCCGCCAGCTGCTCACTGTAGGAGTATTCCAGGGTTGTCCCGTTGAAGTGATAGCCGGCCAACCAACTACTCGCGCCCCACTCCCTCTGATAGTCCTTGTTCGTATAGGCCCATTCCACTCGTTTTTTCAGCAAGCCGTTTAGGGCGCGTTTCAGTCGGTCCCGGTTCTTCCTCGTGCCCATCAAGTCTTCAGCGAGATCCGGCATGTAGATGCTGTGGCTGGTCATACTTCCGCCGTCGTCGCTGTTGCGCATGGCATTCTCAAGAAGCAGGTTGGCCATCTGCTTTTCTTTGAGCGTGAGCGGCGACACGACGTGAACCGCAGCGACGTGCTTACGCAGTACGACTGCCTTACCACTTTCTTCGTTATGTCTGAGCATACTAGAGGCCTGCAACAAAGCCGGACACCTGAGCGCTTTTTATCACCTGCAACAGGCCTGTCAACCGCTCTCCAGGCACTCTTCAGATCAAGGCAAAGCGCGCTATTTTGGACACCCTTACCGGGAGCGATCTTAAAACCGTCGATGTTTCAGTCGTTTATCGTTGGCCGTTCAGGTGTCCGGGTTTGCGTTAGCGCGCTATTGTGGACACCTGAGGATCAGATTCACTGCGTAGAAAACTTTTCACACCAGCAATCGCGCTTATCTGGACACCTTCAGCAACTCCCAGTCAGCTCGACTTGCGCTATACAGGACACCGTCACACATCGGAATAAGCGTCAGTCATCAGATGATTCATCCAAGCCACTGACCGCAGGGGATAAATACAGGATCACGATCGGTGTTTGCCACGCGCTAATCTGGCCACCTATAGCGGGTGAACGTCGTCACGACGCCGTCAGTGAGTTATTCGAGTGGTGTGTCGACGCCTTCGTTAGCGCAGCGCTCATCCAGCCACCAACGCCCGCTATACTGGCCACCCTCACGCGCTATTATGGTCACTCGTGCGCTAATCCGGCCATCCATTAGCGCTTTTCCGGCCCAGGCTATCGCGCTATCCGGGACACTTATGCGCGCTATTGCAGCCACCCAACAAGCTATAACCTCTTGTTTTTAGGCTTATAAACGAAGCTCGAATAACTAAAAGCCCTGCTTGAAGCTATAAAACGCAGCAGGCCTGGTCCCCAAGCATCACCCTCGTCTGCTGCTGCTTTTCTCTTCAGATCGTGAGATCAAATAGTTGGGGAGGCGCACGATGAGCACCGTCTCGTCTTTCAGGTGGCCGACGTTGCGTCGACGATACGCCGGCAACTCGCTCAGGTGTCCAAGCTTGCGTCATCGGCAATCGATTTAACGCGAAGGTGTCCGACATTGCGTCATCTCGAACGCCGAAGACTCCGGTGCCCAGTGATCGATCACGCTATTCAGTCGTTCAGGTGTCCGACATTGCGTATGCTCGGCACCGCTGAGGTGTCCTGGATTGCGTCACCCTCCCCTGCGCTCAGGTGTCCGAGCTTATTTCGGTTGATCCTGATCCCTGGCCAGTTCTTCAAGCATTTGGCGCCAGACCTTCTCGACTGCAGCGGAATCGTTCCAGTTGGAGACATCAGTCGCCAGATGCGGCGCCATCGTATTGACGATCTGCCTGACCACATCGCTGTTCTTAGTGGTGCCAAGACGCAGCGCCCTCCCCTTTCGCTGAGCTTTCACAGCAGGTTTCTGTGGTTTGCTCTGGCGACTGTTATCGGGGCTTGTATCGGTGAATTGCTGCGTCTTGATCTGTAGCTTTCGATTCTCATCCGTCAGATCCAATAGACCACAGGCCACATGCAGGCTTGGTATGCGGCCTGCGTAGATAGCTTCTCGAATATCCTCGGGCCCATTCAGGACCTGCCACCAACGAAAGGCAGTGGTCCTTGGCAGGCTCGTGGCTTCCTTCAGCGCGTCCCCTGTCTGGATCGGGTCCCCGAGCGCCTTCCGTTCGTCGAGGATTTGCATCAGTCCACGCAACACTCCTCCGAGATCCAGATTACGGCGGTGAAGGTTTTCCGATAGCTTTCTCACCGCCCCGTTGGTTGGCTTCTCGGGGTATAGCATTACATCGATGGTATCCAGCCCTGCCAGCTGACAGGCCCACCATCTACGTTCCCCAGCGAGCAATTCGATGGCACCTCCCGTGGTTTCATAAGCAACCACCGGCTGCAACAACCCAGATTCCTTGATCGACCGGCTCAAGCTCTGAATGTGCTCGACTTCGATCGCGACATCCTTTCCAGATGGGCTGTCCTCGCCATTGAGTACGGCCATCGTCATGTTGAGTTGCCGCGCATTGTCCGGGTCGGGTCGGATATCGGACACAGGAACGCGAGTAGCCCGTGCGGCCATAGCCCCGGAACTCGTTCGATTCAACGAAGCGGCACCCTGAGACAATCCCGTCTGCGCGTCACGGATCGCGTCGATTTTTCTCGGTCGTTTAAGAGGCATTTGCGTCACCCTCAAATAACCGCGAGTCAACGAACTGACAGAACTCCAAAGCTTTCTGCCTCGCCGTATCGCTGGGCTTCAAGTCGAAGATGGACCGCGGCAACACACCCTTGACGTCTCGCTCCGCATAAGCCACCCGATGCGGCAGTATTACAGGGGATAGAAGCTCTCCAACCACGGGCATATTCCGCACGTTCTCCAGAAACCCAGCGTGCAACGAGGTGCCCTTTCGGAACATATTGACCTGGATCCCAACCACCGTTAAAGGATGCGAAGACGAGCGTCGTTGCTGCTCCTCTGTGATCATCCCGCTCATGCTGGTGAGCCCGTCAACGCACTGCTGTTCCATGATCGTCGGAATAATTACGTGGCTGGAGGCCTTGATAACGCCCCTCATCAGAGAGTTCTCGCTCGGCCCGCTATCGAAGATCACCAGGTCATATTCATTGGCAAGCTCCCGGCTCCCAAAAAAATCCCCGATCACCTCCTCAACCAGCGTCTCCCACCCATCCTCTTCCAATTCCTTCTCCCTCTCTCGCACGTCGATCAGCTGGCGGCTATCCGCCGGGAGAATATCGACACGACCCCTCCCAAGCTGGGCGATTTCGTACTGATAGATGATCCTATTCGGGAAGAAAATATCGGCAACCGAACTCCGCCCGGACCAGTCCGCCATGTCTGGCATTGCAGGATCGAAATCAGGATGGAGGGGCGGACGCATGTGCCGACCGCGGTCCACATACTCCATGGGCAGAAAAATGTTGCTGAGGTTGCATTGATCGTCAAAGTCGACCAAGAGCACCCGCTTTCGCGTTCCGAAATAGTCCGCCAGAATCCGAACCAATGTCGTCTTGCCAACACCACCTTTACGCTGAGGCAGGCTCAAAAGAACCACGGCATGTCTCCTGTCATTGAATGGCGCCCGGCCCCGTTGAGGGCAGGGCAGTTACCAGAGAGATAACACCAAGCCTGCGATATGCAACACGCATGAGCTTGCCGCAGTGTATAGCGCCCCCGGTTAGCCGAAAACCCACCAGCCCGGTGATTTATCGAAAAGGCGCGCTAAGTCATTGATAATAGCCATGTCCCAATTGGGACATGGCTCGGGGCGGTTACTGGGCCTGATGAGACAAGGCATACGGCGCGGGCTCACTAGGCGCGCTAAGTCACTGATATTAAACATGTCCCAATTGGGACAAGAGTGGGCCTGCCCCCTCCCGTGCGAATCGCTGGAATGTTCTACGTGGAACATTCCCACCCTTGGCGCCGGCATTTGGCGTGTCAACGGGTGCTTGCAATTTTCGAAAGTCGGGCATCATGTGAATGAACACTAGGAGATATGTCATGTCCCAGACCGCCTACAAGCCCCGCGCCAGCCTTACCGATTTCGAGTGTTTCAGCGCGGGGTTGAAAGCCCTCGGGTTACCGCTTATCACGCCCCAGGCCCATACAGACCTGATGCAGGTAGCGAGTATCGAGACGCTCACCAACGCCTTCAACCGCGCTGCACGCGAGCCGAATGCGCGTAAGCATGTCGAGAAGGTGATCGAGCCATTCCTGCCTCAGAGTCAGGCGAGCCAGCCAGGGCCGCATCCGGCGCATGTCGCCGCCATGTCGGATCATCGTCAGGCCCAGGCGCCCGAACAATCCGGCGCGACCCAAAACGACAATGCGCAACCGACTCATCGAGAAGAGCGCGTCAATAGCCCGCAGGCCGGATCAGCTCGGGATGGAGCAGGGCAGGGCGGGCAGGACACGGCGCATGAACGCGAGCGCCGTCAGTACCATGTCTACGGCGGCAAGGGTGCGTTGACGTGGGAGATTACCGAGACCCGCCGCAACCACCCGACACTTCAGCTCGAGGCTGCGGCGTCAAACGCGCCACGCAGTTACGACTGGTCGAACAAGATCAGCGTGCAGTTCACCAAAGACGAGCTGCTCTCGGTGGCCGCTGTCTTCCTCGGCATCATCCCCGGTTGTGATTTCAGCAATCATGGACCGAACAACGACAAGGGATTTCGCATCGAAAACCAGCAGGGCAGGGTCTTTGTCCAGGTGCGGGCGCCGTCTCGCTCAATCGCCGTGCCGGTAGGGCCTGCTGACGCGTTCTATGTGGCCTCGCTTGTCGCAACCCAGATTCGACGAGCTCGGCCAGGGCTTGCCAGCATCTCGGATGTAGCGGGGATGCTGAAGATGGTCTACGCACGACTTCAGACGCAAGGGCAGGGCGGGGCGCAACAGTAGCGCCAATATCTCCACCGTAGTGAGCACAGCATGTCGCCCATTTCTCCACCCTGGGAGCGCCACCCTTATCGGGTGGCGACCCCCTTTATACGGGCACCTGAGTCATCCTGGGGATTCTATCTACCGGTCGTGTTCACCCCAGAACGTACCGTAAACACAAGAGAAAACCGCGGCGGCAGCTTTATTCTTTTCTGCAGTTCCCTATTTAAGCACCAAGAACCGCCATGTTAAACAGTCACTTACATCAATATGGGTGTCCATAATAGCGCGCTTCGGTGTAGCAATTGGCGGCCCACGGTGGAGACATTGGCGAACTCAGGAGTAAGGATTAGCGCCAAGGTGTAAACATTAGCGCCTAACGGTGTAGAGAAGGGCGGTATAAGGTGTAAGCATTAGCGCTGGAAAGCCGGGTCTCATCAGCTTTCTTTCGCCGCCAACCCCCGCCGCCTGCTGCGAGATCATCACAGCCTCTCCATGGCATGGCATTACGTTTCCCTCGTGCACCCTCAACTCGAAGTCCTCAACAAGCAGGTCGATGCGGTTCACATCTCCGCGGCGCTGACTCTTCGCGAGCGCCAGGCGATGAACATCCTCATCTCCAATGCCATGAAGACCAATGCTGTTGGACGCGTCGAGATTGACTGGCGCCATAGCATGCCCATGCGTGAGCTACTTGCCCGCCTGGGCGAGAACACCCGGAACTATTCGCGCACTCGGGCCACCCTGGATGGGTTGGTCGACAAGAAGATCCAGTGGGCCTATACCGATAGCCGTTCGAAGCACCACTACGGAAACACATCCCTTCTCGCCGGCTACGCCATCGATGATGGCCAGCTCAGCTACTCCTATTCCGCCGTCCTGGTTGACCGCCTTCTTCAGCCCGAGGTCTTTGCGCGACTCAACATGGGCGTGCAGTCCTTGTTCACCCACTTCCATTCCCTTGCCCTCTACGAAAACTGCGCGCGATATCGCGACCTCGGCTACACAGCCTGGTGGACCCTCGAACAGTTTCGCGGCCTCATGGGTGTCGGCCATCGCACCGCTTATCTCGCATTCAAGGAGCTCAATCGTTGGGTCATCAAGCCGGCCACGGAGGACTGCAATCGAAATTCCGAGATTCGCGTCGAACCGGAGTTTCGTCGGCAGGGCAGGGCAGTGGTGGCGATTCGCTTTGCCATCGGGGACAACCCGGAATACACCGGCCCTCGCTTTCCTTCGTCGAAGCGGCTGGACAAGCTTGTGGATGACAGCGTGGTGGAGACGGATCCCGATCTCTTCGAGCACCTCCTCGGGTTCGGGATTGACCACTCGCGGGCAGTCGACCTCATGTCCAGGTTCGACCACGAGCGCATCCGCGGCAACCTGCGCGTGGTGGCAGACCGCTACCAGCGGTCACCAGACAAGATCACCAATCTGGCGAGTTACACGGTCAGTGCCATCGTGAATGATTATCGCCCCGCCCAGGTGTGTCAGCAGCAGGTGCTTGCCTTCGCCGCTCAGCCGGAGCGTGAGTCTCAAGAAGACCCTGTCGAGACGGCGAAACGCGCCGCCCGGGACCGCCTACTTGATTTCGAGTCCCGGGACTTACCCGCCTACCTGGTTGACCAATGGCAGGCATCGCAGTCAAGCAAGACGTTGGCGGTGGAGCGAGAGAATTTCTACGATGAGGTGTTGGCCCCCAATGCACTATTCGCCAAGTCCTACCGAGAGAACCCGGACAAGAAATCCTTCAACGCGCTCTGGCGAAACTGGATCCGGAGTAGCCGGATCTCCGAACCCACCGAATCCGACCATCAGAACGCGGCCCAGTCTCTGGGCATCGACTTGCACGACCTCCGTTTGCGGGCTGCCGAGTGAGCCTTCCCCAGGAGCTGTGGATAACTTTGTGAGTAAGCCGACCAGGCTCTGCCGGATTGGTTGTGCTCATCGGCCGCGTTACAGATTGATGACTTTTTAACCAGCCAACGCCGACACGTCGGGCCGAGACGGAAAAAGCGCCTCTAATCCGGGGTGTTAAAACGCGAACGCCCTTGCCCGATCAGACGATCATTTCTCAATGAACCAGACAATCCGTCCGCTCATGCTCAAACGCTTCAACAAGCTGCTCGCGCCGGCTTCCCTTCTTTTGGTCTCTGCCTGTGCCAGTTCCCCCTCGAGTTATCAGCCGGCTTCGCTTCAGGAACCCGGTGTCGGAGAGGTGGTCCACCGCGGCTCGACCAGCGAGCGCCAGGCAGCCATGGATCGACTGCAGGCGGCTTTTTCCCGAAACGTGCGCGCCAACGGTTCCTGCAAGATCGAAGTGAACAATGTACCCGATCCCGAGACCGGTGACCGGACCATTGCCACGGAATGCATTGGGGACTCCGAATACGAACGCCAGGTCATGCGATCGCTGCGCACCACGCGCCTGGCGATCCCCCGATTTCGTACGATCGTCTGGACGCAGGGCTACGAATCCATCCTCAACTGGAACGAGCGTATCGGTAACCGCAGTATTGCCTACATCGGCAGCCCCACGACAGATGATCCCTACATCTGCCTGTCACGAGTCGACGGGGAGACGCTGGCCGATGTCAGTGTGTCCACTCGTACCTATGAATCAATCTCTCCGTCCGAGCCAGACACCGTCGTCGTGGAAGACGCACCCATGTCAAAGGTCGCCTATCCTGCCGGCCTGATTGATCTGACCCAGGAACCGGATGCGCTCGACGGCGCCACCGGCTATGTCGTCCAGCTTTGGGTAGGGGAGGATCGCCCCAGCGACGCTATCCTCGACCGGTTCGGGATGTCCAATGGCGTACTCTCGCGTTCCGATTATTTCGGCACCGTGCGATACCGGCTGACCACCACGCCATTCCCCACCGAAGAAGCGGCGTACTTGTACTGGTCAACCCTTTCGGTTGATTCAGATGCACCCGATGTTCAGTACGTCACGGCCCTCGATGATTTCCTTTCAACTGCCTTCTAATCAGGCTCGTAATCCCCTGCAAACGGCCCGCTTTTAACGTCACCTTCCCCCACGGTCCGGCGCTACCTTGGGAGCATGTACAAGTGCGCCCACATCCTATTCGTTGCCGCCCTGGCTGTCCCGGCAATGGCCGCGGGGCAGCCCGATCGTTACTACGATGACAACGAGCGCGGCTGGTTCTGGTACGAGCCCGAGCCGGAACCGGCGCCGGAGATTGAGCCACCTGATCTGACGCCACCGCCGCCCAAGGCACAGGTCAAGGTCATCAAGCCCGATCCCATCGAGCCCCAACCACCTGCGATCGCTTCCTCGCCGCCCCAGCCCGGTGAGCCTGAACAGGGTCCGCCGGCCATGTCCTCGGCCTGGCTGCGCGAGAACCTCGAAACCTATCTCTGGCAGGCCCTTGACGATCCCAGCATGGAGAACGTCACCGCCTACCTGTATCTGCAGCGTTTGATGATGGATCGAAGCACGCGCTTCGCAGATGCGACCCAAGTCGCCATCCGCACCGACCCGTTGCTGGACGCCAGTATCCGAAGGCCTCTGGCCCAGGGCGCCCAGCAGATGCTGTCACGCCGGGCTGACCAGGCCAGGACGAAAGCGCTCGGGCGCGTAGCCAGTAACGGCGGCCTGATCTATGTCTTTGACGAGAGCTGCAAGCTCTGCGATCTACAGGTCACACCCCTTAAATCACTGGCCGGCAAATACGACATGGAGGTCAGCTGGATCTCCGCCGACGGTGCGACCCTGAAAGGCGTACCTAAGGATGAGATCGTGGTCAGTCCTGAGCTGGCATTCAAGCTCTCGCCCCCGGCAATGCCGGCCGTGTTCATGGCCTACGGCGCTAAGCCACCCGTCCATCTGACCAGCAGTTTCTTGTCCATGAATGACCTGGAGTCCGGCGTGCTCGCCCATGGCGTCACCGAGGGCTGGATCACCCAGGCTGAGTACGAGGCGACCAAGCCCCGCAACAACTACCTCATTTCGCTTGATCCCGACGAGCTGCCCGACGAGGCCGCTACTGAGGACCCGGCCGAGATTATCCGCTTTCTTCGTTCCCGGGTTGCCAATGGAGAAACCCAATGAGCCCGAATCGAATCGCTATCGCAGCCGTGTTTCTCTCGCTGCTTCTTGTTACGACATCCCCGGCCCGAGCCAGCCTCCAGCAGGAGATGGACGACATGTTCGGGGCGATGGTCAATACCACCGCGCCGGGCGCTTATGAGGGATCGCGCCGCGGGGTGCTCACCGGTGGTGGCGTCGAGGTGCGAAACAAACTCCGTGCGCCGGCCCTGTTCAATCTTCAGGCGCCCGAGTTTAACGCCGGCTGCGGCGGTATTTCGCTATTCGGCGGAGCCTTCTCCTTCATCAACCTGGATGAGTTCACCGAGTATCTGCGCAGCATCATGAGCAACGCGGTTGGCTATTTCTTCCAGCTCGGGATTGATGCCGTCTGCCCAACCTGTGCCGAGATCATGCGCAACCTCGAGCGCCGAATTGGCCAACTTGCTCAGGAAGCCCGCAACAGCTGTCAGATGGCCAAATGGCTGGTCGACGATGTCACCGGCATAGGGCCGGCCATGAAAAGTTCCATGGAAGGCAATGCCTTCGAGGAAGCTGCCGCCAGTGCCAATAGCTGGCTCGAACGCGAGATTGAATCAAACGCGAAGGGCACGGACCCGGTCACCGAAGCCGCCGACGACAATCCAGCGCTGGCGGAGAAATACTGGAATGCGAACCTCGTCTATGTGGCGATGCGTGATGCCCAGGTGGCCGACGAATTCATAGCGGGTCTTGATGAGGATGGTCGTCGCGCGTTCCTGGAACAGCTTCAGTCCATCACTGGCACCGTCGTGACCAAGCTCGTCGACAATGGTGGCCAGAAGACCCTCGAGATCAACCCCATCGGCCATGGGATTACGTTGTCACATCTGCTCGACGGCAACCGCGAGGCAGGGGAGGGCGACGACAACCCCGAAATCCTGTCTTGCCCGCCCGCCGGCGATGACCCCGACAACAAGTGCACCGAAGTGGTTCGCATCGCCGCCGACCCGGACTTCCAGGGCCTGCGCGATCGCGTGGGACACATCATGTTCGGTGGCCCGGCGCAATATGGTATGCCCGCGACGCCGGGCATCCTCCTGGCTATCGAGCAAGACACCGTCGGCTTTGACGCCATCAGCGAGGCGCTCATCGGCGCCACCGAGCTGCCCATTGTGCCCATCCTTACTCAAACCGCGCCCTACCCCGGTGCCGCCAACAACTTTGCTCGTCAGATGGTCGACATCATCTCCCTCGAAATGGTCAACCGATTGCTCAGTGAGGTACTCGGCGCGGTCGACGAGGCGGTTACGGCCAAGGCCATCGAGACCGACAACGTGAAGTTTTCAATTCTTCTCGATCGCATTCGGACGGTCCGCGAGGAACTTCGCCAGCAGTCGATCAGAATGAAAGAGGAGGAGGACCAGTTCGTCGCTCTCCTTCAAGCGCACAGCGTCGTTCAGGAGTCCACCCGCGGGCAGAACTTCTCTGTTCCCGACCTTTCCTTTACTGAATAGCTGAGCTTTCAGAAGCCACTCCTCAGGTCTAACCATGTACGAAATCTTCGCCATCGGTGATTCTCGTTTTCTCTTCGAGGTGATGAAGGGAATCGCCCTGATCACCAACACCGACGACTTCAGGGGCCTCGTATCCGTTGGTTTTCTCCTGGGGGTTCTTCTGGTCTCCATCCGCGCGGTGATGGATACGAAGTTCGAGATCCAGCATGCACTGATTGCCTTCATCATCTACGGCGTCATGTTCATTCCCAAAGGCACCGTGATTATCGAGGATGTCTACACCGGCGCGACCCAGACAGTCGACAATGTCCCGGTGGGTGTTGCGGCGATCGGCCAGACCGTTTCAACCATTGGCGTTGCCTTGACGGAGCTGTTCGAGCAGGGGTTTTCCCCCGTTGGCAGTACCACCGCACCTTACGAAGGCATCTTCGAGGAGGCATTCACCAAACCCTTGTACGCGCTTCTGAATCTGCGCAACGTCACGTTCTCCCCGGACGGACCCCAGGGTCAGCTACGCCACAACGTCCCTGAGTATGTCGCACGCTGCACGATGCGAGGCATCAGTGACCGACGACTGGATCCCGACACAATTTACTCCGACCCCTACGCGTGGGACGGGATCAAGTATCCCTCTGCCACGAGCTATATGCTCTACAAGGAGAACACTGGGAGCTACGACAACATCAGTTGCCTGGCGGCCACCGGACGTATCGAGAACATGCTCTCGTCCATCCAGTCCGACGGCACGCTGCGGTCTCGGGTCAACGACGTCCTTTCCATCAACGACATTGATCACGGCGATGATTATGTCGAGAACGTCCTTCACTCCCTGCTGGACAACGGTATCGATGCCAACCGCTGGATGCTCAACAGCATCTTCATGCGCTACGTCGACGAGGGCATGCAGAAGGGGTATATCTCCCGTGGTGATACCACCGCGGCCATGCTGCTCGAGGAAAATCGAAACCGGCGCAACCTCAAACTCTCGCTGAACGGCTCGACCTTCCAGGAAATCATGCAGCCGGTCATGACTTTCTTGGAGACATTCGTTTACGCGGTCTCACCCCTCGTTGCCTTCCTGGTGGTGCTCGGGCCTATGGGCATCAAGCTCGCCAGTAAGTACCTGCTTATCACCATCTGGGTTCAACTGTGGCTACCCATCATGGCCATCATCAAGCTCTATGCCTGGCTGGTGATCAACCGGGATATGGAGACCTTTGCATCCGGCAGTAACCTTGATGCGGCCATCGGCAGCATGGAGGGACTATGGCGTTTTAACGCCACGCTTGCTGACTGGATCGGCGTCACCGGTATGTTGATTGCCGCAACGCCCGCGCTGGTCCTCATGCTTCTCTATGGCAGCGCCATCACAGCCACAGCCCTGGCCCGCAATCTATCCAGCGCCGAGGGTGCGAATGAGGCCTTTGCCTCGCCCTCGCCGGCGTCGAATTCTGGGCTGGGCACAAAGGTCGGCCAGATGTCGGCCAGCATTGACAATGCCGGCCAGGCGACCTACGGCTTTCGGCCTGAAGTTGATAGCGCCTCAGGCTCCATTCGTGCGGATAGTGCGATGTCGAGTGCTACCACGTCCTCGATGCAGTCCACGGAAAAGGCGATGGCCTCCACAGCTTCGAACTACATGCAAAGCGAAGCTGTGATGAATTCGGCTGGCCAGTTATTGAAGACGACGGATTCGTCTAGCTCAGGCACTAGCTCACAGTTGGCACAGAGTTTTTCGGCTGATGTGAAGGACATTCTCGGTCAGGGCATTTCCCGAGACCTGGGCATTAGCGAAAGACAGGCACGCGCTTTGAACCTCAGTGCCGGTGTCAATGGCAGCCTTGGAGTGGGTAACAGTGGCCCCGGTGCCCAGGCGATGGTTCGTGGTGCGGCTGAGATGCTCTCCAAAAGCGAATACGGACAGACGGAACAGGGCAAGGCGGACGTTCAGAATCTTCTCAAGATTTCAACGGACGAGGGTCAGTCCACCCAGATGATGCAGACGGTTTCTCAAAGCCAGGACAAGTCCACTACCGACTCGATCTCGCGGATGGTCCAGCAACAAGACCAGGAGAGCTACACCGAAACCAAGGCGGCTATCAGCGAGATGAACGAATCGCTATCCGAGAGCCAGGCTTTCCAGCAACAGCTCAGTGGTAGCTCGCAGATCTCGATGACGTCTCTTCAACCCTCTGCGTCGCAGTGGGCTGAGCAGACTGGCCAGGACTTCGGGGGAAATCGTCAGCTCGAGGCCATGGCGTACCGCGATGCCATGATGGAGGGCATTCGAGAAGGCGATGTCTCGGAATTCATCCCGGGCCTGAAGAGCAATCCCAACCAGGATGCGCAGGCACTTGCCGGCAAGCTCGAGGATTTTCAGAACCTTTATTCGGGCACGCCCACCGAAGGCCCGCAACCCATGGACTTCCAGGGCCAGCAGTCGGAAATCCAGTCGGATCGGCAAGGCATTGGCGATCAGTACCAGGCGGAGGAGTCCGTCCGGATGGCGGCCTACAACAGCACGCCGGACCGCTCCGGCACAGAAATGTATCAACCGGGCGCAGTCGGTACCCAGATCGCCGGTGCTACAGAACGCATGGAAGACCGTTGGGAAAACTTCAAGCAGCAACTTCAGGACAACCCCAAGTCAGGGGCAGGCTCAGCCGCGGCATCACTACATCAGACTGCTAGCCGCTTGCTCGATGGAGACGATGTTCAAGGGCAAGCTCTCGGCGGCATGCTTCAGCAGCAGGTCCTGCGCGATAACGACACCTTCACGTCTTCCGCGGCATTGATCGCCAATGACACCGGCGCTATCTCTCTGTCCGACGAGAACGTCCAGCGCATCGAGCAAGCCCTGGAGAACAATGAACCTTTGTCGAGCCAATCGATTGCCAACATGATGAGTGGCAGCGAATACAACGAGGTTCAGACCATGTCGGGGCAGATGTTCGACACGTTCCGAGAAAACGCCAATCCAACCCTCAATCCCAGTACGGGCGAGCGCGATCTGGCCTCAGCCCAGCTCGCCGGCGTGGTCGAACAGCAGTACGGGGAAGGCCAGGAATATCGCGGCGCCGATCGGGTCGATCAGCTGATGGGGGCCGTGGATTACAACTATTCGGAGCATAACGAACAGCTTGTGGCCGAGGCAGGCATGCAGGTGATGAAAGCGCAAGGTATGGAGTTCGATGGTGGAGTCGGAATGATTCCAGGAGCGCCCTGGGATGGCGGTAACAGCTCACAAGACCTTACCTACAAGGCAAATGCGGGCAAGATGGGTGCTGACGAGTATGAGCGCGGACTTCAAAATGGCTCCATCGAAGCGCCTACCTTTCAGGCTCAATCAAGTGACCAGAATGCCGGCTTCTTCTCAGGTCTCTTCGGTGGCGATAGCGGCGAAGAGGTCACGGTTGACCCCAGCAAGATAACTGAGACATTCAACGACGTTCGGGCGATGGGGTTTGAACAAGCCGAGGAAGATCGCGCCCAGTTCTGGGCGGAAAACGAGGCCGAGTCGGTCATCATGTTCGACACGAAATCGAACCTGTCGGACCTCGACCACGAGCCCAAAAACTAGCGACTACCGCGGCCCTTCGCCACCCGGCGGCGTGCATTGCCGATGCCGCCTGGGCCGAGCTGCGCCGGCAGCTCATCTACAAGGCCGCCTGGGGCGGCCGTGAGGTGGTGGTGATTGACCGGTGGGCGCCCACGAGCAAGACCTGCTCGGGGTGTGGTCACCGGATGACGGCGATGCCGCTATCCATGCGGCACTGGGTCTGCCCTGCCTGCGGGGCGACCCACGATCGCGACGTGAACGCCGCGATCAATATCCAGCGACTTGCTACCGGCGGGAGGCCGGAATATCAGGCGCGTGGAGGCCGGACGATCCCGTGTGGTGACGCAGCATCGGCTGTGCTCGCCCCGGCGGCCTTGGAAGCGCGAATCAATCCCGCCCCGGATGCCGCGGAACGCACCGCCGTGACTCGGTGAGGGTGGAACTCCAACGGTTACCCGCTACTAACGGGCGAACTCCATCCGGACGCCCTGCTGCACATGAGTCCCAAGGTCCCACGCCTGGAGCAGGTTCTGGCTAGCCTGAAGGATCTGCTCCCATGCCGCGGGGTTTGGTCCGTAGTCCCTCGCGTTGTCGGTTCCAAACTCGGATTCGATCGCCTGCGATAAACTCGCGAACCCGTCGATAAGGCCGAGTTCCTTGGCCTGAGTACCGACCCAGATGTCCCCGGAAAACAGTTCGTCGATGTTTCCAGCCAGGCGATCCCCTCGTCCGGCGATCACGAAATCCTTGAACACCTCGTGGATCTCGACCAGCATCGATTCGATCTTGGCACGGTCATCCTCCGAAACATCCGAGAAGGCATCGAATCGTGCTTTGTTTTCGCCGGCCGTGAACACTCTCGGTTCGATCCCGAGCTTCTCAAGGGCGTTGCCTACGCCGAAGCTTTGCATGATCACCCCGATGCTGCCCACGAGAGAGGTCTGGTTCGCGTAGATCTTGTCGCCGGCCGAGCCGATCAGATAGCCGCCCGAAGCAATCATGTCCGACGCGACCACGATGAATCTCTTGTCCGGATGTGCAGCCCTCAGGTCATCGATCTTCTCCCGAATACGAACAGAGGCGGTCGCGCCGCCGCCTGGGCTATTGACGTGCAAGACAACGCCCTTGGCACGGCTATCCTCGAATGCGCTATTCAATGAACGGATCACATCGCCTGTGGATGGGCCCTTCCCATCGCCAATGGCCCCGCGTAGCTTCACGACAGCCACATATTCCTTCGACATGGAGGCGTACGTCGCCCGAATCATGTCGGCCATCACCATGTAGAGCATGACGAACAGGGGCGCGGCCAGGATCACAAGCCGCATCTTCGCGTTTCTCTGCTTCTTTCTTTCCGACTTGAGGTGCTGCTCGAAGATGGTGGCCAGTCGATCAACGCCGCTCGCAAGGGCGTTGTCAACACCGGATTCAGAGGAATGATCGTGTTCGTTCATGTCCATGTCACCTGCTCATGCAAAGCTGGCAGCGCTCGCCGTTTCGGATGCGCTCCTGCAATTGGATCCCGGCATGCTCCAGCACGCCCTCGTTAATGCGGTTTGCCGACTCGAAGTAGGCCATCATCTCTTCTTCGCTGGGCCTTGCCACGATGGATATCTGGCCCTTGCGCAGCTGGTCAATCTGGTTTTCCAGTCGCTGACCCAGTATTTCGGCCTCGCAACCGCACCGGCCGCCGACCTCCAGAACTACCGCGGTCCAGCTGCCTTCGAATAGATATTTCAGGAAGCTCAGGGCTGCCCCACAGAAAAGCATCCAGTCGTTGGCAATCGGCTCTGGCGTTACCGCGGCCGTCCGGCTCACCTGGAACAGCGGCACATTGATGGACTCCAGATGTTCGATCCCATCGATATCCAGTTCGGTGATCGCGGTCAGCAGATCTCGGCTCACGCCGGCAAATCCATCGGCCTCCGAATCGGCGCGACCGCCTCGGATCAATAGATCCAGAAACAGCGCATTCAGGTCCCGACGGTCCCGACGCATCCGTTCCAGAGATTCGACGGCGCCGGATTCAGAAAGACGACCTAGTGATTCCATACCCATTTTCGCAACTCCCGTTCTTATCTAATACCTTCGCTGCTTCCAGCACCCAGCTGGCATAGGGGCCTGCCCTTGCCGGTCGCCGGTTGTGATACCAGCCAACGGCTTTTTCCAGATCTCCGTCGGTCTCCCGCATGGTCTCGGCCAGATACTCGGCGGCCACCATCACGTTGCGAGTCGGATCGAGCAGCTCATCTACCAACCAATCTACCCGGTGTCCGTGATAACGCCAGTTGATCTGCATCAGCCCCACGTCGATATTCTTCTGTCCGTTCCGGATCAGCTTCTCGATGTGATTCTTAGCCGCAGCCCTGGTCTCGAAGTATTGAGCCCCTTCCGGCGAGTTCACAGTCCATGGCCAGGGTCTCGTAATTGTGACGCCTTGCGTGCGCGACTCCCTCAGCGCAATCCCGTAAAGCACCGTCCAGCACACCCCGGCATGCGCCGCGGCCCGTGCCCACGGCTGCGGCACATCTATTGTGGCGTCAACACTTTGCGGCCAGGCCAGACAGATAAAGATGACACCTTGTAGGACAGGGATGACAAAAAAACTTGCCAGCTTGCGTTTCACGAGGTAAATGTTTAGCTGATCCGGGGGCGGATTCATTGCTTGACTATGAGGCGATGGTGTCGGTGATCAGCGGCCGAAAGCGGCCGAAAAACGCGGGGTAAAACCCTCGAGTCCCACCAAGAACTAAGGTCGAATAGAACCAAGCCCACTGTAGCGGGGGGCTTTAGACGAGGGATGGAACATGAGTTCAAAACTGGAAGAGGTGTGTCTGTCTTATAGGCTCATCCGATACGGGGCACGGATCAATGAGATCAAGATCATGTGTCCTGGCCTGACCAAAAAAGAGTTGCGAGACAGGTACTACGAGGTGCACCAATGCAGTGCTCGTAGTGGAAAAAATCCGACGAAACCGGATTTTTTCTTCTCAACGAGAAACACTCACCGGCTGTCGAGTTACCTGGCTAACAGCTTCATCAAATTGAACCTCGTCTCAAGTGGTTCTCTGGTCAACTGCAAGGACACCGGCCGATTTGTCGATGCCTACGAGCACTACGCGCTCGATTTCGACGACGAATTGATCGGGATATCCCGGGCGCTGCTTCTTCTCAAGGAGCTCAGGATGGGCTCCATCAGCACAACCAAGTGCGACGACTGTTCCGTCCCTTACATCATCTCCCCCATCACCCCGAAGCTTTACTCCTGTCCTTACTGCGCCATCAAGAAGCAATTGGAGCGTCTCTGCTGCCACTGTGGCGAGCCAGTCCAGGATCGGGGGCGCTGCCGCAACAAGCGCTGCCAACAATCTCAGGCAGCCAAGCGCCGGCAGGCGATCACATCGGATGTTTCGTCACTATGTTCAGTCGCACTTCCTGGTTTATAGCGCCGCTCGCCCTGGTCGCCGGACTTGCAGCGTCGGGCTGCTCGTCTACCCCTGAACCGGTACCGGTCCAGCCGACCTATTTCTATACGCCGCCCGCGGACGCCCGGGAGTCCACGACCCACACCGCCGCCTACTATCATCGGCAGCGTGACATCGTCGACCAGCCTCCGGGCTATCGCTACTCGATCTGGTACCACCGGCCAGCGCTGGCGCAGGCCTCCGCCCCCGACCACCGAGCCCATGCCCCATCCGGCTCTTCGCTGCCGGTGCAAAGCTCGGTCTGGTACCGCTACTGCAACAACCAGAACTTGACCGAGGCCGAATGGCGATTCGTCTCGACCAATCGACTGCCGGACACCTACCGCTACTCGTGTCGCCCGTTCAAATAGGCCCGGCACATGATCCGTTCCTTATTCGCCAAGCCCGTGAGCAGCGGGCCTGGGCCGGGTCGCCGCGCTCCCTGGCCAAAGCCTGACCCCCACTTTCACCGATACCCGCCCTTGCCCCGGGGTATCCCGTTTTTCGAGCCCGCTGATCTCATTGCGTCGCATCGCAACCTTCTCTATCAGATCCGCATAGAGAGCGGCGTCAACGACGACGATTTTGCCCGGCTTTATCAGCCCGCGATGCAGCGTTATGCCGAGCTCGTCCAGTCACTGCCGGCTTCCGAGTCCAACCATCACCGAGGCATGGGAGGACTGCTGTACCACGGCCTTGAGGTCGCCTTCTTCGCGCTGCGATCGTCCAGCGTGCGGTTTTTCAGTCCGCCCGAGGCAACCGCCCGTCAACGTCGAGATGACGAACCTCGCTGGCGCTTCGCGGTCTTCCTGGCAGGGCTTTGCCACGATCTCGGCAAAATTGCCGCTGATCTTCACGTCGTCAGCGCCTGTGGCAAGCATCACTGGAACCCCTATCTCGAATCGATAACCCACTGGGGGATCAAGCACGGGCTTGAGTCCTATCACCCTACCTGGGTCTGCCAGCGGTATCACCAGACTCATGAGAGATTTACACCCGCGATTTTCCCGCTGGTGGCCAGTGCTGAACATCTCTCCTTCATCTCCGAAGGCGAACGTCGAATCACGATCTGTTTAATGAACGCCCTGGTCGGCAATGACATGGCCGGGGAGAACATGGTGCATGACCTGGTCATGAAGGCCGATAGCGCCAGCGTGGCCAAGAGCCTCAAGGAAACCCCGGCCATCGTCGACGGGATGGCGGTCTCCCGGTCCGTGCCTGAAGAGTTCGTGTCCGCTCTCCAGCGCCTTATTTCGGAAGGCTTGCCCGTCAATAAGCCTGGCGCCGGCGTGGTCGCTGATGAGGCGCATACCTATCTGATGTTCCCTCAATGTCTGGATGAAGTGCGTTCGCGCCTGACCCGCGATGGCATTACCGGCGTGCCCGGTAACAACGAAACCCTGGCGGATATCCTGATCGCCCATCATTTTGCTGAACCCGCTGACAACACCCCTGGCAAGTCCAAGCGCTTTTTCCTGATCTTGCCCAAATTCAGTCAGGTCCAGGCCAACAAGAGTCGCCTTGGCCTGCGCCTGGTTCGCGACGACCTGATATTCCCGCGGGGTAGGCCCAAGCCCATTGAGGTGGAGATACAGGACCAGCCCGACGCTGAGGTCGGTACTGAGCATGAAACGCTGACCGTGGATCGCCAGAGCCGCGAAGAGCCCAATGCGCCACAGGGTAGTGCCGCGCCGACCACCGACGAACTGGCGGTTGACACCGAAACCGGGGAGATACTGACCCAGACTCCCGCAGATGAGGACCCGGGCGCACCGGAGCCGCCATCGGAGAACCCATCACTGGGGCCTTCACCAAGCCCAGTCGCTGAGCCAGTCCCGAGCAAGGGATCGGAGCCTGCATCTGCGTCTGACGCCGGTACGGCCGAGACTGAACACGCGTCCGCACCACCATCGCCAAGCGATGGGGCAAAGAATTACTTTTCTCGCCTGGGCATTGCCGGTGAGATGCTTGAAACAGTGCTCGATGCAATCGCTTCAGGCGAGCTCGTTGCCAATGAACACTGGTGGATCGACCAGGAGATGTTCCACCTTGAACAAAGCGCTGCCGCGGATGTCGTGGCCATCGATATGAACAAGCTTGCCGATCTCTTCGAGCAGCACAACCTGCTCAAGATTGATCCCAGCAAACCCCTACAAAAAACGCGTCAGCTCACCGCGCCCGGCAAGAAGGGGAAGAAGCCAGTCTTCGTGCTCAAACCCCTGCCATCGCGTTACCTCGTTGAGGTGTCCAACCTCGCCAAACCAGAGGCAACTCGCTCACCGGCAGCGACACCGATACCGCAGAGCAAGGCGAAAGCCCCGGCCCAGACTGGGCACGCAAAACCGCGCGAAAAAACGCCGGATAAGACGCCAACCCCGTCGCCCGATTCCTCTACGCTCAGTCGTAATGAATCTGCTCACAGCGACAACCCCCAGCCTGCCGCTCCCACCGACTCAGCCGATGGCGGGCTCGCTCACATGGAACCGGTTGTACGTCTGGTCTATGACCATGCCAGGCAGACGCCGTCATCGTTCCCTGTTACCAGCTGCGAGCAAGGAATCATCTTCGAGTTGGAAGGCGCGGTCGATTGGCTTCTGGCAGAAGGGCCAGCCCACGGGGTTGACCTATCGCCCAATCAGCTCCGCCAGAAGCTGCGTATTGGCACGACCACTGTTTTCCAGCGCGACGCACAAGAAGTCGGATACCCATCGAGCAAGCCCGCACGTTGCATTCCCGCCCTTGCGGGGTAGCGCGTGAAGCTCAGTATTGACCTTCCCTGGCGGAGCGCTTTCGAAGCTTACTCCGCGATGGCCTGGCTGGCCGGCGCCGCGGCGTGCGCGCTCTACGGGCTTAGTAGCCCCGCCCACTACACCACGGCCCTGTGGATGATGGTGGTGTGCACAGGGTTTGCGGCATTCCGAGGGTCACAAGCCATCGGTCTGTGGGAGCGCAAGGTCATGCTTCGCCCCGAGTCGTTGACCTTCATGAAGCCCGAACAACTTTCGAAGCTGGTCAAGAAATTTCCGGACCGCTGCTGGATGGGCCGGGGCTTCGATTGGCGCCAAGAGCATGCGCAACTGGCGTTCGAGGTTCGAAAGAGCAAGATCGTTCACCTCAAACCGCCAGCCCTCTATGCCTGGCTCCGAGGCGCCCGCGCCAAGCGCAATGAGCACGGTCATGTGCCTTCCTCGATTGGCTCGCTCTGGATCCACGGACTCAACCGGGAAGAGGGTGATGTGCTCGTTCCGCTTGATCACCTGCAGGGCCATACGCTTCTGGTTGGCACAACCGGCTCGGGCAAGACCCGGGCGTTCGAAACTCTTGTCACCCAGGCCGTCATGCGTGGCGAGTGCGTCATCATGGTCGATCCGAAAGGCGACAAGGACGCCCGAAAGACGATGCAGCGTGCCTGCATCCTGGCCGGGCGCCCGGATGCCTTCATGCATTTCCATCCTGCCTTTCCCGAGCGCTCTGTGCGTATCGATCCGCTGCATAACTGGAACCGACCCACCGAAATTGCCTCGCGGATTGCCACGCTGATCCCCTCCGAGAGCGGGTCCGATGCGTTCGTGGCATTTTCCTGGCGCGTGATCAACCTGATTGTTCAGGCGATGGTCCTCGTGAGCGAGCGTCCCAACCTCAAGATACTTCGCCGTCACATCGAGGGCGGCCCTGACGCTCTCCTTCATCGCGTGCTCGAGTCCTACTACGAGCGCTTCGTGCCGGGCTGGCGCTCTCGGATTCAAGCCTACAAGCAGCAGGCTGCCAAGATGCGCCTGCCCTCGGCCTCCTCGAGCAAGGACACCATGGCCCTGGTGCTGATGTACAAGAACGAGGTCATCCACCAGTCCCCGCATGAAGCCATCGGCGGCCTGATCAGTTATTTCGATCACTCGCGTGAGCACGCCAGCAAGATGCTTGCATCGCTCATGCCGACCCTGGACATGCTCACGTCCGGCGATCTGGGTGATCTGTTATCTCCCGACCCTGATGACCACAACGACCCTCGGCCCATGACGGATAGCGCCAAGGTCATCCAGGAAGGGCAGGTCCTTTATATCGGCACCGACAGCCTGAGTGATGGCACGGTGGGTGCGGCTATTGCCTCCATCATTCTCGCGGACATCACCTCGGTCGCCGGCGATCGCTACAACTACGGCATCGACAATCGAACCGTCGCGCTTTTCATCGACGAGGCCTCGGAGGTGTTGTCCAACCCGACCGTTCAGCTGATGAACAAGGGCCGCGGCGCGGGGTTCGTGTTGACCGTCGCCACCCAGACTTACCCGGATTTCGTGGCACGCATGGGCAATGAGGCCAAGGCGCGCCAGATTCTCGGCAACCTCAACAACACGATTGCCCTGCGCACACTCGACGGCAACACCCAGGAATATCTGACCGAGTCCATGGGCACATCAAGCCTCATGACTCTCATGCACACACAGAACACGAATTCTGTCGCCCAAGGCCGAGATCCGACCAACTTCGTCGGCGGCTATGGCGAACGTCTGATCGAGAAGGATGATGCGGACCTGGTTCCCTCCGAGCTGTTGGGTTCCTTGCCCAACTTCCACTACATCGCCACCTTGAGTGGCGGCAAGATCGTGAAGGGTCGCTTCCCGATTCTTCAGAGCAAGATCGATCCCGAGCTCGAAGATATGCCATGGCTCCAGAAACATTCCACGCCTGCCGATAATCCGGCTACCACTCAGACACAGACCCCTGATGCTCGCACTCTCTCACCCGCGGCCTGATGTGCCCCAGTTCCCTATGACCTATCCTAACTATCCCAAGGGCCCGCTTTCGGATCGCGAGTCGGAAAAGATGCCGGCATGGTCGATCATGCAGCAGCGCGCCATGTTTCGCAGCGCATTGATCGACTACGAACACCAGGCGACCTGGGAAATGCTTGCCACCCTCTGGCCGCGCCTGCCGACCATCTCTTATCGATGGGCTGGCTATGTGGGTGATGTTCTGCCCACGGCCGACGGCACCAAGAGCGTTCTCCATGCCGGGGTGCAGGACGGGCTATTGCGCGTTCGCTCCTTGTTCGATCGAGGCGGCTGCAACGATGCGGACCGAGGCTACATGGTCGCCTTCCTCGCAGGCCTATTCGGCACCGTGGAAGATGTGGCTTGCGCCCGGGCTATCCGCGTTTCTGACCCCAATGACGTCTGGCGTCCCATGGATGGGCCCTACATTCTCTGGCGCGGCCAGAGTCAGCCTGCGCCCACGGTTGAAACCTCGAAGCTGGTGTCAGCAAAGCTCGTAGCGGATACGCAGCTGGTTATGGCCGAACATTGCTTTGACCGGCTCGCCCGGCCGTTTGCCAACCACTACTGGGCGCAGTTTTCTCCGGCGGCTTAATCCGCAATGTTCAAGACCCTCACCATGTGGCTGCTTCTCGTTCTCTGCGAGGTGCTTGTGGTGGCCGCCTTCTTTTCCCCGGATAGTGTGGTCGAAAATCTGCGCCGGGAGCAGCGCATGACGCGGGCGTCATTTGGAGACGTCACCGAGCAGCACGTCCGTCAGGCAGCCGACGGGTGGTTTACGAGTGCCTTTCACGATACCGGCATCGTTCGTCACAGTTTCCAGCTTTTTATTCCGACTCAGGAAGCGCGCGAGAAATCGACGGGACTGGAGGATCTGGGAAGCGAGGCTTTCCCCTGGTTTCGCCGCCGCATGGAGACGGTTTGGAACGGCATCTATCAGAGCCTGTATCGGTTCTCGGTCTTGCTTGAGGTCCTGCCGTTCATGTTGCCGTTGATCATCCCGGCAATCGTCGACGGATTCATGACCAGGGAAGTGAAAAAGCGGACCTATGGTTACGCCTCGCCCATTCGCTACTATGCCAGCATGCACGCAGTGGCTGCCCTGATCGTAGCTATTCCCGCCTACCTGGTGTTTCCTCTGCCCGTCCCGCCGCTGTTCGTTCCCCTCTGGGCGGTGTCAGTGGCGATCATCCTCGCGGTGATGACCTCCAACATCCAGAAGAAGGTCTAGGCAGCGGTCATCCTCGCTCTTGCGAGATCCCCGGCTTCCGGCCGAATTTCTTGTCCACCACCGCGCTGCGAATACGAGCATCGATTCGGTCATCGTATTCACCCAGGACCACCCGGTAAGAGCTCCCCCACGCCTGCACATAGGCGTCCTCGATACCGGCCGCGTCCATCGCTTCCTTCGCCTGGTAGGCATCGGTTTCGTTGAAATACTGGATGACCACCTTGTACGTCCATTCCGCGCTGCCCGTGGATCCGCTGCTTGGGCTCACCGAGGTGTCACGACCTGCCGAATCAGATCGTCGGCTTTTCTGGCCAGGTGTTCTGGCGCCCCGAGACAGGTAGCTGTTGTCCGCCCCGGTGTTTGCCCAGGAGGAGGCATTTCCTACTGGCTGTCCGGCGTACGACTGATCGCCATAGCCATATTCATAGGCAGACCGGCTTTCTTTTGCGCTCTCTCGCGTGGTCACCGCAGCAGCCGGCTCTACACCAGTGGCTTGCGTGTTGCTCTTCCGTCTTGCCGGTTGCGTTTGAATCGATCGCTCGTTGCCGACGTAGGACCCGTCGCCGCCCAGCTCCAGATCACGCATGCGCGCGGCCACATCTGCGGTCTGTTGCCGCTGCCAACTCATCTGCTCTTCGAGCTTGGCATCGCGTGAGGCGCCTTCGAGCTTCAGCTCATGAACCATTCGCGTGAGGGTGGCGGTTCGCTTCTGCAGGTGTTCCAGGCGACGCATCATCTCGTCTTCGAACGACTGAGCAGCGGCAGGCCCGCTGAGCAGCACAGCAGCGATAACCCCCGCGAGTCCAAGCGTCTTGGAAGAGGGGGGCAGTTGGATATTTTTCATGACGTGCATTGAGGTCTCCTTGAATGAGACAAGGTTAGGCCAGCCGGTGTGGGGACACGCAGGAAAAAGCACCCAAAAACGGCCTCATATAACCCACGTCTCCCGACGCTCTCCGCTTAGATTGTCCGCAGGACACCTTCGAGAGACCACATGAAGCCAATACCCACGCCCCACCTCATCGATGAACCCCAGCGATTTCTTCTCTGGTCCTTCGATGAGGCCATGCCGATCATCATCTTCTTCTTGCTCGGCTACATGATTCAGCAGGTCATCATCTGCACTGCCGTTGGCATCGTTTTCTCGAAGCTCTTTCGAAAGTACAAGGATTCCCGGCCCGAGGGTTATCTGATCCACCTCCTCAACTGGCATGGGATCGGCGTCGATCGCGGCTACAGCGTGGGTAACCCCTTTCGTCGGGATTTCCACAGCTGATGGACATCAAGCAACTTCGCCGCACCTGGGGCGGCATGCGGGCAGAAATCCGCATTCATCAGTTCGTGACTCCGATGGCCCTATCTCTTGCACTACTCACCACCATCGGTTGGATGAGTTCAAAGGAAGTGGCTGTTCTTGTACCTCCGAACCTCGACGAGACCGTTCGCGTTTCACAGTCGAGTGCGGATGGCGGCTACAAAAAAGCTTGGGGCGTTTACGCCGCCACCTTGATGGGGAACATCACCCCGAGCAATGCCGAGTTCATCGCCGGGACCCTGGAGAACATCATGTCGCCCCGGGTCTATCAGGCAATCCGGGAATCCCTGGCTCAGCAGGTGGACCGTATCAAGCGCGATGGGCTGTCCGTCGCCTTCAATCCGCGATCGGTCAACTATGAAGTCGAAACCGGGAAGGTGTTCATTGATGGCTGGCTGCAGCTGACCGGGTCGAGTGGCGAGACCAAGCGCACCCAGCGCGTCTACGAGTACGAATTCGATATCCGAGCGGGCAGCCCGGTCATCACCTATTTCGACACCTACAGCGGCAAGCCGAAAACCAAGACCGTGATGCAGCGGCTCGATGCCGCGGAGCGTCGGCGTGAGGAAGCGGCACAAGAACAACGGGAGGGCCAGTAAGATGCCCCGCCACTCAATGCTTTTTTATGCCGCTCTGGCGGCCTCGATGTTGACGGCCTATCCGGCGCTCGCGCAAGAGCAGAGCATCAACATTCAGGGCGTCGAACTCCCAGGCATCCCGACCCAGGATCTGGAGCCGGCACGCCAGGCCGAATCAACGGCGTCGCGGCGCTACACCCGTCAGCGCTCTACCTACCCCGATGGGTTTACCCAGTCCCAGCAATACCCACTTGAGCTGGATGTCGACCCGGGCCTCAACGAGATCGTCAGCATCAGTCGTGGTTATCTCAACCGGATCGTCACGCCATTCGAGACGCCCGCGATCAAGACGGCCAACAATGTCCAGACGCACATCGAGTCGAACATCATCTATGTCGCAACCGATGATGATCGTGCGATTGGCCTCTTCATTGAACCGGCCGAAGGCGGGCCTGCGATTTCGCTCTCTCTGATTCCGAAGTCCATCCCGCCCCGTGAGATCCGCCTGCGGTTACCCAACACTCGCTTCGATGGCGCTGTCACCACCGCCAAGGCCCGCCGCTTCGAGACCGGGAGCAGTTACGTCTCCACCATCAAGAAGCTTCTCAGTGCCACGGCGCTGGGTGACGTCCCGCCTGGCTACACGCTCCAGAAACCCTCTCGGCAAGATGCAGTGGACTTCTATTGCCCGCTCGAAAATCTAGGGGTGGAACTTGCCCAGGTTCTGGATGGCCATGCCTGGCGCCTCGCTGTCAATCGAGTTCGCAACGACACGTATCAGCCGATCGAGATCCGTGAAGCCGACTGTTTGACGCCCAACGTGCTGGCGGTTGCAGCTTATCCCTCTGCGATCGTGCAGCCCGGCGCCGAGGCTGAGCTCTACATCGTGCGCAAACGTGCGCCCGCCGCTTCCGGTCGTCCTGAGCGGCCCTATGTATTCACGGAGTAATCGTGAGCGCCTCTGATCAGATCAAGCAGCGTTGGGAAGGCCTCTCAGCCACCAACAAGAGAAACGTCGTGCTGGTCATCGGCGGAGCGCTGATGTTCCTGGTCCTCTACATCTACGCCTCTGGGGGCAAGGACACCAGAGTTCGCCAACAGCCTGACCAGCCCGTCGTCCGGGCGCCCTTGACCGGTGGCAATGAAGAAGCTCTGGGTATCGAAGCGCTGGCGGCGCGCATCGAAAATCTCACGGATGCCGTCGAGCAGGGACGTGGCGAACTCGAAATGCAAGCCAAGCGCTATCAGTCCTCTATCACCCAGATGGAGCAACGCTCCGAAGCCCAGACCAGGTCGCTCAAACAGCAGCTTGTCGATTCCACCCAGCGGCTTCAGAACCTTCAGTCAGAGCTGCAGCGTGCGCAGACTGAGATCAACCAGCTTCGCGACGATACCGAGAACCTCTCTGGCCGGCCGCGCCAACCCGATGATCTTCCTCCGCAAGATGCGCAAGGTCAGACCACAAATGAGGCCGTGATCGAAGAGGAGTGGGACCTTTTCAGCACGCCGATATCACCCGAGGGACAGCCTGGCACGAGCCCGCTGGACGCCGACCCGCAGGCCCCTGATAGCGGCCTGACGATCCAGGTCAAATCCGGCGAGCCCCCGCAGACTGAACCGACACCGGAAGAGAAGGCCGCGGCCGAAGCCGCCGCTCAGGCCTACACCATGCCGGCCGGTTCCATTCTGTCCGGGGTGCTCATTACCGGCATGGACGCACCCACCGGCAATCAGGCCCGCTCGGAGCCCGTGCCAAGCCTCATTCGGGTGAAGACCGAAGCCACGCTACCCAATTATTTCGCCTTCGACGTGCGCGAGTGCTTCGTCCTCGCCGCCGGATTCGGTGATCTTTCCAGTGAGCGAGTATTCCTTCGAGCCGAACGCATCAGCTGTATTCGCGCATCGGATGGCCGCGTGGTTGAGAAGAGTATCGATGCCTATGCCTCCGGGGAGGATGGCAAGACTGGCGTACGTGGTCGACTGGTTTCTCGGGCCGGCTCTGTTCTCGCCAACAGCTTGCTGGCCGGATTCGCCAGCGGCGTCTCCCAGGCCTTCGGTCAGCAACGCGTCCCCATTGTCAGCACCAACCCGGATCAGGGCTTTTTCACGCCCTCGGCCGGTGACCTGGCGTCCTCTGGGCTGAGCGGCGGGGCCAGCAATGCCCTGGAACGACTCGCGGATTACTACCTGCAGTTCGCCGAAGAGACTTTCCCCGTCATCGAAGTGGATGCCATGCGACAGGTCAACTTCATTCTGGTTCGCGGACTGACCTTCCCGGTATTGCCTAACTGATGCCTGGGAAACCCCCCTCATATACGCCTGCAAAAGCCAGACGTTCCCGCCATGCCCGGCCGTAGGATTTCTTACATGAGCATCGTTCGATTCATCGTTACCGCTTTGACCACGGGGTTGATTGTTGCCACGCCGGCACTATCCCAGCCCCCAGGCCAGATGGGGCCCACTCCGCTGTTCGAAGGCGACCCCCGTGAAATCACTTCACAGGTGGTTCCGCTGCCGGGTACCGACATCAGCGCGGTCGATCGTGACGGCAACTTGGTGCTGATCACCAGCAACAAGCGATATGCCGTGGTGGGCAAGGTCATCGATCTTCTCGAGCGCAAGGAGCTGCGGACCATCGAGGATATCAAGCAGGCCCGCCGACTCGACTTCAAGGGCATTGGCATCGACTTCACCGAGATGGGTGCCGTCACCTTCGGCAATGGGCCCAAGGAGGTCATCTACTTTGTAGACCCCTACTGTCCGCACTGTAACGAGCTGCTCAAGCAGTCCCGTGGCCTCTTCGACGACTACACCTTCAGGGTTGTTCTGGTTCCCCTCTACAAAGGGCCTGTCGCCGCGGACACCTCCATCCGCCTGGTCTGCAATCCGGATCAGGATCAGAGTCGCCAGGCGTTGTTCTCCAAGCAATTCGACAACCTGCCTGCCGCCCCTGACAGCTGCGATCGCGCCCAGTTCTACCGCAACGCGGCGGTGGCTCAGCTCCTTAATGTTGAAGGGGTGCCCTTCGTCTATGCCCCGAACGGCGAACCCCACCTGGGTACGCCGCGAGATCTTGCGGCCTTCCTGGAGGACAACGCATGAACCGTCTGTTCGTTCTGTCCTTCATCCCGCTGCTTGGCGCCTGCGCCATCGGCAACTCGGATTTTGCGTGCAGCGGCGTTCCTGAGGGCAAGACTTGTATGTCAGCACTCGAGGTCTATGACGCCACCAATGGCGTACATCAGTCACCTCATGCCGGCGGCGGCCATGCCCACCACGATGGCCATGCCCCATCAGATACGACTTCTACCGGGCGTTCTCTTACGCCCGCTCCACTGGTGTTGTCCCGTGGGGGAATCAGCCCATCGCCTGATCGTCCCGTTCCCATCCGGACCGAGCCCAAGACGCTTCGGATTCTGATTGGGCCCTGGCAGGACCAGGATCGGGACCTGAATGCCGGCGGGTATGTTTTCACCGACCTTGCACCCCGCACCTGGAATATCGGTGCCGGCCCGGAAGCGGCCACCGGCCCCGTGTATCCCGTCCAGGTTGGCGACTCCTCGACATCGGGCGGCAGCTCGGCAGACACAGATCAGCCAGCATCCGCACCGACGGCGTCGTCAGGTGGAAATTCACCGAATGTGGGGCGCGCATATTTCGATTCCGACCGCCAGTAAGGCGGCATACAACGACAGGTAATCAATCATGCAACGCATCTTCAAGTTCGCTTTGGTCTTCGTCGCCATGTTCGGTGCAGGCGCTGCCTATGCCGGCGCCGGTGGCACGGAGTTCGACACCATCTATCAGCAGCTCACCGACTGGACCGAAGGCACCCTCGGTCGAATCATCGCCCTGGGCATGATCATCACCGGCCTGGGCTGGGGTGTGGTCCGTCAGTCGATCATGGCTGTTGTTGTCGGCGTCGCCGGCGGCCTGGCTCTGGCCAACGCCCCGACTGTCATCGACAACATCCTTGGTGGCGTTCTGTTCTAAGTGGACCCGGCAGGGCGGGCATGGCGCCCGCCCTGCATTCCCACCTCGTTCTCTCCCGGAGTTAGGCCATGTTGGCGCCCCTGCGCGAAAAGCTCTACGAGCACAATCACTCCAGTGAGCTCTTCCCGGTGCTTGCTTACGACAGCGATCACCATCTGTTCGTGTTGAGTGATACCGCCGTCGGGTTCGCCTTTCTCTCCAACCCGCTCAACGGCGCTGACGAAACCACCGCTGAAAAGATCAACGTCCTGCTCAATCAGGACTTCCCCGGTGACACCATTCTATCGGTGAGCCTGATCGGGCATCGCGACATCGAATACTGGCTGACGGACTTCGTTTCGCGCCGCATTCCCCACCGGAATGATTCGCCGATGCACAACCTCCTCTACGAGAGCACCGTCGAATCCTCCAAGTTCATGCGCCGGGGCACCCGGCGCCCCATCGAGAACCGCAACCACACCAAGGTCCGGGACATTCTCAGCCTGATCACGGTCAAAATACCGTTGCAAAACCCCGAGCCTACCGATCTCGAACTCGAGACACTCGGGCAGCTCCGTCGCAGTGTTCAGCAGACCATCGACATCATTGGCATGAAGCCGACCCCGGTGGATGCCTCAATGTACGTTCGCCTGATGTCCGTGCTTCTTCACGGCGGCGACAATCCGCGGTGGCAATCCGAATTCGACCTCTACGATGACCAGCAGCTCATCTGCGACCAGGTGCTGGATCTGGACACGGCCATCTCGGTAGATCCAACCGGGCTATGGGCGGGTGATCCGCGAAACAAAGAAGAGCGTACGCGCATCAAGGTCCTCAGCCCCAAGCGCATCCCAAAGGAAGTCCATATCAACAGTGCCGCTCTGTTCGTCGGCGACCCGTTGAGCGGCACCCGCGGTATCCGCGGCAATTTCCTGCTGAATTTCAACATTCATTACCCCAATGCCGAGCAGCTGAAAAGCAAGCTCGAAAAGCGCCGGCAGTGGGCCACGCAGCAGGCCGGCGGCAAGCTCGTCAAGTTCGTTCCCCAGCTGGTCGACACCAAGCGCAGTTTCGACACGATGTTCCAGGCGCTGGATGACGGCGATCGGCCGGTTCGTCTTTCCATGTCCCTGATGCTCTTTGCCGATGATGAGGAAGAAGCCGCTGGGGCTGTCTCCGTCGCCAAGACCTATTACCGGGAACTTGGTTACCAGATGCTAGAAGATCGATTCTTCTGTCTGCCGATCTTCATCAACAACATGCCTTTCGGCGCCGACCGAAAGGCCGTCGAAGAGCTCAAGCGGTATCGATCACTGGCCACACGCCACGTCAGCCACATGCTGCCCCTTATCAGCGAGTGGAAAGGCACCCGTACGCCCGTTCTGCAGTTCGTCAGCCGCAATGGACAGATCATGAATTTCGATCTGTTCGATTCCCAGAGCTCCTACAACTGCGCCATCGCCGCCGAGAGTGGCAGCGGCAAGTCGTTCCTCGTCAACGCCATGGCCTCGTCCTACCTCAGCCTCGGCGCCAAGGTCTTCATCATCGACGTCGGTCGCAGCTACGAAAAGCTCGCCAAGTCGTTCGGCGGCTCTTTCATCGAGTTCACCGACGAATCGAATATCTGCCTCAATCCATTCCCGATTGTTCAGAACTACAACGACGAAGTGGACATGCTCGCGACGGTCATCGCGACCATGGCCCAGCCCAGTGGGCCGATTTCCGACTTTCAGAACTCGAACCTTCGCCGCATCCTTCGAAGGGGCTGGGAAGCACACAAGCAAGATCTGACCATCGACATTGTTTCGGACATGCTCCGAGAGCACGAGGACCGACGCATTCAGGATCTCGGCGAGCAGCTCTTCCAGTTCACCGTTGCCGGTGAATACGGGCGCTGGTTCAATGGACCCAACACCATGCAGTTCGATAACCCTTTCACGGTGCTCGAGCTCGAAGAACTCAAAGGCCGCCGTCATCTTCAGCAGATCGTTCTGCTGATGCTGATCTACCAGATCAACAACGAGATGTACCTGGGCGATCGCGGCCGTCGAAAGCTCGTCATCATCGATGAGGCCTGGCAGCTCCTCACAGAGGGCGATGTCGGGGACTTCATCGTCCATGGTTACCGACGCGCCAGAAAGTACGGCGGGGCTTTTGCCGTGGCGACCCAGTCGGTCAACGACCTCTACTCGAACAATACCGGTGTGGCCATTGCCGAAAACAGCCCCAACAAGATCTTGCTCGGCCAGAACGCTGAGACTGTCGCCAACCTCAAGCGCACCCAGCGAATTGATCTGCCCGAAGCTGGCTACGAGTTCCTGAAATCGGTCAAGACGGTGACCGGGGTTTACTCGGAGATGTTCATCAACACCGGCAACGGCATCGGTATCGCCCGCCTCATCGTGGATCGCTTCCGTCAGCTTCTCTACAGCACCAAGGCGGAGGAAGTATCCGAGATCAACAAGCTGGTGGATTCCGGCCTGTCCATCACTGATGCGATCCATCGCATCATGGCCCGCGAGAACGGCGATGAAGCTGCTTGATATCGTCTCTGCCATTCTCCCGATGATCGTGGCCGGCGCCGTCGGCGCGGTATCCGCGCATGCCTACATGATGCGCAATTCTCCGAGCATTGTTGTGCTCGATGTCGGGGCAATGACCGCCCGGATGGACCCCTCCGACCCGGCATTTTCAGAGGCCGTTAAGCGATCAGCCCAACGCGCTCGTGAAGTGGCTGATCGTTATGCCGATGCCGGCATGATTGTCCTGGATGGCCGCGGCGTCATGCGCGCGCCTTCACGTCTGACGGTAACACCAGAGTGAGCGCTACCGCTGACCAGATCTCTCATCGATCGATGTGGAGAAACCTCTATATCGGGCTGGTCAAGACGCTGATCACCCTGTTCATTCTATTGCCCGCGCTCTACTTCGCGCGCGAAAACTTCACCCTTGGATTTGAGATGCAAAAGGGAGGGCACAGCGTCCCCCACACCGTCTTTCTCATTCACAAGGAGTCCTATCCCTTTCGCGCGGACCAGTACATTGCGTTCAAAACGAAAGGCCTGGTTGACCCCTTCGTTGACGGCTTGACCATGATCAAGATCGTCGCCGGCGTGCCGGGGGACAAGGTCCGTGTCACCGCCGACGGTGTTTTCGTCAACCAGGCGAAGGTCGCGGATATCACAGTGGATACCATCGGGGAGAAAACCGGCAATCCGGTCTCGATAAAGACCATCGACACCCGCATCCCGCCAGGTCATTACTTCGTGCTGGGCACGCACCCCAAGTCCTATGACTCCCGATTCTGGGGCCTGGTCAAGCCCGACCAGCTGATCGGCCGCGCTTACGGGCTATGGAAATAGGTGCGCACGATGACTCGATTTGTGGTCTGCCTGCTCGCCGGCCTGTCTGCCGCCACCGCACTACATGCCCAGCCATCCGGCAATACCGACGCTGACCTGAAGGAGATTCTCGAGCGTGCCGAACAGGCGATTCGCCATGCCAAGGAGAACCCACCCGATTGGCTCGAGACCGAGCCACCGGAAGAGTATCGAGACATTGGTGCCGAGATTGCCGAAAAGGCTCGCCAGGCTCAGCGTGACGCGGTCGCCGCGGCCGGCGAAAAGCAGGGCATGGACATGTCCGGACTGGAGCCTGACGTCAGTGGCAATGCCGGCGTCATTCTGGCGTTCGCTTCCACGGGCATGCCCGAGTCTGAGCTGCGCAGCCTTCTCGAAGTGGCAGCCGTCAACCCCAAGGTAGTGGTCCTTTTCCGAGGTCTGCTGCCAGGTGACGCGAACCTTCGCGAGAGCCTGCTGCGCTTCAATGCCATGACCGATGGGCTAGACCCAAAACCATCAGTTCAGATTCACCCGAAGCCGTTTCAGCGCTATCGCGTTACCGCGGTACCGACCCTGGTCATGCTCTCCGACAAGCCAGGTCAGCCCACGGTTCGTGTCGAAGGCAGCATCAATCTGGACTGGCTCAAAGAGCAGGGTGAGAAGCGCCTATCGGAGGACGCTGACCCTGATCTCTCCGCCGATCTCGGACGCGTTGGACAGGTCTATGACATCGCGGAGCAGGACCTTCTGGAGCTGATGAAATCCAGGGTTGCCAGCATCGACTGGGAGCAGAAGAAACGTCAGGCCCGCGAGCGCTTCTGGACCAATCATCCGCCTTTCATCGAGCTGCCACTGGCAAAGGCCGACGAGGTGCGCCTGGTCGATCCCACCGTGATCGTCAAGGAGGATGTTCCTAAACCAGACGGCAGCGGCTTGTTGGCCAGGGCAGGGGAGTCCTACAACCCGCTCGACAAGATCAGTTTCACGCGGCGCGTCTTCATCTTCGATGCCACCGATCCACGCCAGATCGAGTATGTCATTGAGCAGTCCGAAACGCCGCTGCCCGGCAAGCTCGATGTCTTCATCACCACGGCCATTGATCGTGACAAGGGCTTCGATTTCATCACCGAGGTCGAAGACAAGCTCGGCATGCCGATATTCCTGCTCAAGCGGGACCTCGCCATCATGCTTCGCATCCGGGCCATCCCCTCGGTTGTCACAGGCGAGGGCAAACGCCTTCGTATTCAGGAAGTGGGTCTCGCGCTATGAGTCATCAACGTAACTGGCGCCGGAAAATCGCCTTGCTGGGCTTGAGTCTGGCTGCCATCTGGCCTGTGACCTCGGCCGCCGATGATGATCTGATTTGCCCGAGCGCGGAAATCTGGGGCTCGTTCTTGTTTACCGGTATTTGCTGGGACTGCGTTCTTCCTATCCGCGTCTTCGCCGGACAGATCGGCGATAGCGCCGGCGCGCCGGCAGGCGCGGCTGACAGCACTGTTTGCCTCTGCGAGGACGAACTCGGCGTCCCCGAGGTGGGGTTGACCACCGGCATGTGGCACCCGACCAAGATTCTTGAGATCACCCACACCCCGTACTGCAGCCCCACGCTCGGTGGGGTCCGCTTGTCTGATTCGTTCAAGCTGTTAGGCGGGCGTTCTACCCAGGCCGGCGCCGGCGGCGGCGGAAAGGCCTTTTACAACTACCACATGTATGCCTTCCCGCTATTCGAGATCCTCGAGATCCTGATTGCGCCCATCTGTACGCCGGCCTCCTACACGGACTTCGATCTACTGTTCATCAGCGAGCTCGATCCCACCTGGAGTGATCCCGAGTTGACGCTCTTCGCGATCCCGGAGGCATTGTTGTTCACTGGCCCATCTGCGGCCTTGGCATCTTTGGTCGACTGCCCAGCCTCGAGCGTCGGCAAGCCTATCGATGACATCTACTGGTTTGCCGGCTGCTGGGGCAACTTGTATCCCTTCTCAGGGCATATCAGCGGGGGTTCAAACCCCGTGCGCGACACCAGTCTTGCCGCCTCCCGCGCCATGGCCCAGCTGCACCGCCGGGGTCTTGCCAAGCGAACCGTCGGCGAGGACACCATGTGCGAAAGCCAGTATTTCCCGCACATCAAGAAGAGCCAGTACAAGATGCAGATGATGTACCCGCGCACTGAAGCCGCGGGTTCACCGTTCAGCCCGACCGACTTTCAGAACACGAATACCGAAACCGGTGACGAAGCCTCCACGGATGATCGTGGTACCGAGTACACCGAGCTCACCCCGGGCCAGCGCAACACGCTGGAAAACCCCGGGTCCTGGGGCGAAACAGATACCTGTTGTCATCGCATTGGCGAGTCCACCTTCCGGTGGGGCGAATGGCGAAACAGGCCTGCCAAGGAGAATCACCTCTACCTGCTCTGGCAATGGGTGGATTGTTGCTTGAGGTGAGCCCATGGCTTTCCCGACATTGAATCCTCTGCGAGTTCTGCCACTGCTTGGCGCCGTGGCGATAGCGTGTCAGCCCTGGATCCCAGCAATGGTGGTCCTGATGTCCGCGACACCGACTATTGCGCAGGCCCCCGCCGGCGACCCCGAGGAGTATCTGCGTCAAGGTGAGTCGTTCGGCGAAAGTCAGCGCTTGAATGCCCCCCGTCCGGGGTTCTCCCCCGACAGCTATCAGATCACCGTTCCCAACCGCGACGGCACCTCCACCCAGATGGACTTCGGGACCCGTCCCGATGGGACGACTTACTCTCCGTCGGATATCGACGGGTTGCGAAACTCCTACGGTGATAATGCCGAGACCCGTCAACAGGTTGATAACCGGCCACCTGATCCTGCCGCCGATACCGTCGACCCGGTGAAATCGGACCGTTCTCGCACCTCGATGGAGAATGACCCGACGATCGCTCGGTCGGATCAATACCTGCAGGGGATGGAACGTGACGGTGGCTTTACCGCCCAAACCCAGCAGTGCCAGGTGGTTGAACCCCAGGACGATGGGAGCCCTCATGTCGAAGACCCCCGCGATTGCGTGAGTGTCGATGCCCCGGCCATCGCCGAGTGCACGATCGACAACGAGCTGCAGCTCTCGACCACCGACAACCAGGCAGTCGCCCTGACGATCCTGATCGAGAAATCCGATTCCATGCGTGGCGGCAACCGGATGGAGGATGCTGCCAGCGCCACGGTTGCCGTAGCTCGGGCATTGGAATCCGCAGTGTTCACCGAATACTCGGTCCATGCCTATGCCCCCGGTGGCGACGACCCTGCTTCGGCTGATGGTATGGCCTCGAGCTACTCCTTGACCGCATTTCCCGAGAACATCAACGACCCTGGCGTCATTACTCGATATGCCGAGATAGAAGCCGACGCGAACTCGACGCCGACAGCAAGCGTCATGGACGCCGCTGCCAATGTCCTGGTCAGCAGCCGCCGTGAACCGCGCAAGCTCGTTCTTGTGCTCACCGATGGACGGCCCAGCTTCGAGCAGACCTGCCCCAATGCCGCGGACTGCAATCCCCGAGGCGTTGCTGAGCACTACGCCGGCGAGGTCCAGGTTGCCGCTGTGGGCATTCAAAGCGATGCCGTGCAGGACGACTTCGATCTCTACCGTGTCGCCAACTCCAGTGGCCAGATAGCAGAAGCCGTTTTCGAGATCCTCTCAGAGGACCTTGGCTGGTTCGAGGTCTCCAACGTCTGGAAGCCGGACACCTGCATCGAGACAGCCCAGGAGGTACAGAACGAGACCTTCTCCGGCCAGATCGCCTGCACTGCGCCACCGGATAGCAACGGCTGCGTGGAGATCGACGGCGTTCGCGTGTGTGAAGGTTCGACCTTCGCCGAGCAGATGTCCGAACCGCCGGTCGACAACGTGCCGAAGGTTTGCGGTGCCATCGAAGTCACCGATGTTGAGTATTGCTGGCGTGACTCCGATGGGTCTCAACAGTGCACCAACGACACCGACGAAGAGGCCCCCGGCCCGACACGCTGCGAGATATACCGGTCTGATCCCCAGTGCGGTATCAAGACCTCGCAGTGTGTCGAATCCACCCGCAATGAAGACGGTCAGTGCTACGTCTTCGAGGAGGTCTGGGATTGCGGCTTCCGTGAAGCCGGCCCGAACGTGACTCGTGACACCGAGGGCAATATCTATGAATGCGACGGTCAGTCGATGGGCTGCATTGACGGCAGCTGCATGGATGACCCCCAGGAGGAAAACCCGAATTTCGAGTCCATGGCCACGACCCTGCAGATGGTGGAATTCACCGCCCAGGACGAAGGCACCTGCGACATCAACAACGGTTGTGAGCTCTTCCCCGGCGAAGCCTACTACTGTAAATCGGAGGTCTTCTACGGCGCCGAGAACTGTTGCGATGACACCCCTGAAGTCAATTTCGTTGCCTACATCACCGCAGCAAAGCTCGCCTGGAAGGGGCTGAAGTCCGAGCAGATGGCCAACTGGATGGCCTCCTATGGCGTGGACTACATGGGCTATTGGCAGTCATTCCAGTCAGGGGCCTATGACGTCTACGGATCGATCTCGAGCCACTTCACCAGCGCCTTCGGCTCCATGAGCGAAAGCTACGCCGGCCAGGCCGCGGTCAACCAGGGCGCTGCCAGTACCGCCGAGGCTGGATCTCAACTGGGCATTGATAGCATCAAGCAGGAAATCCTCAACCAGGTGCAACGGTGGATGGAGCGGTTCGCCCCGGCCATGCACGATGCCCTGTTTGCCGAAGGTGCACAGCAGGGTGGCCAGGCGGTGTTGTCTGATCAGGCCCAGCAGTACATTGGCTACGCCAGCTGGATCATGACAGCCTATTCCTATTACCAACTGGCCAAGTTCGCGATCACCATCATCGCCGACTGTCAGGATGATGAGCAGCCGTTGTTCAACATCAAGCGAGACAACCTACGCAGCTGCCATGTCCTTGGCGAGTATTGCCACCGTGATGATTTCTTCGGCAATTGCATCGAGCGTCGGTTGACGGGCTGCTGTTTCAACTCGCCCTTGTCGCGCATTCTTCAGCAGCAACTACACCAACAGCCGCATCTCGGGCTTTCCTGGGGAGATGTCCGTAACCCGAGCTGTGCTGCCATCCCGCTTGAAACGATGGCCCAGGTTCGCTGGGAGGATGTCGATCTCTCCGAATGGACCGACATTCTTTACGAAACCGGCATCGCGCCGAGGGCTGCCGATATGCAAGCCGCCGGCGCCCGCGACCAGAAGACCGCGAATGTCGATGACCCCAACTACTATCAGCCGCCCGATTCGGACGAACGCTACGATCGACGCTCGACCGACCCTGAAAGTGGTGACCAGAGCTTCGATTTCTCTGAGATTCGCGACAAGAACGTGGAAGAGATGCGACGCCGCACCGATTCAGCTGACGAAGCCAACAACGGCGAGAACAATCAGCCCAACGGTGGTGCTGCACAGAACCCCGACGCGGGAGCCGCCTCTCGTGCGTATGCGGTGCCGCCTTCCGGCCGCGCCGCGCTCCAGATTGAACAGGACGCCAACGGGGATGGCCGAATCGATATTCGCGACGGCGTCTGCAGCCTGTTCAACAACTGTCAGACTCAATGACCAGCGTAGGCATATAGGCGAAGAGCCGGCACGATCGGCTCCTTCGCCAGTCGACGGCCGCCGCTTCGGGGTAGCCGCTTCTTTCGCTCGCGTTCATCCGGCGGGTAGGCGTCCAGCTCGTTATGCCGCACACCCGCGGCGCCAGGCCCCGCCGGATAGAGCAGGGGCAGGGCGGCATCGAACATCTGTCGCGTGGTCTCGTCATCAATCTTCCAGACCACGTTGGCCCGCACGGATGGCGCCACCGGCTTGACCACCGCCAATTCCTGATTCTCCGGCATCGCACTAAGGCGTGCCTGAGCCTGTTCCCGAACCCGATCCGAGAGGTGTTTCGCCCTCCGCACCATCGCCCGGCCTTGCGCCACATCCACCTTGCGGATCGAGCGATTACCACATGACCAGGTCAGGCTGATGGAGGCGGGCATCGGCTCCAGTACCCGAATCTGGCGATAGGTTTGTACAAGATGCACCCGCGCATTCCCCACCTGGGATAGTGCCTCAACGACGGCAGGCGCTCGTCCTCTGTCCTCATTGATCAGTCGGTTGACGGCATCTTCTTTCCCCAATCCCTCGGGATGCCGGATCTCCAGCACGCGTTTTTTCACCCTGGATTTCCATTCGTTGACCCGGCGGGCACAGGCCAGGGTTTCCTCAGACACGCCCAGCGCGCCAGGGCAGCGATCGCTTCGGCTTTCCTCCTGAGACTCACGATATTCCAGTCGTCGGATCGCCGCGGCCGCGGCGGCATGCCTGGCGTTTCCCCGCCATGCCAACCAACCGGGATAGCCGGCTTGTTCGTCCTGGATCAATCGGCCTTCAAGCTCCGAGAGTGCCTCGGCAAGCCCATTGAAGGCTTCCAGAAGGGCGATGCGCATGTCATTTTTCATCACCGCTATTATACCATCCCCAGAGGAAGGGGTAGACGGACGTCTGTTTGCCGAACTTTTTTCTTCTATGCTCTTCTTCTATCCCCTATAACCGCCGCCGATCTTGTGCTACGACGCGGACGGTCATGCAGCCCAAAAGGGGATGGTATAATAACGACATGAAAGGCAAGACGACATCGGCGAGGCCACGAGTTCGCAATCGAGTCGCCCAGTCAGCCTGGGACCGGCAGAGCGGGCCACATGGCAAAACGCGCAAGGCGGATCGCCGTGCCGAAAAGATGGCCGATCGTCGGGCCCTTCGGGAGCGGCTGGACGATTAGTCGTGCAATCGGCGGCCCACCCTGAGCACCGGGTCGAAGCTGTACAGATGTTCCCTGGGCGCGTTTCGGCAAGTCCCCACCAGGCGCCCGGGATGACGCCAGCGAGACCCTTCGCGGATCTCCAGCTCGCCGCCACATAGCTTGCAGCGCCCCTCATAGGCGGACAGGCGCAACCGCTTGACCTCATAACCCCACTGGTCCACACGCCGCTGCGGGTCATATTTGAACTCAAGCAGCAGGGTAGGGTGGTCAATGCGCGTTCGCATCCAGGCTGGGGCAACCACCACTCCAAGACGTTGCACGCTGACGAACGCCCCGACTGAACGCCACAAGATCCAGCCGCTGAAAACGAGCACCACCATCGTGGTGACCCAAGGCCGCAGGCCTTCCTTGTCTGACGCGGTGATCACGGCGGCGTAGGCCACAACGATGCTCACAGCCACGATCAGGCTAACTGTCAGGTAGAAGAAGGCCCCCGACATACCTGCCAGTCTCAGGTTTCCCAGAAAGCGCCCGAGACGGGGCATCTCTGGCAGCCTCGACACTTCGTATCTCACCTCATTGTCGGCGAGCTTCGGGCTCGAGGCTTTGGGCGTGTCGTGGGCGTTCGACCGGGCACGGATCGCCAACCCATAGACAACCGCGTTGCCCGATCCGCCCGCACCGGCGTCGTAGCGAGCAAGCGCGACTTCAGCGGGAATCCCCGCGTCGGCCAGTCGCTCCTCCGCTACAGCCTTGGCTTCTTGCCACCAGCTACCCTCGCTCAGCGTCTTCCAGTAACGCCGAACCCGACCGGCAAACTCCGATCCGTAGTCCACCTCATAGCTGTCCGGCATGCGCCGACCGTTGCGAAGTTCGTAACCGGCCACGTAGAGTTCCCGGCCATCGAGCTCTTTTACCCAGCGACCGTCTGATGCCTGATCGCACAGGGCCATCGCCAGACATTGCGGCCAACGCTCTCGCCCGGGGCGATGCATGCTCTTGAGCACGTCGCTCACAACGGCCCAGTAGGCATCGACCGGGTTTTCAGCCCCCTTCTCGGACCCCTTGTAACCCCCATCGGGCGCTGTTTCGCTGCTCGTCGCCTCGCCAGAATGAGCCTGCATGTCTGATTACCTGAATTGACGGCGGCCCGCCTGGGCCGCCTTTTTTATGTCATCGCCGGAAGTGAAGCACCCGCCCCTGGTTGAGATAGATCGGAACCTGGTTCCGTCCTTTCTTCGGTGCCAGATAGATGTAGGCGTTGGCCGGCAGGCGCTGACTCCAGGCGCTCACGGCGCCGATCTCATGCCAACGGGTCACCAGATTTCGATTCTGGTCATAAGCATTGAAGTAGCCCCGCACCATGTATGCCGGTCGCCCCCCTGCCAGCGGATTCCCTGGCGCCAGATCCGCGGTGACTTTGGCCGGAGCCCCACCACTGCAAATCTCAGTCGAGCACCCGCTGCCTTCCACGTAGATGCTGTCTCGCCGACGAACGCCCCTGCTGCCTTCGGGTATCCGACGCATGGTTAGGCCGGGGTTGAGCAGAAAATCATCGACATCACGCAGAATCATCTCGGTGACCATCGACTCGGCCCGTTCCGCGTCGCCAGCCTGTGCCTTGGGCACGATCACGGCCAACGCGTCGTTGCGAGCGATGTGCGGGGACGCGGCAAAGAAGCTGAGCAGATCGACGGCGCCAAACGCGGCGCCCTGCATCATGCCAAGCCCCGCGGTGACTGCCTCGGTCTCGCTGTCGAACTTGTCGTAGGCAGCCTGGCGTTCGATGGTTCGCTGCGTCTTGACGTCCTGCAGCGGCCCCTCCTCGTCGGTCAGCCCCTGGGCATGAGCGATATTCCATGCCCGGCTCTTGCTGGCCTGGTAATCCACTGTTTTCGGGGCACTGGCGCAACCAGCCACTGCGGCAATCCCACACAGCAAAAGGACGGTCTTGATCGTGTTCATTCTGGTAACTCCCAAGTGATGCGCGTCGCCGCGCTATCTCCCTTTGTGCCACGCCCCCGGTGATTTGCAACACCAGACCCAACATATCCCAAGGTAGCCTGTCCGCGTCGGGCGTCAGGGCTTAATCCCACCGAAAACGGCCGACTCTTCCACGCCCCTTGTCACCCGGTATGCGCTTTCATGGAGCGCATGTTGCGACGAAGAGGCCTCCTAACCCCGCGTGTCCAAGCCCTTCTGGTGGCTGGGCTGACCGCTTGCCTATGGCTAACTGAAGCACATGCCAATCCCGCTGAACGCGGACAAGGGACTGTCTACTTTGACCAGGTCCGCGCCGCGGCCAGGTCCTGTGTCGCGGCTCACGGCTTCGAGCATCGGCTTGATTGCTACCAGGCAGCCAGCCCACGGGGCTGCCATGCCCAGGCTGAAAACCTTCTCGCCGACCCGGCCCGCCGAGCCCGCCAGAACGCCTGGTATTACTGCGTGGTGTCCTGCGCCGATGCGCATTTCTTCTCGCGCACCCTTGGCAGCTGTCGACGAGAGATTGTGGTGCCTGCGGTTGAAGCACCGGCGCGCTACACTCCTTCCGACAAGCTCAGTACGTCGGCGATGCCGCCCACCGGGCCGCTTCGCCGGGGCCGCCAGCCGTAACAGTCCATGACCCGAAGCCTTGCCGTGCTTGCGGCCATTCTTGCGCTCGGATGCGCCGCGCCGCAGCCGTCAAGCGATGACATTCGCAACGAGATACTCTCGCTGTTCATCTCGCCCGGCGGGGTGGAATACCTTCAGCTGGCCAACTTCGAGCGCCGTGCCGGTTACATCGATCGCCAGGGGGCCTATGTCACCCGTGTCGCCTACGACCTGATCTTCCCGCGCAGTTACGACGACATGATGGGCGAGGCCAGACAGCTCGTTGCCAACGGTCGAGAGAATGACGACCTGCTTTTGAGCATGCGCGCGTTTCGACGGCAGTTCGGGGATTTCCCGGCCGGACATCGAACGCCCATGCAGCACAACCTTGTCCTCGTTCAGTCCGATGGGGAATGGAAAATCGACCAGTCTCAGTAAAGGTGCACCTGTTGATTACCAACCGCAACGGCTGCATTCGAGAAAGCAGGACGCCTTCGAGCCCCCGGGTAGGCACGCCAACCGCGCGCGGCGCGGTCCGGACCAGTGTCCAGGTGGTGCTCGTGACACCCGTGATTCGCGCAGGGTTTTGGTGTAACGTCGGGTTGTATGGGCATACAGCCTGATAGCGGCAGCCCCCGGCTGATCCAGCGGTCGTACAAGTTCCGGTGTTACCCGACCCCGGCGCAGCAGCGGGCGTTGGCCTGCCATTTCGGCGCCGCCCGCTGGGTCTGGAATTTCGGCCTCAACGCCCGCGGCAAGGCCTGGCGCCGGCGCACCGAGTCCCGGTCCGGCGTGGGCATCTCCCGGCTGCTCACGATCCTGAAGCGCACCCACCGGTATGCCTGGCTCAAGGCTACCCCGGCGACGGTGCTCACCCAGGCGCTTCGCGATCAGGATCGGGCCTTCAGCAACTTCTTCGCCGGCCGGGCCCGCTACCCGCGCTTCAAAAAGCGTGGCCATGCCCAGGCGATCCGTTTTCAGCTGGATCAGCGTCAGGTCCACCGGGCCTACCGGCCCGGTTACCTGAAGCTGCCCGCGCTGGGCGAGATCAAGCTCCGGTGGTCGCGCACCCCGGGTGGCATACCCAAGATGGTCACCCTGCGTCGAACCGCCACCGGCAAATACTTCGTCACCTTCATGTGCGAAGAAGCCGCCCCGGGCGTCGCCCCGGCCGCCCACGCCGCCGTGGGCATTGATCTGGGGCTTCGTGATCTTGTGGTCACCAGCCGCGGGGATCGGGCGCTGGCACCCCGGCATTATCGGGAGGATCGGCGGCGCCTCAAGCGCCAGCAGCGGACCCTGGCGCGCAAGCGCAAGGGCTCGGCCCGGTGGCACCGCCAACGCCGCAAAGTCGCCGCGATCCACGAGCGCATCGCCAACCGGCGCACCGACACCCTGCATCAGCTCACCCGGCGATTGATCGACGACAACCAAGTCATCGGCGTCGAGGACCTGAACGTGCGGGGGATGCTGTCCAACCACCACCTGGCGTTATCCATTGCCGATGCCGCCTGGACCGAGCTGCGCCGGCAGCTCACCTACAAGGCCGCCTGGGGCGGCCGTGAGGTGGTGGTGATTGACCGGTGGGCGCCCACGAGCAAGACCTGCTCGGGGTGTGGCCACCGGATGACCGCGATGCCGCTGTCGACGCGGCATTGGGCCTGCCTCGCCTGCGGGGCGACCCACGATCGCGACGTGAACGCCGCGATCAATATCCAGCGACTTGCTACCGGCGGGAGGCCGGAATGTCATGCGCGTGGAGGCCGGACGATCCCGTGTGGTGACGCAGCACATGCTGCGCTCACCCCGGCGGCCTTGGAAGCGCGAATCAATCCCGCCCCGGATACTGCGGAACGGACCGCGGTGACGGGGTGAGGGTGGAACTCCAAGCAGCGATCATCGTGGCCAGCTTCGCCACGTTCCCCGGCGTCGTGTCGGCCGAGTCCTATCTCACCTTTGAGATCGGCCAGGACTCTTGGGAAAGCGTTCGCTACCGACTCTCCCGTCAAGCCGACTTTCTTCGGGGCCAGCCCAACCCACTGGATGCCGAAGTTGGGCATGAGTCCCTTAATGCGAGCGGCTATCCGCCCTTTGAGGCATTCCCCGGAGAGCTGATGAGCTCGACATTCAACTTCGACCACAACGCGGTCCTCTATCAGATATCGCTGACTGCACTCAATGTAGAGCAGGATCAAATCGAAGCGCTTGAGAAAAAATTCCGTGACCGCTACCAGGTTATTGATCAAACCAAGAGGCAATTCCAGACCCAAGTGATCTTCGACGCCAACCCTCAGGACGGTTCTGATACTGGAGTGATGGTGGAGCTGGACACATTCGGCGGGATGTACACGATCCGCTACACCCACCGTGAGCGTCTTCAGGCCTTCAACGACCGGATTGCGGAGGTCGAACAAAAAGAGCTGAAGGAGAACGATAAAGCCCTCGACGAGATCATGTAATCAGCTCAACCCTGGGTTTGTTGAATCTGTTTCCTATCTATCGGAGCTTATTTTCACCTGGTCATATATGGCTATCCGACCTGGCCCCAAATGACCAGCTGTTTAGTCTAGCGTCAGAGCTTCATTCAGCGGATGGAGCTTTCTATGGGTACAAATTCTCACGCGCATCTCGATGACAACCAACTGCAGAAGGCTGCGGATCTCGTGGGGGTCGATCTCGATCCGAAACGCCATGACCGCGATCTAAACGAGACGATGACTCGTGGGGAGTTTCTTCAGGAGCTCCTCCAGGACCAGTCGAAACAGCGGCTGCTGGCAATGCTTTACGGCGGAATCCATAACGCCGTGAATCCCAGTTTTTCCCGAGCCAGGCGCCGTCGTGGCCTGCTTGCCAAGGACCCTCATGCAGTCCTTGAAGTCATCGCCGATGGCGCCGCCACGCCTGAAAGAAAACATGAGTTCGCCGTACTGGTCGAGTCTCTACGGGATTTCATCGTCCGCGTTTATGACGAAACCGCGCCCGACAACCCCGGCTAGCGGTTGAACAACCGCCTGTCCCACCAGACCGGCATCGGCAGGCCCACCTCGATATCCGAAAATTCCGGGTGGTGCGGGTTGATGACCACGTTCTGCTCGAGCCGGGCGACGAAACACGGAACAAGCAAGATCGCGGATCGTGCCTCGGATGCCCAGGAAACGGCGAATGCCCGGCTGGTTGCCTGTCGTCGCGCATCCCACCCGGGCAACAAGTCTGGGGTGACGCATTCGTAACTCAGGCCGCGGGGTAGGGTGATCTCCACGTAGTGCTGGTTGGGCGGCATCAGGCCTGATGATGCCGCCAGCTTTTCCAGCATCGCAGCGCTGTACTGCCGTGACGCATAGATCACCGGCGTGTGCTCGTCGTTCCAGCGGCCGGGGAAGCGTGTCGATCCGGTGGCATCGAAAATCGGGAACACCCCGCCTGGGTCCCCGATTCGATAGGCCGTGAGTGTTCGGTCCAGCTTCTGCGCTTTGCTCACGCAGCCGAGCCGTACTTCAGTCTACCGAGGATATCTTCCACCATGCTTGCGCCGATATCCGTCCCCACGGCCACATCGAAAGGCTTTTGGCCGTCAAGGAACATGTGGGGCCGCTTTAGAAACTCGCGAGCGGTGTGCTGATCCTGGAAAACGTCCTCGGCGGCCGCCAACACTCTTGCCGCTCTCTCGAATTTCTGGCTTTCAACGCTGTTAAGCCGTCCAGATTTACGGCGTCGATCGAGCGTTGTTCCTTTCACGAAGAGCTCGTTGATCTGATGATCGGCCAGCATCATGGCGGACTTGACTCGATCCACCACTGAGGTCGGGAACCCCTGCTCGATCTGCTTGATGAGCATCAGTGGATTATCGAACTCACGCTCATGCAGCCCCAAAATGCTTGCCACGCTGTGTGCCTCGGTTTGGGTCTCCATACCATCCTCCTTCATGTGGGGGTCATTATAGCCCCACATGGATGGCGCGCAATCCCCTGGTCGCGAATCCGATCCGTTCTATTGGCACCCAGGCGTTTCGCCGGAGATTCCTCATCGGGTCGAGCATGAGATGAGGCGTACCGCCGCGTATTCTCGGGGCTTCCCATAATGCCTGCCGATTTTCCCTCCTTCCTCATGCACCGGAATCACTTACGACAAGTGATCGTTATCATTAGTGTAATGGCGTTGCTATACGCTGTCTTTTGCCCTTGCGTCCCGCATCAAAATCCGTATATTGAAGATAACAAAGGGGGCTATGGGCAATATAAAAGAATGCATATAGCATTGATTCGCCCGCAATCTAGGGTTCACCGCATGAAAGGGTGTCGAGATAACAGCTGCGTCATCGAAAAGCCCACCGGCATGGCCACCAACGGCGGCTGTCGATGTCGCCCGTGGCAGCTCCAAGCGGAGATTGTTCGCCTCCAGTCCGAGAACTCCAAACTCAAGAGCCTCGGCATCGAGCTCGCCCACGATGCGATTGCAATAGCTGAGGCGACCTACGCGGGCCGACATGCCTACCCCTCTTATCAGCGCCGGTATGACCGCGACACCGCCGCAGCCTCGGAGATGCTGGCAATCGCCAGGCCCTCCAGCGACATTGACGATGTCCCAGCCTAGTTCCCGGTCAATGACTAGCCACGCCGATCTTGTCGCCATCGGCGCCGGCTGGGCCAAGCGTGCGCGCTCACGCGGTGGCCCCGGATCCGACATCGTCCTGACTGAACCCGGCGCAGGTTTCGGCCAGGAGTCCCCTGACGTGATCGGCTGGAAGCTGAGCGGCCCGGATGGCGGCAGTGTGCTCATCGAAGCCAAGGCCAGTCGTTCCGATTTCCTGGCGGACCTGAAGAAACCCCACCGTCAAGGTGATGGCGTGGGGAACTGGCGGTATTACCTTTGCCCTGACGACCTGCTTCAACCGGAGGAGTGCCCCGACGGCTGGGGCCTGCTATATGCCGGTCCGCGCCGGCGGGTGAGGGTGGTCGCCGGACCCCATATCGACACCCATTACAGCCGCCGCACCCAGGCACTTCGCCAATGGCGGTTCAACGCCGATCTCGAGGCAGAACGCTATCTGCTGGTCGCCTGGCTTCGTCGCGTCGAGTCGCCAGAAGCCACCAACCGGTTAATCCGACTCGCCCGACAAGATGCCGCCGTCTATGGACGGGCCTACGAAAAAGAACGCAAGACCTGCCAACGTGTGTCCGATCGATTTCTCCGCCTGCAGCTGGCGATCGAACAGGCTGAGGCTGCCACCCCGGGCATCCGTGATCGCATCGATCAGATTCTTGCCCGCTATGACTCTGGAGCCAAACCATGAGCCAGTCGCCGTCCCAGGACCGAACGGTCCAACTCAACATCCCCGTGCCTGAGCGTCTCAAGGACCGGTTTGGGGAGATTGCCGAAACCCTGGCGGCCGAATCCGGCGAGGACATCTCCCGCGCCGAGGTATTCACCCGCCTGCTCGATGGTTTTACCGATCGCGCCTCATTCGGAGAGTCCGTCTCAGCCGAATGGCAAAGCGTGTCGGCCCGAGTCGGCTTTCATGTCGCCGGGCTGGAGCGTCTCCTTCGCGAGGCGTATCTCTCGGCCGGGGAGGGCCGGCTCGAGGCGCAGCAGGAAGCCGAACAGGCACGGGCCGCGGCCGATCAAGCCCAGCATCTTTCCGACGATCTCGAAGCCGAGCTCAAACAGGCACAGGCCGATCTCAAGAATGCTGAGAAAGAAAAGCAGCGCGCCCTCGAGCAGCAGCAGCTTTCACACCAGCAGGCGGTCGACAGCCTTGAGCGCCGGCTGGCCACCGCCACGGCGAAGAACGAGCTCGTCGAAGAGCTGCGCACCCAGCGAGACAACCACCAGAAAGCCCATGACAACCTCCTGCAGCAGCTCACCGACATGGAGGAGCGAGTCGAGCAGCTCAAGGCCGAGCTCGACGAGCGCGGCTTCAAGCTGGAACAGGAGCGAGACCGTTATCACCAGGCCGCCGCCAATCTGGCCGAAGCCCAGGCTCGCGCGGCCTCTGCCACGGACCGTGCCCAGGACGCACGCCAGGAACTCAGGGCGCTCACTGACAAGAACAGTGAGCTGCGCGAGCAACTTGGTAGCCTCAAGTCCGAGATCCGCTCCCGAGACGAACTGATCAAGGAGCTGCGCAAGCCCACCAACCGCTCTGGCTCCAAGCCCACCAAGTCCAAGCAGGGTGGAGCAACATCGTGACTTCCCTGGTTCCGGTCGAAGTGCCGGAAGCACGGGTGGATTACCTCGTGAAGGAGGTAGGGGGCTTCGACCCCCAGGTGAGGGCGCGCATCCGACATACCCTTCGCACCGCGATGTCCGAGAGCCTGACCCGCGGCATGGCTCGGGCCGCTCGCTATCACAAGGCCTGGCTGCAGCTGCGTTTCGGGACAACCGCGTCCGACCATTTCCCGGCCTGGGAACGAGACCACCTCATCACTTTCATCACCGATCACGCCTATGCCCCGCCGGCCAACATCGACGAGCTTCTCTGCCGGCCCTTGCCGGCGAATCAACGCAGCCTGAAGAAGCGCCCGGGCGGCTGGAAATTCGCGACCATCGAGCACCATCTTTCGATGCTCACAACCGTGTGCCGTCTACGCGGCATGCCGGCGCCCAATGACGACGCCACGATTCGATACTTCCTCCAGTCCACCCGCAAGGCCATGGCCAAGGATCCCGGCCGGCGAGAGCGCCTTAGCCAGTCCACGCCGGCGATTACCCGTGACACCCTGTTCGAGCTGGTAACGCTGCTCGAGGCTGAAAGCCATGCGTCTCACCTGACGCTTTCCCTGTCGGCCAAACGTGATCTGGCCCTGCTGCTCCTCGGCTTTGGGGCAGGGGGGCGCCGTCGATCGGAGATCTCGGCCATACGCTGCGTCGACCTTGAGGCCGCGGACTATGACGATGAATCAACGCTTGCCCTGACTATCCCCCTGTCCAAAACGGACCAGAAGGGCGAGGGCAAACGCTACCTGCTTCCCCCGGTTGCCGCCTCGGCGGTCCGCGACTGGCTGTCCACGGCGGATGTCGATGCAGGTCCCGTCTTTCGTCGTATCAGCAAATCCGGTCGCGTGCTTCCCTACGGACTGACCCCCGATGGCGTCTACTACGTGCTCAAGGCCCGTTTTAAGTCCGTGGGCAAGGATCTGAGCCCCCATTCCTTGCGGGCTGGCTACGTCACTGAAGCCGGCCGTCAGGGCAGGGACCAGGGGCAAACCATGCGCATGACCGGGCATCGTTCGGTCAGCGCATTCATGGGCTATTTCGACGCCGGCGCGCTGCAGAAGAACGCATCTGTCGAAGTCCTGGGTGAAGCCCTATCGTCCGCGAAGAAAAAATCCGGCCAGTGAAATTGAGGTACCCACCATGAACACGCCCCATCCCCTCCAGCAGGCCTTCCCCAGTCTTATGCGCGTGCTGGTCGAAAAGTATCAGGCGCTACCTCAGTGGGCCGCCATTGAAACTGGTTACGGCGAACAGGCCGACCTTCCCATACTGCTCGACATCCTCAGCAAGCTGCACCACCTCGACGAGGTCAAGGAATTCCAGAACACTTTCGCCGATCGCATCAGCAGCGCCTGGCTCCAGGTCGAGCAGCAGAAGATTCAGGATGTGGTCGAAGAGGCAGATCACCCAGATCCCATTGAGGCAATTTCGGCAGCCGTGATGGAGCACCTGGCAATGTGCCCCAAGCCGTGGGCCGCTGTGAAAGACCAGCCCATCTCCTTCCTTGAAAACGAGATCACCACCGTCGTCAACGACCTCTATGGCGATGAATTCCAGGCCAGCGTGCTCAGCGTATCGCCTCTCGACGAGCACAACCTATCCCCAGTCGACATTACCTTCCGCATCCTTCCGTCCCTGGGCGACCTCCCAGACATTGAATAGCTCGGGACTGTTGCGCACACCAGCCAGGTTGGCCACTCTCTGCGCTGCCATCAAGTAGGCCGTCGCAGCACTCATCATTGGATGAAAATCACACATGTCCTCCCCAGAATCTGAAGCGGTAACCTGCTTCATCGCTCGCTGGGAGTCCTCCGGCGGCTCTGAACGCGCCAACTATCAGCTGTTTCTGGCCGAGCTGTGCGACCTGCTCGATCTGGCTCGGCCAGATCCGGCGCAGCCTGACAACCGCGACAACGCCTACGTGTTCGAGCGTAGCGTGCACTTCACCGACGCCGACGGCCGCCAGACCACCAATTTCATCGACCTTTACCGCCAGGGCTGCTTCGTGTGCGAAACCAAGCAGGGCGTCGACGACCCGGGCGGCTCTGACCTTCTGTCCAACGCCGACAGAGAGACCGAGCGCACGCACAAGCTGGGACATGGCAAACGCGGCAGTGGTGTCTGGAACACGGCCATGAAAAAGGCACGAGGCCAGGGGCAGAGGTATATCCGATCATTGCCCGCTAGCGAAGGCCGCCCGCCGTTTCTTCTGGTGGTCGACGTCGGCTACGTGATTGAGGTTTACGCGGAGTTCACCCGGTCAGGCGGCCAATACACGCCTTATCCGGACGCTCGGTCCCATCGCATCGATCTGGCCGAATTGCATGACGAGCGTATCCGCGACCGGCTCCGCGCCATCTGGCTTGATCCGCTCTCGCTCGATCCTGCACGGGTCAGCGCCGCAGTCACCCGGGACCTGGCGGCTCGCCTGGCCAGACTTGCCCGATCTCTTGAGGGCGGTGGCCGTGAACCCGACCAGGTGTCCGCCTTTCTCATGCGGTGCCTGTTCACGATGTTCGCCGAGGACGTCGGCCTGTTACCGGCGAGGGCCTTTACCGATCTTCTGGGCTCACTGCGACAGGACCCTGAATTCTTCCGCCCGAGCATGGAGCAGCTCTGGGCAGCCATGAACGCCGGCGGCGCCTCAACCCTGCTTCGGCAGAAATTGATGCGTTTCAACGGCGGTCTGTTTGCAGAACAGCAAGCGCTGGATCTCACGGAAGATCAGATAGGCCTCCTGGTCGAATGCGCCCAGGCGGACTGGGCGAACGTGGAGCCCGCGATCTTCGGCACCCTTCTGGAGCGTGCCCTCGACCCGTCGGAGCGGCACAAGCTCGGCGCCCATTACACCCCGCGCGAGTATGTCGAGCGTCTGGTATTGCCGACGGTGGTGGAGCCATTACGCGATGACTGGGCCAGTGCCGAGGCCGCCGCCACCCAGCATGAGGCCAACGGCGATACCGACGCCGCGGTTGCCACCATCGAGGACTTCCTCAAGCGCCTGACCCAGGTGCGGGTACTCGATCCGGCTTGTGGCAGCGGCAATTTTCTCTACGTCACCCTGGAGCACCTCAAGCGCCTGGAAGGCGAGGTTCTCGATGCGCTGCATGGCCTGGGCGCGAGCCAGACCAGTTTCGAGACCGACGGCATTACGGTGGACCCCCATCAGCTGCTCGGGCTCGAGGTGAACCCCCGGGCCGTGGCCATTGCCGACATCGTGCTCTGGATCGGGTATCTGCAGTGGCACTTCCGAACCCACGGCAACGTGTCCCCGCCGGAGCCGGTGCTGAGGAATTTCCACAACATCCGTCACGCTGACGCACTGATTGACTGGGACAACGTCGAGCCGGTGCTCGACGACAACGGCGACGCAGTCACTCACTGGGACGGGCGAACCACACGGCCTGACCCCGTCACCGGCAACGAGGTACCTGATGACACTGCGCGCTTGCCCGAGCAGCGCTATCTCGGGACTCGCAAAGCCGTTTGGCCCGCCGCCGAGTTCATCATCGGTAATCCGCCGTTCATCGGGGCCGGGCCGATGCGCGCCGCCCTCGGCGACGGCTATACCGAGGCCGTTCGTTCGACCTATTCGGAACTTCCGGAATCCTGCGATTTTGTCATGTACTGGTGGCACAAGGCCGCGGAGCTGGCCCGGGCGGGGGAGATCCGGCGATTCGGTTTTATCACCACCAACTCCCTGCGTCAGACCTTCAATCGTCGCGTGGTGGCGCCTCACCTGGCAGCCAAGAAGCCGTTATCGCTGCTATGGGCGGTTCCGGACCATCCCTGGGTCGATGCCGGAGAGGGCGCCGCAGTTCGCATCGCCATGACTGTCGCCGGCCCGGGTGCCCAGGTAGGGCAGCTCAACGTCATCGACGAGGAGATCGCCGGCGCCGGCGAAGCTCGCGAGGTCCGCTTCAACGCGCGGCGTGGCCAACTTCACGCGAATCTGTCTGTCGGCGCTGACGTCGGATCGGCAAAGCCGCTTCTCGCCAATAAGGGGCTGAGCTGCCCCGGCGTGAAACTCCACGGGTCCGGGTTCATCGTCACGCCCGAAAAGGCCCGTGAGCTTGAGGGTCGGCCGGGATTCATACAAAAAACCGCAAAAGTCCGTCTATACCTTTGATTTATATGACATTCAGGGAAAACGCGATGATCGGCTGCAACCAAGCTATTTCAAAGCCTCACTCTGATGCATGGTGGGTACTACATCACTGGCTTCAGTGAGTATTCGCCGTGCAAAGTCGATGGGCGTCACGGTGCGGCTGGTATCGACCGTGTAGTCGCCAAAGCGGTTGATATGCGACGTTCGATACGGTGACAGTCCGGCCAGCACCTCGGGGCTGATCTCGATTTCCTCATCCCGAAGTTCGGACAACACGCGAGACATCTGTTCGACGTTGTGGAGAATGAGCAGATTGGCGACCAGATGGTTGTAGCCCACGATCTTTTGCTGTTCGTGTAGCACGTTCTCAGCGATGATGCCTTCACCACCGAAGAATACCCATTTGAGGAAGTTGTGAAACTCCTCAGTCTTATTGGTCGCCGCATGGATGATCTTGCGAACGTCGCCATCATCGATGTAATGCAACAGGAACAAGGACCGGATAACCCGGCCGAGTTCCCGGAATGCGAAATACAGCTTGTTTTTGCGGCTGTAGTTGCCCAAGCGTCGCAGGATGGTGGAGGCCGAGATTTTGCCGACCTTGATGGACACGACGACCCGTAGCATGTCGTGCAAATGCGTCGCGATCAGGTTCCAATCGATACTGCCCTCGCCGAAGAGCGTTTGAATATGCGGATAGGACGCCTGCGAATCGGGCTTGGAAAGCGATAGATCCTTGATGTTGCGGATGCGTGGCATGAGATCGATGCCGAGCAAGTGCGCGAGCCCAAATACGGGAAGATTCTGCGCCTGCGTGTCGCCGTGCACGGTATCTGGCTGGATGTCCGATCGGTTCTCAACCAGCCCATCGAGGATATAGATCGCTTCATACGCGCCACAGGGAATGAAACGACTGAACAGCGCGATGTACTTATCGGACACATGATAGTAGCCGATGCCGCCATAGCCGCCGTATCGGATGTGATATTCGGACATCAGATTCTGTTCGTACATGCTCCACTTCGTGCCATCGGCGGCCGCGGACTTCCCGCTCCCCCAATAGCCGGGCAGTTCGAACTTGTTGTAGAGATTGATGGTGTCGACGGTTGCCCGCTCCAGCGTGTCGTCGGTCACGTATTTGAGATTCAGCCACGCCATCTGGCGGCGGCTTAAGCCACGCACCGAGCGGGCGGTCTGCGTCGGCCCGAGATTGCAGCCGTAGCAGAACAAGGTCGTTACCACCCGATGCTGGATATCCCGAATACGCGGCTCGGTTCCCGACAAAGGCTTGAAGTGCTGGGTCAAATCGGCCCAGCGGGTCGCGTCAACTAGCACATCGACAATGCTGGTCTCTGGCAGTCGTTCGGTGATCAGCTTGTCGACCAGGGCCACCCCTTTGGACAATTCGGTGCGCTGTAGCTTTCGGAGGATCAATCGCCCATCGACGATGTCGGCATCGACATTGTCGGGGAAGCGTTCGTTGACCTCTTCACATCGTGCCCGCAGCTGGTCACGCAACGTGCTAATGAACGTCACGGGATCCGTGGGGATGCCCGAGACTTCGCCATAACCCGGGAGTTCATCCTGAAGTGTCTCGTCGTTGACCAACTCTTCGCGATAATCATCATAACGTTCGCCGCCCGGCACGAAGAGATCGCCTGACTTCAGCTCATCCTTGATCTGAAACAGCACGGCCATCTCGAAATAGCGCCGCTGCATCCAACCGGCCCGCTTGACCCCCGATGTCTTGAGAAACACGTGGCGACGCCAGTTGGCGGACATCCAACCCAGATCGCGGTCGGCGTCCAGGCCGAGCGACGCCATGTCCACCACGTCCCGGCGTTGGTGGCGTGTGATTTCCAGCGCCTTGATCAAGCGCTGCATGGCGAGATCCTGCGACGCGGTCTGAATATCCATGACCTGAATGCAGTTCAGGAGCAGCGCGCGGCGGTTCGCATAAGGCTTGATCAGGAACGGCAGATAGTTCTTGCCGGCATAGGCCATGTGTTCATCACAGTCGGCGAGTGTGCGGGTCGGATCGGGCCCAACCACATCGCCAATGGCATCGATGCGCTGGCGATCCGTGCCCTCGGCCTGATACGCCTCCAGGATGTCCTTGAGCTGCGCGACCAGGCTGTCAGTCCGCTTGATGTGATCGACCTGATAGGTCATCAGGTTTTTCTGGGCGGTGTTCTCCAACTGTCGCATCAGGCGAATGAATAAATCCGCCGCGTTGTCCAGCGTCCGGCCATACTGGGATCGAATGAAAATCGCCGCGAGGGCGTAGCGCTTGGCGGGCTTGAGCTGCGCCAGCTCGCTGGCGTCGAGCGCTCGCGCCATGGTCCGGAAATGCTTGAGCTTGGGAATGGGCACATCCAGCGCCGGCGTCATCGCCGCCAGTTGCTGCAGACGATCGACATGTTGCAGGTAAAAGCGAACTTCCTTGTTCGTCGGGCGCTTCGGCTCGCGTTTGAGCGCCTGCCAGCCGCTGTGGGTCTGACCCGGCGCGACCGCCAACAAGTCATCGATCTGTCGGCACGCTGCATCGGTCAGCAGCCCGCCGATGCGCTCAAAATAGTGGCCATGGATGGTTTCTCGGGCAGCGCCGGCCATCTCGTCGAGCAGGCGGAACGCCGGCAACTCGTAGCGATGGTGGTACAGCTCCTCGACCATGACGTTGATGATGTCGGGTAGCATGTGCTTCGTTTGCGCGGCGGTTTCCGCCACGGTCCGCAGCCAGCGCCGTCCTGGGTCGCCCAGTGGCCGCACGTTCAGGTAGCGCCGAATCTCCGCAATGTGCCGGTCCTTCGTGCGCGACGCGTCGTAGGCGCTCCGAGCCTGGACACTGAATCGCCGCCGATAACCCATTGCATCGGCGATATGCCGTACGATCCGCTCGGGAATGTCGCTCAAGACACCGAATTGGCCTCGACGGGGTAGCGTCTTCAGATGCAGCATCGCGGCCAGGCGCATCTGTGGCTGTTTGCCCAATGCGTCAACAAAGGCCCGATCCTCGGCCGACGGCGTGTAGTGCAGTTCCAGTTCGCGGGCGCTGGGATCCGGTGCCAGTCGTGGGTAGGCGGTTTCATGGGGCGCGGTCATAGTGATCGGCCTCCGACAGCCGCTTTAGCGATCCGGAATTACGTCCAGTGCCGGTCGCCTACCTCGTCGTGAAGTGATGCATCCAGCTGGTGGCCGTGGTTGTCCGCGATACGGTACACATCCTCGATCAGCGACGAGGCGATTTCGTCGAGCACGAGGTCGTCGGCCGCTTCCACGCGCAGCCGGTAACGGGAGCGGTCCGCGTCCAGTGCAATGCCCTGGTGGGCCGACAGGCAGATCGTTTCGATTGTTTGCCGGGCCTTGGCTACGCTCTGCCGCTGGCGTCGCGGTGTAAGACTCAGCTCGAGGATCAGAGGGACAACGACCGGAGAAATAATCGATGGCGACGGTTTGATGGGCGCCGGAGCCGTCTCATTGTCAGGCAGCGCCGCCAGCGCAGCTTCGATACGCTCTCGGCCAAAAGCGTCGGGGGCATCGATATAGCGCATGGCCGAGTGAATGTCCTTCCAGCCGACGTATTCCATCAACGCGCGGGCATCCCAGCCATTTGCGCTGGCCCAACCGGCAAATCCGCGACGCAACGAATGACCGCTGTAGGTTTCCGGAGACGCCAGTCCGGCACGGAGGAACAATTGGCGCAGCAACGGCACCACGCTGTTGTGGTGCAGCGCGCCGGCTTTCAGCGTGCCCGAACGCGTCACGCCGCGAAACAAGGAGCCGGTGCTGAGGCCGGCATAGCTGATCCAGTCGAGTGTGGCAGTCACCGGACACCATCGACTCAGAGCCGGGACCCGATATGTCGTACCGATAAGTTGCCGGTCGGTCTTGCTGCGGCCAAGAAAACAGGTCATGCCTTCTTCGGGCACCATCGTGATGTGCTCCGATCGAAGACGCACCAACTCGTCGACCCGAAACCCACGCCAGAACCCAAGAAGAAGCATGGCCCGATCACGCCGGCAACGTAGAGCGTCGGCGGTATCTGCGCGCTGGTCGGCGGCTGCGATCGCGGCATCGAGCCAATCGGCCACACGGGCAACCGCTTTCATCTGCAAAGGTTCAGCACGTTTCTCAAGCGCAGGGTGGAGGGCTTGTATGCCCTTCAACGTCTTTTTAACGACCGCGGCCGACGTCGGATCGGAAAATCCGTGCGCCTGATGCCAATGCGCGAGTGCGGCGAGTCTCTGCCGTAGCGTGTTGGTGGACAACGCGGTGGCATGCGCCACCAGATATCGGGCAACAGTATCGGCGGTGGCGGGGAGCAAGCCGCCCCAGGCGACTTCAAAATGACGCACGGCCGAGGCGTAGCTGCGCTGGGTATTGTCGCGTTGTGCGGCCTGTAGATAGGTTTCAAGCGAATGAGATGGCATGATTGGTATCAACAGCAGACGGCTGAGCGCGCAGGGAACGAGTGAGCCGTACTTTCGGCGTGACGCAATCTTATCCTCCTCCGTAGGCGCCTGTAGGAAACGCGATGCAGCACTCGGAATTTCACATTGGCCTGGAGTTCATGGCCAGCGGCGGTTTCTGGTGCCAATGCAACGATATAGGCACGCGAACGATCCTCGCCATCCGGCGCGATCGCGACGATCTCAACTGGTATCAAAAACCGCCCTATATCGCCAAAGAGGAAGTGTTTGATGAGCATGAAATCTAACACTGCCATCTAACCGATACCGATGCGATCAATGCGGCGATCCGCGACGTTCGCTCACCCTGGCTATCCGCACGAAGTGGTTACGCGCATGATGGAAGCGCGCTGGAGAGACCGCGATAAGTTTATTCACACGAGGGAGTGCTGCGCTTTGATCGGCGCCGGTTTGACGGTGAAATTCTCCACTCCTACTACGCGGGGACAGAAAAACGAGAGGTCCCGGCGACGCTGCCACCCAGTAGTCGTTGGTCGTCAGTGTTGTCGAACCATCACTTTCGAGAATGATCTGCGCCTTGCCGCGCGCAGCGCTTCGTGGTCGCTGCTTGTAGCTGGAGCATAAGCTGTCAAGAGCTACTACTCGAATATCAGGCAGCGCGCAAATGTATTTCGACAGCATAGGCGCTTAGCAACTTCGGGCATGGGTCGATTCAGTCTGGTTGAATGCCAGTGCTCAAAGTCACCGAAACCGACCGTTTCGTTGATTGCCGCCGACCTGCGCCAGGCGAACGGTATGCGCGCCTATCCATAGGTTTTCTGCAGGTAATGAACGATGTCGCGCGATTCCGGCATCCAACGTGTTTGGCCGTCAGGCGACCTGATATGCAATACCGGCACCGTAGCGCGTTGCCGGGCATCGACGAGTTGTCGATGAAAATCGGCATTGGACGCGATATCGCGCAATTCGACATCAATGCCCAACTGGTCAATGGCCTGGCGAACGATCCGGCAGAACGGGCAAAAAGGCGTGATGTACAAGGCCAAGTCATCGCGGGCCGGTGTATCCGTGCCGGCGTAGCGTTCCAGGAAGTGGTTCGCATAAAAGTGCGACCAGTCGGCGTCCGGTGCCGTGGCGCGCCGCTCGAATTCGGCGTTCATCAGGCAGTAGATCAACTGGCTGCGTGTAAACGCCACCTCGAACAGGTCGCTCAACGGCCGCAGCAAGTAGTCCGCGTACCAGATCGGCCAGTCGGGATCCTCGTCGTTCGTGCTTTCGAATGCTTCGTGGTGCGCAACCCCTGCCTCCCGAAAAAGGTCGCTTACCGAGACAATCGTCAATTCGTTCGTGGCCATGATTCGTTCTCTGGCTTGCAAATGGGTCGGGCCTGCTCAGTGGCACCTCTGGAGTAATCGCCACGGTGTTACCGGAGATTGGCGTTTTCGCGTCATGCCGCTATGGCGAGCTCATTTAGGTGCTGATATCAATGTTCTCGGCTTCGGCTTTGGTCGGCGGGGCCATCAAAGGCCAAGGCGGGCTTTCGGCACTCGTGGCATCAGCATTCCCCGGCTACGCACCGGTCAATCTGCGCCAGATCGGCTGCATAGATGACGACCACGCTCTCGCTTTCGTTTTTCCACCAGTGGGAGACATCGTTGTACTCCGCAACGACCGAGCCTGCCTTGTGGACAACGGGGTTCTCGTGCCGTGAATTGTATTCGATGATCTCGCCTTCGATGATGAACAGGATGGCCGGCCGATTTTCGTGGGAATGAAACGGCACGATTCCGCCGGGGCCGACATCGACGCGGCGGAAACGCAGCTGGCGCTGTTCCAGCGGGGCACTGTCCTCGGGAAGCCTGACATCGGCGAGCTCGATCACCGACAGCGTCGTGTCCTGTTCGTCGACGGGCTCTGCTGGTGGATTGATCTGGTGTTCATACATGATTCACTCCTTCTTGGATTGACGGTCTAGGACAGGGCAGGACTCGACAACGTCTTTCAGCGTCATGACAGCGTTGATGGCTGCCGGAAAGCCGGCATAGGGGGTGATCTGCATCAGGATCTCTACCAGTTCGTCGGTCGAGAATCCCATGCGGCGGGCAATCTCCAGGTGGATCTTGAGCTGTGTCATGTGGCCTCCGGTGGCAAGCGCTGCAAGCGTCGCGGTCTGCCGAAGCTTTTGGTCCAGCCCGTCGCGGCTGTAGAGATCGCCGAACGGAAATTCGGCGATGTAGCGCAGAAGATCGGGGGCGATTTCCCCCAAATTATTCCTCATCGCCCTGGCCGCATCCGGATGGACGGCTTCAAAAAAGGCCATGCCGCGATCGTAGCGGCTCTCGTCGGAGGGTTCAGCCATGGTGTTCGATCCCCTGGAACATGGCACGCAGGTCGACCGTCGAGCCCTTGCCTATCTGCTCGAAGTTTCGATCCAGCCACTCGGCGGACGTATTTCGCCCCAACTCGTGCAGGTGGCCGAGAAACGCCCATTCGGCATTGAGCTTGGACGACGAACCGAGCGGCTTGAGTTCCTCCTGGCATTCAATGATATGGACATTCATATCACGATAGCTTTGCGAATCGAGCGCACCCTGATCCAAAAGCCGTTTGACGAAGTCGAGCGCGCGCAGCTCCTTCAACAAACTGGCGTTGAAGGTGATCTCGTTCATGCGGTTGAGGATGGCCTGTGCCGTGCGCGGCGCACCGCTGCTTTCGATCGGGTTGATCTGTACGATCGCGATGTCCGAGCAGGGTGAGCCGCTGTAGAGCGGAAACAGCGGCGGATTGCCGGAATAGCCGCCGTCCCAATACGGGATGCCATCGATCTCCACCGCCTCGAACAGAAACGGCAGACAGGCCGACGCCATGACCATGTCGGCGGTCAGTTGCTTGCGGTCGAAGATCTTGACCCGGCCGGTCTCCACGTTGGTGGCCGCCACGAAAACCTTCATCTGATCGCAGTGGCAGACGTTGTCGAAGTCCACGTACTTGATGAGAATCTCGCGCAGCGGATTCAGCCGCAGCGGATTGAACTGGCCGGGCGCGAAAAACCGTGTCATCACGTCGAACCAGGCGTAGCCGGGAGAGTGATCAAGGCTCCATCGGCCGAACAAGACATCCAGCGGCGAGCGTTGTAGCGGACTGGCTCGGGCGGCGTCGGACGTGGCTTTCCAGAAGCTCGCCAGCTTTTCCCGTGCCATGTCGCGGCCGCCGCGGACCAGGCCGTCCGCAGCCAGCACGGCGTTCATGGCCCCGGCCGAGGTGCCCGTGATGGCCGCGATCTCGATTCGTTCATCCTCGAGCAGGTAATCGAGAACACCCCAGGTGAAGGCGCCATGCGCGCCGCCGCCTTGCAGGGCGAGGTTGAGCGTTTTGGCTTTCGTCATCCCTCGGCTCCTTACTGTGCGACCCAGCCGCCATCCACGGGCAGGGCTGTGCCGGTGATCGATGCCGCAACGTCGGAACACAGGAACAAAGCGAGCCCGGCCAGCTGGTCCGTGGTAACGAAGGACTTGGTGGGCTGGGCCGCCAGCAGCACGTCACGCACCACCGCGTCTTCGGAAATGCCGCGGGCTTTGGCGGTGTCGGCGATCTGATCCTGCACCAACGGCGTCTGCACATAGCCGGGACAGATGGCGTTGACCGTAATACCCAGCTCGGCCACTTCGAGCGCGACGCTCTTGGTGAGACCCACAACGCCGTGCTTGGCCGCGACATAGGCCGCTTTATACGGCGATGCGACGAGCCCGTGGGCCGAGGCCATATTGATGATGCGTCCCCAGCCCCGGCTTTTCATGCCAGGCAACACGGCTTTGGTCATATGGAACGCGGCACTGAGGTTGATCGCGATGATCGCGTTCCATTTGTCGTCGGGAAATTCATCGATCGGCGCCACATGCTGGATACCGGCATTATTCACGACGATATCCACCGCACCGAATGCGTCCGCGGCCTGTTCGACGAGACCGTGAATTTCCGCTGGCACCGTCATATCGGCGGGGCTGTAGCGCGCTGTGACCCCGTAGCTCTCGAGACGGGCACGGTGGTTTTCGATCTCTTCGGGCCGCTCGATCCCGTTCAGCATGACGTTCATGCCGGTTCGGGCCAGCGCTTCGGCAATCCCGAGCCCGATACCGCTGGACGAGCCAGTGACGATCGCTGTTCTTCGCTCTGTCATGGCATACCGCTCTCATTAAAGAATCCAAACCCAGGCCGCCCGCCGGCCGCTGTCGTGCTCGCCTAGTTCACTGGCCACACGACGGACGAGCCTGCGTAATGCTCAAACCCCGCCGATGACCGCGGATTCGGAACTGTCCAATGCGCAGGTCACGCCCGTGCCGCCGAGACCGCAATATCCGCGCCGATTCTTGGCGAGGTACTGCTGGTGCTTGTCTTCCGCGTAGTAGAAAGGCGGTGCCGGCTCAATCTGTGTCGTGATTCGACCAACGCCTGAAAGTCGAAGCTGCTCGGCGTAGGCGTCCATTGAGGACTGGGCCGCTTTCGCCTGTTCATCCGTGGTCGTAAAAATCACCGAGCGATACTGATCGCCGATATCGTTGCCCTGCCGGAAGCCCTGTGTGGGGTTGTGGCCTTCCCAGAAGGACTTGAGCAGCCGGGCATAGCTGATCACCGCCGGATCGTAGACCACCAGCACGACTTCGGCGTGACCGGTGTCGCCGCCGCAGACTTCCCGATAGCTCGGGTGCTCGAGATGACCGCCCGCATAGCCGACGGCCGTCGTGTACACGCCTTCCAGCTGCCAGAAAAGCCTTTCGGCGCCCCAGAAACAGCCCATGCCGAAGATGGCCGTTCCGAGATGGTCGGGAAACGGGCCGGTCAGCGGATGGCCGTTGACATAATGCTTATCGGCGACCGTCATCGGCCGACGCTGCGATGCCGTTTCTGCGCTGTGTGTTCTCATGCCTGTTCTCCTTTTTCGGTGATCCCGTCATCGTCAGCAGCGCTGTCTCGCTCCTCGAAGTCCAACGCCGCGGAATTGATGCAATAGCGCAGACCGCTGGGCCCGGGTCCGTCGGGAAATACATGGCCGAGGTGGGCATCGCAATGGGCGCACAAGACCTCCTCGCGGCGCATGCCGTGACTTTCGTCGAGGTGCGTGCGCACGCGATCTTCGGCGAGCGGTAGCGTGTAGCTCGGCCAGCCCGAGCGGGAATCGAATTTCTCGTCGGACCGGAACAGTTCGTTGCCGCAGACCACGCAGGTGTAGACGCCATCGTCCTTGCAGTCCACGTATTTACCGGAAAACGGCGGCTCGGTGCCGGCTTGCTGCGTGACGCGGTATTGCTCCGGCGTCAAGCGCGACTTCAATGTGTCACGATCAAAGGATCTGTCGGTTTTGCTCATGGTGCTGACTCCTGGCGGGGGTTACGGACAAATAAATTGGATTGCCCCGGATGGTTTCAATAAAGCGTAGCGATTTTGAGCCGCTCGGTTACGTGTGCGATTCTTGCGTGTACCGCCGCGCCGTGGTGAGCACGATGCACGTCGCTAACAGCCCGGCGCTTCGGCCATGTCTTCACAGCGCAGCGAATCGGCCACCTTCAGCTTGTAAGCGAGATCGCGCAGGGCGGTGCGCAACCCCTCTTCCACCACCGGATGGTAGAACGGCATCTCGAGTGCCTGTTGAACGGTCAGTTTCTGCTGGATGGCCCAGGCCAGCAGATGGGCGATATGTTCCATGCGCGGTCCGAACATTTCCGCACCGAGCAAGGTGCCGCAGCGGCGCCGGGCATAGATACGCAGCAGACCCCGGTTGCGGCCCATGACACGGGCGCGGCCCTGATCGTCGAACGACACCGCGCCGATCTCCGTATCATTGGTATTCAGGTCAGCGTAACGCTGTCCCGCCATCGCGATCTGCGGGTCGGTAAAGACGACCGCCAGCGGCGTGCGCCGCGCATGCGCGACGATATCTGGATACTGCATCGCGTTCTCGCCGGCGATCCGGCCTTCGTCGGCGGCCTCGTGCAGTAGCGGTATATGGGCGCTGGCATCGCCCGCGAGGAAGATAGGCAGATCGCCGCATTGCGCGGTACTCGGATCCCACGGCGGCATGCCGCGCGAATTCAGTTCCAGGCCGGTCGCCGCGAGATTCAAGTCCGGGATATTGGGACGCCGGCCGGCTGCCACCAGGACCGTGTCGAATATTTCCTCGTGCTCGGCGTCCTCGGCATCGCGCCACTGGATTTGTACGCCTTGATCGGTGCGCGCGGCATCGATAATGGAAGTCGAGAGCCGCAGGTTCAACTCGCTATCCATCTGGGCGAAAACGGCCGCTTTCACGTCCGGATCGGTGAGCGGACCGAGGTCCGTCGAGCGCGCGAAGAACACGACGTGCAAGCCCAGACGTGCCATGGCCTGACCGAGTTCCAGACCGATAATGCCGGTACCGACGACGGCGAGGCTTTTAGGCAGCCGTTCGAGTTCAAATACGTCGTCGTTGGTGATCACGTGCTTTCGGATCGCATCGAAGGGCGGCGGAATGAAAGGGTCGCTGCCGGCGGCGATGACGACCGCGTTCGCCGTCACCCGGGTATGGTCGCCGACTTCCAGCGTCGTCGGGCCGACGAAACGCGCCTCACCCGAAAGCCGATGCTCGGCGGGCAGCGCTTGGGTGTCTTTCACCACGAAACCGGCGAAGCGATCGCGCTCGCGACGCACCCGATCTAGGACCTGCTCACCGTCAATTCGTACATCGTCGACGTAGACGCCAAACAACCCGGCGGCATGAATCTCGTGGGCGGCATCGGCGGCGGCAATCAGCAACTTCGACGGCATGCAACCGACCCGCGCGCAGGTCGTACCATAAGCGCCCGATTCGATCAGCGCCCAACTACCGCCGGCCTTGTCGACAACGCTGCGCGCATTCAAGCCCGCCGTGCCCGAGCCGATGATGGCGACATCCACCTGTTTTTCTTGCATCGCTATGCTCCTTGGTTGCGATCGCTAGGCTAGGGGTTTTCTGATGATGGCCGCGCCAATCCAGTACGTTGTGCGAAACGGCCCGCCATCGGGTTCGCCGAGACACCGTGCAGCACAATGCTCAGCATCACTGTTAATACCACGCAGGACAGAATTTCGTCACCGCCGGGAATCGCGAAGCGCTCGAGAATAAGCAGGGCGAACAGAATCGACGCGAGACCGCGCGGACCAAACCAGCCGAGGAATATCTTTTCGTAGCTGCTCAGCCCCGAGCCGGCCAGCGACAACCAGACCGGCAGCACGCGGATCACCGACAAATAGGCAATCGCCAGAACCACCGTTTTCCAGGTGACGTGTTCGATGCCGAGCGGCACCATGACGGCACCGAAAATCAGGAACGTGAACATGGTCAATAATTGGCCTTCGCCTTCCATGAATTCGCTGATAAAGGTGGTGGAACTGCGCAGCGTGTGGCCGAATACCAGCCCGCCCACGAAAGCGGCGATCAACCCATTGCCGCCCGCCAGCTCGGCGGCGACGAACGCAAGAAACGCCGTGGCCAGAAAATAAATGCCCTGGAATGGCGTCGTGATGAAGCGCGCATTGATGGCCGCGTCTAACATTCGGGCGAACAGGTAGCCGATAACGACGCCGGCCAACGGCCCGAGGACAACCTGCATCAACGCGAAGACGACGACATTGTCGGGCACGCCTTCCACCACGGTTCCCGTGCCCTGGGCAGAGATAATGGCAGCAATCATGACCACGGGCAGCGCCAGGCCGTCGTTCAATCCGCTTTCGACATTGATGCCCTGGCGCAGGCGCGGCGGTATCGCCGGGCTGGTGACGACGGTCTGGCCGAGCGCGGCGTCGGTTGGCGTGAGTATCGCCGCGACCAGCAAGGCAACCGCCCACGACGCATCCGGCGTGACCCAGTGGGCAAGCAAAGTACCCAGCAATATGGTCAAAGGCATACCGACGAGCAGCATCCGCGCCGGGATCGCATAGTGGCTGCGCAGCGCGCGCAGATCGACGCGCGAGGCATCGGCAAACAGCACCAGTATCAGCGTGATTTCGGCGATGGTGTGGATGATTTCGTGCTCGGCATGCATCGGCACGAGCTCGGCGCCGCCCTGACCGATCAGCCAGCCAAAGGCGGCAAACACCATCGGCAACGTGACCATCGAGGTTTCCAGCCGCCGCGACAGCGCCGCAAAGGCGATGACGCCCAGCAAAATGAGTGCAATATCGCCGAACCCTAGCATCGCCCGGCTACCGGTAAACCGGTACCGCGCCTTGGGCGAGCTTCAAACGGGTCCAGAGATTCATGTTGATGACGATGGCGGCAAGTTCGGCGATTTCGTTTTCCGAAAAGTGTTGCGCCGCTGCGGCGTGGATGGCTTCGAATCCTGGCCGATCGCCCTCGGTTAAAGCATCGCTGTAGGTCAGCGCTGCGATCTCGGCCTCGGAGTAGAGGCGGCTTTCCCACCAGCTGCCGAGACCGTCGATCTTCGCCGCATCGATACCGATCTCGCGCGCCGTCTGCGAATGCAGGATGAGGCAATAGGCACAGTTGTTCTTCTGAGCCACGCGCAGCCGAATCAGTTGCGCGAGCTGCTTGTCGAGTTGTAGCTCGGCGGTGTAGCCGAACGCCTTCGCCATGGCTTTGGCCAGATCGTGAAAAGGCGTCTGATCGGGGTCGAATCGAACGTTCTCGAACGCAACTTCTGACATCTGCGGTTACTCCGTAATTGCAGGCGGCCGTTCGCCTTTTATAGCGGATGCCCGCAGTATCGGATACCCCTCGATATAGACCAGGTCGTTATCTTGTGCCGGTATATGACAGCCAAGGCAATCCGACTGATAGTCGGTCGCAACATTCTTGCTTTGATTGTCGGGTTTGTAGAGCGCCCATCCCCAGCCATCACCCCATAGCGGATTGTCAGAAAACCGCCCTTTGGTGTCTTTGATCATCACGAACCATTGCTTGATCCCCTTGGTGGCGTGGCTCACGTTCGGGCCGGTCGTGTAGGCGCTGGAATTCGAACTGCGCAGCTCCTTCACTAGCGTTGCGCCGTCCGGAAACTCGCCGGTCTCGCGGAATGCGGCGACCGTCTTTTTCTCCGTGTACACGTCATGGAAGCCACTCGCGCCGCCCTCGGGTACGAACCACGACCCCATGTGAACCATCGAGGTACGGAAATCGTCGGGAAAACTGATGTTTCCCTGATCGTCGACGTAAGGCGAAAATCCTTGTTCCGCTGTACTTGAACTGCACACCAGGTACAGCATCGACGCGGCCAGTACACGGCCCATAGTTTTTCCGCTACAGCTCATAAATTTCCCCGGCCTGGCTTTGATCCAGGACATTCGCCCGGATAGTGAACGCGCGACTGTTATGTCTACTGTGTGTCGGGTGTCGTGCTCGCGTCCGGCATCACCATGACGGGCTGCAGTTCGTCGCGCTGTCCGCCCGTGCCTTTTCCGCCCGCAGCCTTGGCGGCACGAAGTACGGGATAATACTGCGTGAACACGAAATCATCGGCCGCCGCAGCCGCGTGACAGGCGTTGCAGGCCGCGGCCGGAAACGCCTTTGCTGTAGGCGTCAGCGACTTATGGTCCGGGGTGGTGAAGCTATAGTAGGCCCAGTTGCCGGGCTCATCGGGAAAGTGCTGTTTGCTTTTGATGGTCGCCTCCAGGCCGATATAGTCGCCCTGGAAATAGCCTTGGCCACTCACGGCCGCTTTGGAGCCGACGCTGACCAGCTCTTTCATCAATATGGTGCCGTCGCGGAATTCACCGGTCTTTTTCCAGTGCGCCCAGCTTTTGGGGTCGATATAGACATTATGGAACTCCGGAAAAGGCGCCTTGCCATCGTTGAGATCATTTGGCGTGAGGGGCGTGCCCACGAATATCCATTCGCGGTAACCGGTCGGACGTTGGAGCTCTCCATTCGTTATAGTGAAGAATTCCTCCGCGGTCGCCGTAGCGCTCATCATCGGTGCTGATAACGCGAATACGGCGCCGCATGCGGCCGAGAATCCGAAGGCTTTCTTGATCATTATTCTTCTCCTGATCGGCGATCGACGGTAACCATCTTTACTGCCGCGCAATAGCCATGTTAAGCCGGTAGTACACACGGCAAGGTACCCCGAGCGATCGAAATGGTGTCCCATCAAATCAATGTTGGCAGGCCCTTCGATATTCTGGGCGATGTGTTTGAAACGCTGCGCTTTCACGGCAGCATTTTCTTCTGCTCGGAGCTCGCCGCGCCGTGGGGTCTTGCGCTGGAATCAGCCGGCACGCCGCGTTTTCACATCGCCTTGACCGGAAATTGCTACGTCGGCGCCAAAGCAGGGGAGTGCCTCCACGTGCGATCAAGGAATATCGTGCTGTTTCCCAACGGCCCCGCGCACTGGATCGCCGATCAACCCGGCCGCCCGTTGGTTGCCAGCGAAAGGGCCGGTGCGGCGTGTGAACTCGGCGACCCGTTTTTTCAACAGGGTGAGATCACGCATCGGCTCATGTGTGGCTTGGTCCGTTATGACCGGGAATTGGCGCACCCGTTACTCGACGCATTACCGCACGTCATGCATTTCCCCCAGTTCGAGGAAACCGACCCTATCTGGTTGACCGTTATGCTGATTGAAGCGCAGATGCGACACATGCACGACCGCCGCAATCCGATCGTCGATCGCCTGGCCGAGGCGTTGTTTTTACAACTGTTCAACGAGCACGTGAATCATCATGACGATGTCACGGGTTTTATCGCCGCGCTACGGGATCGCCGTGTTTATAAGGCGCTTCGATCGATTCATCGACACCCCGATGTCGCCTGGTCGTTGTCGTCGCTCAGCGCAAAAGCCGGCATGTCGCCCGCGTCGCTGGTTCGACGCTTTCGTGACGTCATAGGCATGGCGCCCATGAGCTATGTCACGCACTGGCGCCTCATGAAAGCGTACAACTTGATCAAATACTCCCAGCAACCCCTGGAGCGTATTGCCGCGTCGGTTGGCTTCTCGTCGGCGCGGACATTGAGCAGGGCATTCGAGCGCCACTACGGATCCCGGCCAAAGGCATTGCGGCGAACCCACCAGGAAACAAAAAGTTCGGCGTGAAGCGCCTGATGCTCTCAAGCAGTAGCGACGTGACGAGCGGCGGCTCACCGGCGATCCTGTCGGCGTAGACTGGCTGGAGTCGGCCGTGACTTTTCGTGCCATACCCGATATCAATCGACTCGACGGTAACCGCGCCGCGCCTATTCCGGCCGGGCTTTTCGGACACCTTTCAGCGCCGCGGGGCAGATCGTGCTGGATCGTGGCAACTGCGACGGGCAGGATTGCGCACAGGCGGTTATCGAATCACGTTAGCTGGAGATGCGTATGCCAAAACAAAAAATCGAATTCACCAACGCCAACGGAAGCAGGCTCGCCGGGCTTCTGGAAACACCGGACGGCGACGCCAAGCCGGCCCGCTATGCGCTGTTCGCGCACTGTTTTACCTGCGGCAAGGATATCGCTGCGGCATCGCGTATCGCCCGCGCGCTGGCAGCACAGGGCATTGCCGTGCTGCGCTTCGATTTCACCGGGCTGGGCAGCAGCGACGGCGATTTCGCCAACAGCAATTTCTCGTCCAACGTCCAGGATCTGCTCGCCGCCGCAGACTGGCTGCGCCGTGAGCACACCGCCCCCCAACTGCTGATCGGCCACAGCCTGGGCGGCGCGGCCGTGCTGGCGGCCGCAGCGCGGATCGACGAAGCCGAGGCGATCTGCACCATCGCGGCCCCGGCGACGGCCGATCATGTCCGGCATCTGTTCCAGGACGCCGAGTCGGAGATCCAAACGGCCGGCCGGGCACGGGTGAAAATCGGCCTCCGCGCATTCAGCATTGAAAAACAACTGCTGGATGATCTCGATACCCACGCAACCACCGAGCACATCGCTCGCCTGCGGCGCGCGCTTCTGATCTTTCATTCACCCGTCGACAAGATCGTGCCTGTCGACGAGGCGGCGAAAATCTATCAGGCCGCCAAACATCCCAAAAGCTTCGTGTCGTTGGACAAAGCGGATCATTTGCTGAGCAATGCCCGTGATGCCGAGTACGTCGCCACGACGATCGGGGCTTGGGCGAGCCGGTATATTCGCGAGCAACCGGATTCGGACGAATCAGTGGCTGCTGCGCCCGAGGTTGCCGCGAACGAGGTGTTGATCACCGAAGGCGATCACAAGTTCCGGCGCGGCTTGCATACGGCCAGCCACCATCTGACAGCGGACGAGCCGGCGTCGGTCGGCGGCGGCAACGCCGGCCCCACGCCTTACGATCTGTTGTTGATGAGCCTCGGTGCCTGTACGTCGATGACCCTGCGCCTGTACGCCAACCGCAACAAGATACCGCTGGAGGACGTGAAGGTCTGGCTGACGCACGAACGCATCCATGCCGACGACTGTGCCGAGTGCGAGAACAAGACCGGGCAGATCGAACGCATCACCCGGCGTATCCGTCTGCGCGGCCCGCTTGACGACCAGCAGATTGCGCGCCTGATCCGGATCGCCGACCGCTGTCCAGTGCATCGGACCCTCGAAAGCGCGCCGATCATTACGACCAGGGCGGACGAAGAGTCCGGCCAGTCTTTGCGACAAGGCGACAGACGCTGAATCCATGGCAATCCTCGTGGCAGTGGCGTTGTTGGCATTCGTCATGGGTGTCGCAATCCAGAGAGGCACGACCTGTGCCGTTCTGGCGGTCGAAGAATTGCTGCGCCATCGCCGTGCCGACCGGTTTCTTGGCTTCTTCGAATGCGGATTATGGGCAGCACTCTCGCTGAGTGTTTTGGGCGCACAGCCGGCTTCGGCACTTTTCGAGTCGCCGCTTTTGTCGCTCCTCGGCGGAGCTTGCCTGTTCGGGCTGGGGGCTACGCTCAATGGCGCCTGCGCGTTCGGCACGATCGCCCGGCTCGGCAACGGGCGGCTGGAATATCTTTTGACGGCAGCCACCGCTTGGATGGTCATTGCGGCGATATCCTCGCTTGGCTGGTCCCGAGTGCCCGACCCAAATGCATTGTCGAACGGCGTCATGGCCGCGGCGCTCGCGGTCGGGCTGCTGGTCAGCGTAATGCTGGTGCGCTGGCGTGTCCGGCGGCGCAGGTTACGTAGCTTCGTTACGCTCGGCGCACTGATGGCGATCATCGGTGTGGCCGGCGCCATGTTGGCCGTAATCCATCAACCCTGGCCATGGATGAATACGCTGGCAGCGCTTCCGGATGTGGGCATGGCGTCGGCCGTGGGGCTGTTGGCTTTGATTTTTGGCGCCATGGCAAGCGGCGTTGTTGGTGGGCAGTTTCGCGTGTCCGCGCCTTCGGCGACCGCGATCGTTCGACGGATTGGCGGCGGCGCCTTGATGGGCGCGGGCACGGCGCTTGTGCCCGGCGGTAACGACGCGCTCATCCTTTACGGCATACCGCAAGGCGATGCACGCGCGCTTGGCGCTTATTTGGTGATGTTATCGACCATTGCAGCAGCGCTGATCATCACGGGCGGCCTACCGTCGGCATGGCGAGCCCGCGGTGCCTAACGGCAGTGGTTTGTGAGTTGTCGCGTGACACGTTTAATCTCCGGCAATCGACCAAATCTGCCGTTTCGCTGCGCATTCAGCCTCAGTGTACGATTTTTGCCGAGTGATTGTGGCCTGACATCTCTATCGTTTCGTACCGTGTCGTGACGGTTTCCTACGCTCACGCCTCATAAGACGGCATAATTCTTTATTATCCCGTGTTGCTTTGCGGGCACTGAAGCTAAACGAACGCTGTTGTTTATTACGTAATTACGTGGTATGTAACATATTACAGTAAGCAACGGAAAACCTCATGGCGCGATCGAGCATAGGCAAGACCGAGGTCGAGAAAGCGCGAGACAGCTTGATCGCCCAAGGGCAGCACCCGTCGGTGGATGCCGTGCGCGTCGCACTCGGCAATACCGGCTCGAAAAGCACGATTCATCGCTACCTCAAGGAGCTGGAAGCGGATGCAGCGGCGGCGCCAGCACGACGGGGCGCTGTCATCAGCGACGCGTTACAGCATCTGATCGCCCAGCTGACAGCGCGCATTCAGGAGGAGGCCGATACCCGCATTACAGAAATCCAGGCCCGATGCGATGCCGCCGTACAGAGGTCGGCTGAAGCTCTGGCGGACCAAGAGCGTGAAGGACGCGCCTTGAGTGATCGACTCCAGCACACGGAAGCAGCGCTTCAAGAGGCAACACGCGCTCACCGAGGCGCGCTTGAGCAGCTTCAGGAGCGTAGGATAGAGATCAAGGCGTGGGAAGAACGCAGCGCCGGTTTGACGGCCCGTCTGACTGACCAGGACGCCCATCGGCAATCGTTAGAGCAAAAGCATAGCCAAGCCCGCGACGCGCTAGAACATTTCCGCCAGTCTGCTAAGGAGCAGCGTGATACCGAATCGCGTCGCCATGAGCATCAAGTACAGACCCTGCAGGTCGAACTTCGGCAAGCGGCCGACTTGATCACCACGAAGAATCACGAAGTCACGCAATTCAACCGGGATAATGCGCGTCTCACGGAGCTACAGGATCAAAGCGAACGCGAACTGGACAGCCTACAACGCAAATATGAGCGGTTGTCGAAGGTCGCTGCAGAGGTTCCAAAGCTCAAGCAAGAGAATCAAACGCTGGATCAGCAACGCGTAGAGGCGAGCCAAGAATGCGATCGGTTGCGGGCTGAGGTCGATCGATATGCGGCCGATTTAGCGGCTGAACGCCAAGCACGCCTTGCCGAGGCCGGCGAGGAGAGTCGGCGCGAAACACGCCTGCAATCGATTGAGGAGCTATTGGCGCAGCTCAAAGAGAAGTCGATGGAAACGGCGGGATCCACGAACACGGACAACGATGCCATCTGATCTCTCCCGGGCGGAGTCCTTTCCTGATCGAATTTTCTAGCAATCGCGATTCTTTATTATAACTAATTGCTTAGAGCGGAATTTGCGGTTTTTTGTATGAATCCCGGCCGACCCTCAGCTTGGTCTGGGGCAAACTCCAGGGCTCGAGCGCCACATCCGCGAGTATCGCAACGGCCGCGACCTCACCAAGAGCCCGCGTGGCGTCATGGTCATTGACCTGTTTGATCTTGATGCCGAGCAGGTGCGCCGGCGATATGCCGCCGTCTATCAGCATGTGCGGGAGCACGTTTTACCTGATCGAGAAGCTCGCCGAGGCAAGACCGCGGATGCCACCAAGTACGCTGACCAATGGTGGTTATTTGGCAAAGTTCGTGGCGATCTCCGGCGGAGCCTTCAGGGCCTGACCCGCTACATCGCCACCGTCGAGACATCCAAGCATCGCACCTTCCAGTTCCTCGACCAATCCATCCTGCCCGACAACATGCTGGTCAATATCTCAATCGATCATGCTTGGGTGATGGGCGTTCTCTCGAGTCGCCTTCATGTCGCCTGGGCACTCGCCTCTGGCGGCCGCCTTGGCGTTGGCAACGACCCGAGATACAACAAGACCCGTTGCTTTGAGACATTTCCATTCCCAGCAGCTAACGACTCCCATAAGTCACGAATTGCCGGCATCACCGAGCAACTTGACCAGCACCGCAAAGAACGGCTGGCCGAACACACCGATATCACCCTGACCGGCATCTACAACGTGCTCGAAAAGGAGAGGGCAGGGGATTTCCTCACGAACAAGGAGCGTGATATCCATGACAGGGCGCTGGTGGGAGTTCTCCGGGAGCTGCACGATGATCTGGATGCCGCGGTCTCGGAGGCTTACGGCTGGCCAGCCGACCTGCCTGACGATGAGCTGCTGGAGAATTTGCTCGCTCTGAATCAAGAGCGCGCCGCCGAAGAGCGGGCAGGGCAGGTCCGCTGGCTCCGGCCGGACTATCAGAACCCGGAGGGCAGGAGCGCCGCCGCCCAGGCCGAAATTGCCGTGGCAGCCCAGCAGGATGCCGGCGTTGCGGCCAAGCCGAAGCTTCCCAAGGACCTGCCAGGCAGGTTTTCCGCGGTCCGTGCGGCGCTATCTCATCTTCCGGCCGGCGGGGATACCGAGTCCGTGGCCACCCAGTTCCATGGCGCCCACCGCAACACTGTCGATGAGATTCTCCAAACCCTGGCCGGCATTGGCCAGGTCAGCCGCAGTGCAGACGGCATCTACCGCCTCTAGCCGATCAGGACAAAGTAATCATGACCGATATCCACGAACTCGAAGATGGCACTTTCCAGGTCGAGCTGCCCAACGGCCGCCTGTCTACCTCCGACAGCCCCCAGGCCTTGCAGCAACTTATCGACGAGCTGAATCAGCAACACAAAGACGAAACCCTCTTCCTCGAGGCATGGAAAGTTGCCGTCCGTTACGCCGGCGCCCGTTTCTTCGCCATTGATGTCACCGACACCGAGCATGCCAGCGACAAGGAGCAGCTTCGCCCTGACCTTGATGCGATCAAAGAAGGCATTGGAGCACTGTCCGGGGGCGAGAAGCGCTTTCTGGTTGCCGTCTACAGCTTCTTCAACAGGCAGGTCGCGAGAGACCTGGCTGACGAGTTCGGTATTGAGGGAAATCCTGGTGAACTCGCGGCTCACCTGGACCGAGACCGGCTCGACGTCATCACCACGCTTATGCGGCATTACACCGGCTGGTAGATACCTCTCGATTTACTGCGTTTGCCAAACGGCTTTACCCGTATGGTTCAGGAGCATTGCCCGATCGACCGCGAGTTGAACCGCATCCACCGTCACCTCATGCGTGGGAGGACACCCCACCGCATAGCATTTTGAGTAGTCCTTCAAGTAGGAGATCGACTCTGCTTCCCCGGTAATGTGGCCCGAAACCACAAGGACAAAGCCCGATCTGTCTCGGGGCATCTCGGACTGCGCTTCAGCCTCATCCATATCCATAGGTATGGATTTCGGGACCTCCGCTCCTCGCACCACCAACGCGACCTCTTCACAATCTGGCTCGTACCCATACAACTCCGAGGTTTTTGGAATAACCACAACGGTGCCTGGCTCATGCACCTTGAAAGCCTGATGCTCAAAGTCATAGCCTGAAGTGCCAACACGCTGGACGTAGTGCACACGCATGTTGCGCTCCTTCAGGGCGACCCATCGCTCTCGAGCCTCCTGGCGAACTTTCTGCTTAACCCGGTGCGCGGCGAACTCGTTCTCACTCTCCAGAATCTCCGTCCGATAACTTCCATGCGAGCAGGCCTCAACGAGGCTATACGGGTCATCCCGCTCCACCACATGCCCATGCGCGGCATAGATGTCTATCCCGTACAAACGCTCCCCATGATCCAATAGCGATCGCGCGGCTGAGCGCTCAAGCCAGACAGGGCTTGTCATTCGCACGCGGTTTTCCCCCACGATTGATTCCGTCGTCGTGGCCCTGGAATCATCAATCCGATCGCCCGTGCTTGATTCGTACTTCGAGGTGTTGCCCCCGACCAGAACCCCGGGGAGATCTTTCACGCCTTCTGCCAGATCCGCGCCAACCATCTTGGCTTGTGTGCACGCTGAGGCAAGAGGCAGCAACATCATTGCGAGCGGCAACCAGATGAACGGATGCGAGCTTAGTTCCGATTTTTCTTTCACGATGGTTACTCCTGGCATAATGACGCCAACGCGCTTCTTTACCAGATAAGCGCGCCATTATAGGCGATGATTAGCAATCATAATTGCAGACATGGAAAAAGCAACAGCCCTGAACATGCATCTCGGGCGCGTAGGGTGCAGTTTCGGAAGCTGTTGCGTACCTGAGTGCCTGGTTCAATATATCGCCGCGCGAGGTTATCAGCTCGGACTGTTGCGCCGATAGAGAACGCTGGTTTGTTGCGTCCACACGAGCCGAACAGTACGGCGCTTCGTAGGGCAGCCGGAGTGTCGGCTATCGGCCAAAAGCGGACTCGTGCCGAGAAGTCATCAGAATCATCTAAAATAATGTGATTTAAAACGAAAGCGTAGAAATATCGAGTCTGCAATAGGAGTGCGCTATTCGTCCTACTCGCGACCGTGACAGGCTGCTCGTTATCCTTTTCCTGATTTCACTGGAGTCGCTGGTAAAACAAGCACCGAATGGCGTGCCTAGCAGCGACAGCGGAACCGATTGCCAGTGCTCTGGGACCTGTTGGATCGACGTCCGTCATCGCGCCTGTGTGCGCAGTGCCTTCTTGTCGAGTTTGCCGTAGGCCGTTACTGGTAACGTATCAACGAAATACACGGCCTTTGGCCGTTTGTATTTAGAAAGCTCTTGTCGACAATGATCCAGCACGTCGCTCTGCGTGGGATGAGCGCCGACATCGGCCACGATGAATGCCGTCACCGCTTCGCCCCAGTCCGCATCCTCCAGTCCCACGACCGCCACCTGGCCGACGCCGGGACAGGATTGGATGGCATCCTCCACTTCCTTGGTGTACACGTTCATGCCGCCGGTGATGATCATGTCCTTCTTGCGATCCAGCAGATAGACATAGCCGTCGGCGTCCTGGTAGGCGATATCGCCGGTATGCAACCAACCGTCGATGAGCGTTTCAGCGGACTTGTCCGGCAGGCCATGGTAACCCGCCATGGTATAAGGCGTGCGCGCGGCGAGTTCGCCGACCTCGCCCACCGGCTGCGTCCGGTTGTCGGCGTCGACGATGCGTACCTCGGCCATCGCCACCGGCTGTCCGCAGCTGGCCAGCCGGTGGGCGGTGTCGTCGTCCGGGCGATGATCCTGGCGGCGCAGGCGGGTTATGAAGTTGGGCGCCTCGGTCTGGCCGTAGATTTGCATGAACACGGGGCCGAACAGCGCCAGCCCCTCGCGCAATCGCGGCAAGGTGATCGGCGCGGCGCCGTAGAGGATGCTGCGCAGCGACGACAGGTCGTAGCGCGTATCGCCGATCCAGTCAATCAGCCGATAGATCATCGTCGGCACCATGAAGGTCAGGGTAACGCCGTCGTTTTCGATCCGCCGTACCACGGTCTCTGGAGCGAAGCCGCGCTCGACGAGGTGTGTCGCCCCCTTGAGCAGGCCAGCGAGCATCAGGAAACCGGCGCTGTGGGCTAGCGGCGAACACAGCAGCAGGCGCTCGTCGTCGAGCAGTTCCATTTCGACGACGTGGGACAAGACATCCAGCACCATGCTCTGCTGGGTGAGCATCACCCCCTTGGGCTGGCCGGTGGTGCCGCCGGTATAGGCTATGACCGCCAGATCGTCGGGCGCGACGGCCACGTCGGGCGGGGTTTCCGGCTGCCCTGCTGAGAATTCATCCCACGGCTCGATGCCCTCCGGGCAATCCGCGGCCGCAGCGATACCGATCACGGTCTCGAGTTCCGGCCAGGCATCGCGATTGCGCGCGACGGTCTCGAAGAAGGCCGGACCCACCACGAGCACCCGCGCGTTTGAGTCCGCCACGATATAGCGGATCTCCTTTTCGCCGAGCATGTCATTGAGCGGAACCTTGACGCCGCCGCTCTGGATGATCGCCTGATCGGCCACCGCGTATTCCTGGCAGTTCGACATCAGCAGAGCGACCCGCACGTTCGCCGCCACGCCGACCGCAGACAGTCCGTGGGCGAATCGACAGCTGGCATCAAGCAGTTGCCGGTAGCTCAGCGTGTTTGCATCGCAGTCGATCGCCGTGCGCTGGGCGTACTTGCGCAAGGCATTCGTATACAGCGGCTTGAGCGTCAGCAGACTGGGCGCGCTGGCCCGCGGGTTTAGCATGGCTTGCATCATCGTTGCTGGGCTCCAGAAACAGCGCTCCGGTTTGACCGAAGGCTCGTGGGTTTGAGTCATGCCACTATGACTGACGCTTTATCGGTGCCGGATGTATCAGCGCAAGCGCGCCGATCGCCGGGCGAGATGCGGACCGGCCAGCCGTTCGGCCTGACCGGCCCGCTAACGTTGCAGTGCGTCGTCCAAATATGCCTGCGTGGCGCCGCTGAGCGCGTGCTTGGTGAGGTAGAGAGTGCGCCGGCTGGCCTTTGCGATCTCGCGGGCGAAAGCCTCGGCGGCGTTTGCGCTCACAGCGAGCGTCCGATCAGTTCCTTCATGATCTCGTTGGTGCCGCCGTAGATCTTTTGCACCCGTGCCGCGGCGTACATCTGCGCGATCGGATATTCCATCAGATAGCCGTAGCCGCCGAAGACTTGCAGGCAGCGGTCGATGATCTCGACCTGTTTATCGGTACCATACAGCTTGGCCATCGAGGCCGTGGCGGCGTCGAGGTTGCCGTCCATGTAGCGCTGGACGCAGTGGTCCATGAAGGTCTTCGCGGCGAGCACCTCAGTCTTGCACTCGGCGAGCACAAAGCGCGTATTCTGGAACTGGATGATCGGCTGGCCGAACGCAGTGCGCAGCTTGGCGTACTTGATTGCCTCCATGACCGCGGCCTCGGTCATCGCAACACCCGCGATCCCAATGATCAGGCGTTCGCGCGGCAGTTGCTCCATCAACTGATAGAAGCCCTGACCCTCCTGGCCACCAAGCAGGTTCTCGGCGGGCACCCGCAGGTCGGTGAAGGTGAGCTCCCGGGTATCCTGGCCGTGCTGCCCGATCTTCTCCAATACCCGCCCGCGCTCATAACCTTCGGCCTGGTCGACCTCGACCACGAACAACGAGATGCCCCGGGCGCCCTCGGCCTTGTCGGTCTTGGCGACGATTATCATTAGGTCGGCGTGGGTCGCGTTGGAAATGAACGTTTTCGACCCGTTGATGACGTAGTGGTCGCCGTCACGAGCCGCGGTCGTGCGCACCGCCTGAAGGTCCGAGCCGGTGCCGGGTTCGGTCATCGCGATGCCGATCACCTTCTCGCCGCTGGCCATCGCCGGTATCCAGCGCTGCTTTTGCTCCTCGGTCGCGTACGCGGCCACGTAGTGGGCCACGATGGTCGAGTGCACGCTGAATCCGAACGCGGTGTCCTGGGCCAAGGCGAGTTCCTCCTGGACCACGGCCTCGTGGCCAAAGTTACCGCCGCCGCCGCCATATTCTTCGGGCAGGCCGGGACACAGCAAGCCAGCGTCGCCGCTTTTGTTCCAGAACGCGCGGTCGACTTGGTGCTGCTTGGCCCAGCGCTCCTGGTTCGGGGTGGCTTCGCGGGCGAAGAACTTGGCCGCCTGGGCGCGCAGCAGCGTATGGTCCTCGGCCTCCCAGGGCGCCTGATAGTTGGGAAACAGCTCGCTCATGATGGTTACGTTCCTGTGTAGTGGGGGGGGCGCTTGGCCAGAAAGGCCGCCTGGCCCTCGTGGCTGTCAGCGGAATGGATCGCCAGATGGAAGTTGCGTTTCTCGTGCTCAAGGCCCTGGCTGAGTGACGTCTCGTGGGCTTGCAGCGCAGCGTCCTTGGCCAACGACACCGCCAGCGGCGAATTGGCTGCGATGCGTCCGGCCATGGTGAGCGCCTGTTCTAGGGCCTCTCCATGCGGGACCACGCGGGCGACCATTCCATCGGCGCAGGCCTCGGTCGCGTTGATGAAGTCGCCGGTCAGCAGCATGGCCATCGCCTTGGCCTTGCCGACCGCGCTCACCAGGCGCTGAGTGCCGCCGCCACCGGGGATGACGCCCAGCTTGACCTCCGGCACCCCGAACTGCGCGGTCTCGGCCGCAACGACGATGTCGCAGGCAAGCGCCAGCTCGCAGCCGCCGCCGACGGCCAGTCCCTCGACGGCGGCGATGAGCGGCTTGGGAAACCGCCCCATGACCGTCCAGAGCGTGCCGCCGAGCGCCTTGCGCGGACCGATCAACGCATCCTCACGGATCCGGTCGAAGGCGGTAATATCGGCGCCCGCGCAGAAGTTGCCGGCCGCTCCGTGGAGCACCACGGCGCGCACGCTGTCGTCGTACTGCAGGTCCGCGAGCGCCTGGCCCAGCGCGGTTAGCAGCTCTTCATTGAGCGCGTTGCGAGCGTCGGACCGGTTGAATTCGAGGACGACGACGGGCCCCTCGCGGCGAATATCGAGGACAGCCATCAGACGTCCTTGTAGAGGTCGCTATAGCTGGCGCGGATCGACTTCTTGTCGAGCTTGCCGACACTGGTGCGGGGTAGCGCATCGAGGAACAGGACGGTCTCGGGCAGCTGCCACTTGGCGAAATTGGGCGCCAGAATTTCATGGATCTCCGCCAGGGGCACCTCGTTGCCGTCGTCGGTGACCACCAGAGCGACGGGGCGCTCCTGCCACTTGGGATGTTCGATGCCGACAACCGCTGCGTCGCGGATGTGGGGGTGCACGGTCAGCGCGTTCTCCATGTCGATGGAGGAGATCCACTCGCCGCCGCTCTTGATTACGTCCTTGAGGCGGTCGGTCAGTTTTAGATAGCCGTGCTCGTCGATCGTGCCGACGTCGCCGCTGCGCCAGTAGCCATCGAGGAAGCGGTCGCCGTCGTCGTCGAGCTTGTGGTATCGCTCGATGATCCACGGCCCCCGCAACAGCACCTCGCCCTGGGAAACACCATCGAAGGGAACGTCTTCGCCGGCTTCGTCGATCAGTCGGAAGTCGACACCGGGTGCCATCAGGCCCTGGCACCGCTTGCGATTCCACATTTGCTCATCGGTCAACACATCGCGCAGGGACGGTTTGAGGCCCTTGTTGACCGTAACCAGCGGTGTGGTTTCGGTGGCGCCGTAAGCGTGGATCACGTCGGCCCCGGTCAGGTCGTAAAAGCCGCGCATCAGGCTCAGCGACGGTTCGGTAGCGCCGCTCAGCAGTCGCGCCCGGCTCAGGTCGGGCTTGGCATCGAGCGTTCTGATGTAATCCAGCATCGGTGCGAAGATCGCAGGAGCCCCGTTGGATACCGTGACCTCCTCGGCAATCATGGCGTCGACCAGCACCGATGTATCCTGTGCGACGTAGCGGCCGGGCAGGACGATCTTAGTCATCGCCTGAACGGCGGCCTGCGGCAGGCCCCAGCACTGACCGTGAAACATCGGGGTGATCAGCATCGCCGTATCATCGCTACTCATGCCGATCAGCCCGACCATCGTCAGGGTGTGCAGGCACATGCCGCGGTGCGAGTAGTAGATCCCCTTGGGCCGGCCCGTCGTGCCAGTGGTGTAGCAGGCGCTGTACGCCGACGTCTCGTCGACCATCGGCCAGTCGATCTGCGCGTCGGCGGCGGCGAGCAGATCCTCGAAGTGATGCACGTTCGACAATGTCGTGCTGATCTCGGACAGCGGGCGATCGCTCATCACGATCCAGCCCTTGACCTGGGGCGTGAGCGGGGCGAGTTGCTCGGCGATTGGCAGCAGGGTCTCGTCGACGAGAATCCAGGACGCCTTGCTGTGGTCAGTTACATAGCCCAGATCCTCGGGTACCAGGCGCAGATTCATCTGCAGCATCACCGCGGCGAGGCCGGGGATCGCCCAGTAGAGTTCGAAATGGCGCCGGCTGTTCCAGTCCAGAATGCCGACCACATCGCCGGGGCCGACGCCAAGGCCGCGCAGAGCGTTGGCCGCTCGACAAATCCGCGTGTAGGACTCGCCGTAGGTATAGCGATCCCAGCCGCCGTCGGCGGTGCGGTAGACGATCTCCTGTTCCGGATAGGTACGCGCCGCATGGCGGATCATGGTTGTCGTGTTGAGTTGGTAGCTGTCGCCGTGGGTGGACGGCAGACCCTTGGTAATGAGGGTGTCGTTCATGTCTTGCTCCTCAGATGCGTTCTATTATTGTGGTGTTGGCGGTGCCGTGGGCCTCGCAGATAGTCTGCAGGCCCAGTTTCTTGCCGGAACGCTCGAGTTCGCATAGCAGGTCGGTGAGCATGCGGGCCCCGGTGGAACCCAGCGGGTGCCCGATTGCAACCGAACCACCGTTGACGTTGAGCTTGTCGTCCGGGATGTCGAACTCGCGCTGAAACATCAGCGGCACGCCGGCAAACGCTTCGTTGACCTCGAACAGGTCGATGTCCGCCACGCTTAGCCCCGCGACCTTGAGCGCCTTGCGGGTAGCGTCGAGCACGGCGGTGAACTGGATTACGGGGTCGGCCGCTGCGACCGTCATGGCGCGAAAGCGTGCGCGCGGCGTGAGGCCGTGCTGCTGCGCATAGTCGCGGTCGGCGATTAGCAGCGCGGCGGCACCGTCGCTGACCTGGGACGCGTTCGCGGCCGTCGTGCGACCGTCCTCGGCGAAGACCGTCTTCAGACCCGCCATCTTCTCGGGATCGGGATGCTCGCGGATGCCCTCGTCGGCGATGATGCGCGGACCATCCGGATCATGGGGGTCGGCGCTGATCGGCACCATCTGTTTAGTAAAAGCGCCGGCCTGGGTGGCGGCATACGCCCGCTCGTGACTGCGGACGCTGTAGGCGTCGAGTGCCTCGCGGGTCAGCTCGAAGCGCTCGTTCATGAGCTCCGAGCTAGGCCCTTGCGCCATCAGCCGTCCGTCGTAGCGTTCCAGTTCCAGAGGGCCGTACTGCGGACCCAGTGGTGCGCCGGGCAGGAACGCGGAAGGCATGGGCACCTGAGACATCGACTCAACACCGCCCGCAATCGCCAGGTCGTAGCCGCCCGCCATTACCCCCTGGGCGGCAAAGCTGACCGCCTGCTGGCCGGAGCCGCACTGGCGATCCACCGTCACCGCGGGCAAGGACTCGGGCAAACCAGCCGAGAGCACGGCGTGCCGGGCGATGTTAGAGGACTGCTGATCGTGCTGGAGCACGCAGCCCGCGATGACGTCGTCGATCGTGGAGGGCTCGATACCGCTGCGCTCGACCAAGTGACGCAGGGTGTGGCCGAGCAGATCGGCGGGATGCCATTGGCTGAGCACGCCCCCGCGTCTGCCGACAGGGGTTCGCACAGCGTCTACGATGACGGTTTCACGAGTGTTCATGTATTCCTCCAACAGTGGGAACCTTGACGGCGGCCAGCGGGATGTCGAGCTCGCGACCGAGCGTTTCCCAGTGAGTTGTCGCGCGGGTGACGAAGATGGACTCGAGTTCCTCGATCGTTCGGCCGAGATGCGCCGCAACCCGAGCCGCGAAGTGCGGCTCAAGAGCGCCGAGCGCCACGTAGCCGTCCGACGTGGGGTAGATGCGGTACGTCGGGAGCACGCCTCCCAGCGGCGCGCCCGGCCCCATCAGACCCTGGCGAACCGCAGCGCCAGCCAACTGAGCAGCATCGTCGAGCACCACCCGGTGGTGGCCTCCGGTGCCGGTACGCGTCCTGCTAAACAGGCCGGCGACCGCGGCGGAGACCGCGCGCTCGGCCCCGAGCAGGTCCGCGACCGGAGCCAGCGGCATGGTCGGCGGACTCAGGGTGCCGTGGGCGGCCTGATAGGTCAGATCATGGCCCGGCACCTCCGCCAGATCTCCTTCGTGGCCGACGATCTCGACGTGGATCACGGCCGGGAGGGTCTCGGCGAGTCGATCCAAGCCAAGACGGCTCAGCGCAGACGGGCGCATCGCCGTGACCAGGACGTCAGCATCCGCGAGCCGATCTTCAAGACAGGCCCGCTGCTCGGGCTGCTTGAGGTCCAGGACAATGATCTCTTGAGAGACCAATAGCTCGTCATACCAAGCACGGGCTACGGCGGCGAGCGGATCGCCGGACGGTGGCTCGATCTTGGTGACCTGTGCGCCCATGTCAGCCAGTTGTGCAACGGCGATCGGGCCGGGCAGGTTGACGGCGAGCGAGACCACTCGAATCCCGCTCAGTGATTCTGATGCAGGAACGCTCATACGTCGCGCATCCGCAGGTAGGCCGACATCGTCAGAACAAGTACAGGCTCGCGGTTCTGGTTGATCAACTCGCCCGTATAGACAACTCGCACGCGGCAGCGGTCGGGTTGGTTCTGAACTTCTTCGATAACCGTGAATCCGGTGAGGGTGTCGCCTGGTCGCACCGGGCGGAGGAACTTCAAGTCACGAATACCCGCGCCACCTACCACGTCCCAGCTCCGTACCAGACTGTCGACCGTGAGGCGCTGATACACAGCCAGAGTTTGGACGCCGCTGGCGATCAGGCCACCGAAATATCCTTCCCTGGCAGCGCGATTCTCGTCTACGTGAAAGAACTGTGGATCCCACTGACTTGCAAACGCGACGATCTCGCCCGCGTTGAGCGTATAGCTGCCCAGTTCGGTCCGGTCGCCGGGACGCGGGTCCTTTCTGTACAGGTCAACGGTTGAGACGACCGGTTCCATGAGTTTTACTCGTCAGGTGTATTGCGACTATACAAATGTATACCATAATAGACGAGTGTACAATGAGCCGAGTCTGTTAATCTCCGCTGCTCGGGGCAAGAGCCAGCCGAGTGAAGGAGACAATGGGTGAAAATAACGGCGCGGATGTCCGAGCAAGCCGACAACGACCTGACTGCGAAGGCACGCATCCGCAATGCAGCCCTCGCTCTGTACGCGGACTATGGTGAGGACGCGACCTCGATGCGTACCATTGCCGATGCAGCGGGCGTGACGGTCGGCTTGGTGGTGCACCACTTCCGAACCAAAGACGGGCTGCGTGAGGCCGTCGAGCATCACATCGTCGACTTGTTCTCCTACGCGATCGAGCAAGCCCCCGTCGAAGGAACCACGGCAGCGATCGCGGCCTCCCGTGACGATGCTGTCGCGGGCATGCTCGCTGATAACCCAGCGGTAATCGGCTATCTCAGGCGGGCTGTCCTCGATCCCACCGGCCACCGAGGTCGGATTTTGGAGATGCTCACCCGGTTCGCTGCCGAGCAAGTCGCGACTCTGCGCAGCGCCGGCGTTGCGTCGATGGTGCAACGTGACTCCAGCCAAACAATTGGGGTCATGGTTCGCCAGCTCGGGCAGCTGTTCCTTCAGCCCATGGTCGACTCCATGTGGGCGCAATTGGCCGGGCCGGACGCGGACGAAGATGACAAGCCGAATCTGGTCGTCAAGGTTCAGGAGTCCGGCGCGACCGGATCATGATGAACCTTCTGAGGTGAGGCTGTTCGTTCGCTAGTGCCGACATTGAGCAATTCCGTAGGCTCGGCTAAAGCCTGTCAAATAACGACGTGCCGGCTCGTTCAATACCAGAACGCGATAGAAAAAGCTGATTCACGGTGAGTTGGCAAAACTTTAGCCTATCGCTAGTCAGCGTTGCGGTGCAGCATTCCGATTACGCGACCCGGGCTGATTTAGATTGCGATGGGCGCGCTATTCGCCAAAGCCTATGCGAAACGCTTGCGATGCTAGATTGCCTACGAGTGCTTCGCGGAAGATCCCAGCGATGAGTTTGGCTGAAAGATTCTATGTCCACTTTGGGTCGATAGCCGACCTTTTTCACCAAAAGAATCCACCGTTCAGCGAAAGCTAGCGGTCGCGATTGGCTGCCTAGCTGCGCAAAAACGCAACACTTTTGAAGCTGCACTATGTGAACATAATATACATTATGTTAAGTGCTTGTTATTTAACGATAAATTAGAAGGGAACACCAATCACATATCTTTTGCATTTTCCATCATCGCCCTTTCCCAAAAGCATTATCGGGCTTATCCCATTTTAAGCCTTATATAGTCAAGATAGCTCCGCCTACTTTATCAGCCTTGCTCAAGCGACTAGAGCCAGTTATCATTTCCCTGCTAAAGGCGATTGACCAGTAACCCCCGGTCTCCGTCTTCAGCGATCGCCTCGGTGGCCCCGCCCGCTACCGGGGCGTTTTCATTTGCGCAACCCCCAGTGCGTGACCGTCATAGTCAAGCTGCGTCCGAAGCGCCTGGATGGCGCTCGCGCGGTCGCAGAGATAATCGATCCTCGCCAGCAGTCGGTTACGCGCCTCTTCAAGCGATTCGAGGCTGCCGCGGCCGTACACGGCGCCCTCGAAGTCATCCTTTACGGCATGAAGCAGACGCTCCAGGTCTCGCTTCCGCGTGTTGATCCAAACGGCCTGCTGCGACGCAGTATTGGCCAGAAACTCGTACGCCAGAAGATCGATATGGGGATTCGCAGGCATGATGACTTCCAGAGCTGTATGAAAGTACAGCGTATGGAATCGGGGGTCAGGCGTCCAGTTTGTCCGACCCTGCTGGACTATAAGGACAGGACACGTTGAGAAGGGCAGTCACGGCCGTCGGTGACGTCTTCATCGAGGCGTTCGGAATGAGATTGACGTCTTCATCCAGCCCACCAAGGGTTGCACCTCGTCGACGTCCCGACGGCTTGCGCCCTCCCTCCGGGGAGGGCTTACTTTCTCGCCGGGATCACCGCCCGGGCCTGGCGTAGCTGCGAGGAGACTTCCCTGGCAATGAGCGCTTTCCAGGCGCCGTCGCGTGGGAGAACGAGCATTCCGTCGAGCTCGTACCGCTCGGCTAGCGCCACACCAACCCGATCTGCGACGACCTCGCCTACAACACCCGCCATACAAAGCGAGCGGTCCACCTCGGCGTTGTTCTTGAGCTTTTCAGTCATCGCATGGATCCCTATCAAATCAGGCCGCGGCACGGTCGAGCTTTTGCTTTATTCGCTCGATTCGCTTGAGTCCAAAGCTTCGATCAATCCCATCTCGGGCGGCGCACAACGCCAGTGATTCCCCGTTGAGGATATCGATGGCTGTCTGCGAGGTCTGTCGGTAGCCCAGGTGGCCAACCGCATTCTCCACTTGCTCGCGCGTTTCGTCACAGCTCAGCAGCAGGGACCACACCGAGGCACTTTGGAGCTCGCTTCGTTCGATGACTTCCTCCATGGAATGTTCTTCGCTGTGAAGGAACTCATCATCTTCGAGTTGAACCGCCTCAATCACGACGTCACCTAGCAGGAATTGGCGTTCCGGAATACAGCAAGGCCCCTGCATGCCTGCCCGGAACGTGATGCCCACGTTTCGGCAGATGCGTTTTGCGTAGGCGACATCCTCAGCGATCGTCTTATCAGGCCGTCGCGCGATCTTGAACAGCGCCAGTCGCATTTCCTGCATCGCATCGTCATTGAGGTCTCGTCGGAGCCCGGCTGCCGCACAGGCCCTGACCATCACCGCGGCCTCGAGGCCCTTGTCGTTGAGAAGGTCGTAGAGCGTGCTCATGACTGCGCGCCTCCATCAGACAGGCCGCGCCCTGCCCGGTCGCTGTAACGAAGCCCGGTGGCTTCGAAAACGATGTCACCGGCCACGCGCACGAGTCGCCCGCCATTACTCGCCAGATATCGGAGCAGCTTCGGCACATCCAGCAGGGTTGTGTCGCCGCCTTCCTGGCTGTCGAACCGCAACCGATAGACTCCGTCCTTGTAACCAAGAATCCGAGCCATGCAGTACGGCAGGATCACCCCCATCCCGACCAGGCTGCACTCAATCTGGCGTGACGAGTCCGGGGTAATTCGAGGGAAACCGGCGCCGGCCTGGCTGTTCAATGCCCGTAGCGTTGCGATCAGCGGTTCCTCGACCGATAGCGGCAGATCCGGTTGATCCAGGGCTTCTGCCTGCCGGGCTCGAGGTCCGGCATTGACTGTCCACCGAGCATTATTGGCCGCGGCGCCGCGCTCAATTCCCTCGGTCCAGGGGCATGCGATAACCCGACCTTGTGCGACTTCATCAGTGTTGCGTTGGCGAATCTTTGCCATGGCTTATCCGGGCAATCAGACCCTGGAATTGGTTGATGCCCCTATCTTCTGTCACCGCCTCACGGGACAGATCAGGGAAAGCCGCCTTTCTTCGGCCGCTAAAACGCTTCTCCACTACTCCCGGAAATGTCGCGCCGTGCGGGACTATTCCTATAACGGGATCAAATCCCTTTCCCAGGACACGTCGGAGACACGCTTGCCATGAACGCAAACCTGATCGTCGGCCAGGTCATGTCGATCGAGGAGCACGGCAAATCCAAGCTGATGCTCCTCCGCTATGGCCCGCCACGCGAAAAGACCAAGAAGGCGGTGCAGTTCGTCAACGCCATCTATATCCGGATTCCTGAATCCCAGGTTGAGGCGTTCAACAGCAAGAACATTCGCGAGGCCGACGTGGTCACCGTGACGGCCCGCAACCAGGGCGTGATGTATTCCCAACCCATCGGCCAGTCCAACATCCTCAACGAGGTCATCGCCCTGAATGTGACCAAGACCGCCCTGGACCTCGATATCCAGCCGGTACTGGTGGATTCCCTGGACGACGGTGACGCGCTGAGCTCCGCCGCCGGCCTGTTTCAGGATTAGCCCGATGGACCTACCTCCCTGCGTTGATCAGATCGCTGTGGTCTACCAGGTCCCGGTCGAGATCATCGCGGCCATTCGCATTGTTGAAGGTGGCCGCCCAGGACTGGTCGTAACCAATCGTTCGGGATCTCAGGACCTCGGCCCAATGCAGATCAATACCTGGTGGATCGAGCATCTCGACGAGTGGGGCATTGATCGTAACGATCTGCTCCACAACCCCTGCACCAATATCGCCACCGGCGCCTGGATATTTCGACAGGAATACGATCGCTTCGGCAATCTCCCTGACGCATTCGCCGCCTATAACGCCGGCGCCGGCAATCTCCCCGCCGGCCGTCAGTACGCCGAGCGAGCCCAGAAGGTGCTCGAAAAAGTCTGGCTGGATCGCAGCCAGGGAACCATCCGAGTGCACATGAAATATCGCTAGGGCGTGCATTTGTCGCGACCTGCGGGACTATACCTATAGCCACTACGGCAATTCAGGACACATTGATAGGACACCGAGGACGTCAACCATGCGCTACATGATTTTTGCAATCACCCTGGCCCTCACCGGACCGGCCTTCGCCCAGTCCAATGGAAGCCTCATCATTCGGGATTTCGCCCGTGATATCGGCGAGAAAATCGAGCAGCTCGAAAACCGTGTCGCTCGTCTCGAATCCCGGGGCGGAGACAGCGTTGCCACCGAAGACCTCCAGCTGCAGTTTGAGGCCTTGAAAGACGTGGTCGCCGAAGAGGTCGAGGCCATTCGTGCCCTTCAGCCCCGCTTCGAGGCCGGCCTACGGTCCATTTCCTCCGAGCGCGCCCGCTCCGAGCGCGCTCGGGAGCAGCTTGCCGAGTCCCTGGAAGGAGAATCCCGGGTCGTCATGCGATCGCAGGTCAGCCCGTCGGGCGCCACGTCGTCTCAGGACAACCGCCCATGGCCGGTGCCCGAGAGTTCTCTGGCAATCAGCGCCAACGGCAACGTCCGCTCCCTGATTGACCTCCCACGTCCGCCAGGCCCCTATCTTCTCGTGATCGATACCGAGCCTGGTGACGGCCGCGATCAGGTCTACTGGCGCCTTGCCGAGCAGAATCTGGGCCCCGTCTGGGTCGATGAGATGTCCCCGGAAAGCCGCCCTGCCCTTGCCGTTGGTCGGTTCGACGACACGGAATCGGCCATTCAGCGTGCCAGTGCCATTAACCGAGCCACCGGCCTTCTTCCCCGGATCAAAACCCTGCCATGAAGCACATTACCCTCTTTGCCGCGGCCTGGATGGCCGCCTCCATCGCCGTTGCAAACGAGCCTGTTGTGGTCGGCTTCTCTGCTGGCGAAACCGAGCTCAGCGAAGAAGCCGAATCCCTGCTGATCACGCAGCTCAATGACAAGCGCCAACAGCGCCTCGACACGCTGCAGATCACCCTGGACGAGGCTGAAGGCGGCGATGACATCTCCAACGATAGGTTCGCCTACTTGGCAGGCCTTGCGCTTGCTGCGGGTTACGAAGCCACATCGGTGAGCGGTTACTATGAGGAAAGCCCGATGCCGAGCTTTGCCAGTCTGGCGTTCACCAGCTCCGGCAAGCCGCTGGCTTTCTCCGTCCAGCCTGGGCGTCTGAAGTCAAACCTCGAGGAGATGCTTCGCGACAACGGCTACCCGCACATTGTCTGGCACGGTGATACCGCTTGCGTGGACTGGAACGTCGTTGCTGGCTACGAGGCTCGCGCTGAGACGGTTTCCGAGCTGCTCCGGAAGATCATCACTGGATATCCCCTTCGAGCCTCACTTCACGGCCATGACCGTGTCGCCGCTTTTTACTCGACTCAGGCGTTCTCAGTGAGCTGCGACGAGACTCACGCGACTCGGTGACCCGGGTCCGCCTATAACCCCCTCTCTCCCAACGGCCGCCCACGCGGCCGTTTTCGCCCTCCGTGATCTCGTGGTCACCAGCCGCGGGGATCGGGCGCTGGCACCCCGGCATTACCGGGATGATTTACTGCGCCTCAAGCGCTAGCAGCGGGCCCTGGCTCGCAAGCGCAAGGGCTCGGGCCTGTGGCAGCGACAGCGTCGTCGCGTGGCCTGACCCACCAGCGCCTCGCCAACCTGCTCACCGACCACCACCTGGCGTTATCGATTTCCCATGCGGCCTGGACCGGTAATCCCCCCGAAAATCAGTGCTGTTTAGAAGTGGAATTTTCTCGTAATCTGAACCGAGGAGGTTCCCTTGAAGAAATCCCGATACAGCGACAGCCAGATCCTGGCGATTCTCAAGCAAGCCGAGAACGGCGTGCCGGTGCCCGATCTGTGCCGCGAGCACGGCATGAGCAGTGCGACGTTCTACAAGTGGCGCAGCAAGTACGGTGGCATGGACGCCGCGCTGATGAAGCGGCTCAAGGAGCTTGAGAGCGAAAACCGCCGGCTCAAGGCGATGTACGCCGAGGAGCGGCTCAAGGCCGAGATTCGCCAGGAGGTGATCGAGGGAAAATGGTAAGGCCATCTCACCGACGTGAGGTGGCCAAGAGACTCGTTGAAACGCGGGGTATCAGCATCAAGCTGGCCTGCGCGGCCCTGTCGATCAGCCCGACCTGTTACCGCTACCAGCCCCGGCTGTCAGCGGACAACGCACGCATCGCCGACTGGCTGATCCGGCTGACCCACAACCAGCGCAACTGGGGCTTTGGTCTGTGTTTTCTGTACCTGCGCAACGTCAAGGGCTATGGCTGGAACCACAAGCGGGTGTATCGGATCTACCGCGAGCTGGAACTGAACCTGCGGATCAAGCCGAAAAAGCGCCTGAAACGCGACCGGCCCGAGCCGCTGACGGTGCCCAGGGCCATCAACCAGGTCTGGTCGATGGACTTCCTGCACGACCAGCTCGCCGACGGCCGCAGCTTCCGGGTGCTCAACGTGCTGGATGACCACAACCGCCAGGGTCTGGGCATGGAGATCGACCTGTCGCTGCCCAGTGCCCGCGTGATCCGTTGCCTGGAACAGATCATCGAATGGCGCGGCAAACCCGAGGTCATTCGCTGTGACAATGGCCCGGAATACATCGCCGGAGAACTGGTGACCTGGATGAAACAACAGGGCATCCGCCTGGAGTACATCCAGCCCGGCAAGCCGCAGCAGAACGCCTATGTCGAACGCTACAACCGGACCGTGCGCTACGACTGGCTGAGCCAGTACCTTTTCGACTCCATCAGCCAGGTGCAGGACGCCGCCACCCGGTGGCTATGGACCTACAACCACGAACGACCCAATATGGCCATCGGTGGCATCACCCCGATGCAGAAACTGATGGCCGCTTAGCTCCACTTTTGAGCAGCGCTAAGAATGGGGAGATTACCGACCGAGCTGCGCCGGCAGCTCACCTACAAGACCGCCTGTGGCGGCCGCGAGGTGGTGGTGACTGATCGGTGGGCGCTCACGAGCATGACCTGATCTGGGTGTGGCCACCTCATGAGGGCAATGCCGCTGTCCGAGCAGAACTTGGCCTACCCTGCCTGCAGAGCGACCCATGATCGCGACGCGAACACCGAGATCAATATCCAGCGAATTGATATCCCCAGTTAAGAACGCGCCTCTCACTGCGAATGTACCCACGCAAAAAAACGCCGGTCATCGACCGGCGCTTTTTCCTTAAATTTTGGGTTCTTTTCTATGGACCGAAGAACTCCTCTCGTGTTGGCGTCCTATCAACACCTCTTGGTTTTGGGCCTCCTGTATTACAAAATCCTGTGGCTGCAATATCATCTTCTTCATTAAACAAATCCACGAATGCAGACCGACCAGATTCAAAGCCACACTCAACCCTTATGGCCTTCCCCCCGCCAGACCCAAAAACCCTATTGAAGTCGATTACACCAGAACTCTCTGTCTCAATGAGACCCGCCCCATTAACCCCACTATGCTGAGTTAGATAGAACAACACATAAATATCCACAATTCCCGCATCTACTGAAGTATCTATTTTTGCGTATGGGATGTTGTTTCCTCTCAAGGTCAGCCGAGACCCTGCGGAAAGATATCCGTGAGCAGCAAAAATTATCGGAACTTCGCGGTAGTCAAAAAAGGAATCGTCAACACAGTCAGAAGCACGCACAATAATCGTCGCATTTCCTTCGAAAATAAATACGTCGCCTCGGGATTTCGCGCAGTGAGATGAGCTCGACGGGTATTCGTCCAAAGAATGAGCCCCATCTCCATGATGCACTTGGACGTACGCCGCGGGATGAACACCGACGATATTCCCATAAACCTTAGATTGGACCGCCGCATAGCTGCTCGGTGCAGTTTTTACTGGCTCTAGGCCTTCTCGAATACGAAAGCTCTCTACACCAACATTTGGGTCCGGTGGATTGGTGACTCTCACGTAGATGTCTTTTTCCCCATCACCAAGAGACAAACCGCCATAGCTTGTCTCGTAGATGCATACTTTGTCTCTGCCTGCGCCTGTGATGATACTGGTGAAGTTTTCCACAGGAGAGCCCTCCCTCACCAGCATGAAGTCATCTCCGTCTGTCCCCTCAAAATCCCCCTGGTCTGGCGGCTCTATCGCCCAGGCTGGCGGTTCCGTGCAGCTGTAGTCGAAAGGATCATAAGACGTATCCGGGTCACAGACATCACCTATGCCATCCCCGTCGCTATCTTCTTGCCCCGGGTTCGGGGTGACTCGGCAATTATCCTCAGAGTTGGTAACTCCATCTCCATCGATGTCAGGATCGCAGGCGTCGCCGATTCCGTCCCCGTCCATGTCTGACTGGCCCGGATTCGAAACAGCAGGGCAGTTGTCTTCTCCATCTGAATGCCCATCACCATCCCCATCGTTGAAATTGTCGCAGACATCCCCGATCCCATCATTATCACTGTCTGCCTGATCCGGGTTTGGCGTGTTTACGCAGTTGTCCTGGCCATTTGGTATGCCATCGTTATCGGCATCGTCATCGCAGGCATCACCAATGCCATCCCCATCTGCATCAGCCTGATTCGCATTAGGCGTGAGCGGGCAATTATCGACATCATCCTCGATGCCATCTCGGTCCGTGTCATTCAGGGTGTCGCAGGCATCACCGATACCATCGCCGTCCTGGTCTGCCTGCCCTGGGTTTGGAACAGCAGGGCAGTTATCCGTATCATCAGGGATCCCGTCATTGTCATTGTCCGAATCACACACATCACCGATCCCATCGCCGTCCTGGTCTGATTGGTTCGGATTTGCTGTGAATGGGCAATTATCGTTCGCGTCTTCAATTCCATCACCGTCGCTGTCGGTGAAATCATCACACACGTCCCCAATCCCATCTCCGTCCACATCGGCTTGGTTCGGGTTCGGGATTGCAGGACAGTTGTCTGTGCCGTTTGTGATGCCATCCCCATCGATGTCATTGTCACAAGCATCACCACGGCCATCACCGTCGAAGTCTTCCTGAGCAGGATTTGGCGTCAACGGGCAGTTATCGTTTTCGTCGTGGATCGTGTCGTCATCTGAGTCCACATCTCCCCCACCCTGGTCTCCTCCATCCCCGTCATCAGGTCCGTCAATAATAATGATCTCGGGATCCTCATCTTGACGTAGCGCTGGGCAAATCCCGTCCATCCCAGGACTGTAGATACGGATGTAAAGAGCATTGGGCACTTCACCCGGGGACAGGTATTTCTGCTCATCACTACGATTGTCTACCAGGGGCACAATCGTCGCCATCGGGGCATTGGGGCGATTAGGCGGGTGGCAAGAAAAGTCAGACCTTGCTCGGTGTGTGCTGTAGACGATACCGCGACCCTGAGAATCTCTCTCCACCCAAGCCAGCAGCCCAATCACTGGGTCCAAATACAAAGATTCAGTGTCAAACGGGTTGAACGATGCGTACTTTCCATTCGCGTCGTTGACCGGATCACCCGGTACTGACTCATCCACATAGGCCCATATCGGATGCTGGCTATCCTGGGAATAAAGGCCAATCGACCCAGAGAAGGACCGATAGTTGTTGCTCGACATACTTACCGATGGTTTGGTATCCGAGTTGTAAATACCGAAACCATCATCATCTTCCGGCACGAAGACGATCTCCATCGTCTGCATCACCAAATACGTATCCGTTGCAATTCCGCTATCGAGAAGCTTAATCGTAAGCGTCACCTCAATCTGTCCGCCCAGGTCTTCCAGGCGCGTCGCGTCTCCATCGACGTCATTCCAGTCAATTTTAATTCGTCGGAAGTCCGCATTGAGCATGCTTGCACTATCAATCTGCGCGAGTGCTTCTTCTTCGTTATCCAGGGCTTCTTGATAAGCCATATCCCAAACTCGAAACCCAGCTGAGATGCCTATGTCCGATAACCTCAATGCCTTCGCATCGCTCCTCGCGTTGGACGCAACCTGCACTCTCATATCAGGGGAAGCATAATAGCCGCCAGCGGTCAGAACTGAGCTGCCACCCACCAGATAATCGCTCGTTACTCGAACTGTTCGATCCGGATCGCTAGCACCCGATACAGTAACGGTTTCTCGCTCCGATACTGCGCTCGGAGCACGCGAATCAGCGTCGTTCCCAGTGCTGTTTGCCCCGCATGATTCTCGGGGCGGGTCTTGGTCATGCGGCCCATTACCGGATTCCGGTCCTTCACACACTGCCGCATTGCTGTCGGCCAGACTTCGTGAAATAGCCTGTATATCGATAACTTCAGTGTGCGTGAATTCGGCATTAAGCGGATATGTTGACGCTTCCACAAGATTATAGAAAGCAAACTCAGCACCCGCCTCAGACAAGGGCATCTCGTTCGAGTATCCGAGGTAGTTTCCGTATCGACCTTCATTGGTTCGCAGGAAGATCTCGGGCTGATTGAACATCCGTACCCGTTGCTCGGTGAACTGGTAGGCAATGCCGATTCCGCCAGAACTCTGGTCATCTTCACCACCGCCATTCCCCACATCACCTTTCAAAACGATCGCATGCGCGGACATCGTCATCACACAGGAGGCGATGAAGCCGACAATCTTGAAGTGTTTCATTGCTCTGCCCTCACTCGCCAACGTAATACAGGCCGGTGTAAATCACCGGAGTTGCCGCATTCCCGCCTGGCGGCAGGGTCCATTTGCCCGGTAGCTCTACCGCTCTGAGCATGTTGTTCATGGGCACCACGGTGGGTACGCCGCTTTCATCGGCCGTCACGAACACCGTTCGAGCCGCATTCATGTACACGCGCGGTCCAGCAACACCAGGGAAGTTATTCACGCCAAAGCGCTCGGCCTGGAAGCCCGCCACGCCGAACGGCGTGCCGTCCTGTCCGCCCGATACGCGGCTGGCATATCGAATCTGCGGTCCGATACTCGACGCATCCGCACCCACGTCCCTCACCATCGCAGGAGATCGGGTGTAGGCCAGGGACATGAATGGCATCCACGGTGCCATCTCTGTGAGATCGGCCTGCTGATCGTCGGTCGCGGTCGCCCTTGCCACGCAATCAACCGGTTCGTCCGTGGGCAGCAGACCCAGAAGTCCGCCGCCAGTCGCAAGCCAGGTGATGTCGGTGCTTGGGATGACTTGCAGCGGCGGCGTATGGAATCGAGTCGGCCCACCGTCAGCCAGATTCCGTGTCGTCATCGAAAACGGCTGCCAGGAAAAATCCTGCCCCGCCATGTCGTTGTAGACATGAAGCCCTGTGTACTGGATCGCCGTCCCAGGCGCTGTCTCGATTCGCACAGCGTCATCACGCAGCCTCGTTCCGAACAACAGGGTTCTACGCTCTCGGCGTTCGAGTCGGCAGTCGACGAGCTCGGGCTTTGCGAAGGCGCCCGGGAAGCCCAGCTCAGAGCCCGCCACTCCCTGGAAGGGTCGCGAATCCACAAACGGCAAGACCGCATAACTGAAGGCGATCTCCTCACGGGGGATGTCGTTACTGCCGTCCTGGATCTTGAAGAACACGGCGAAATGCGGTGCATGCGGGTCGCCTGTGCCAGCGTCGCTCTTGCATACCGACACGGTATAAAGCCACCCATCCCGCCTGACCTGCTCAATGGTCGGCGCGAATCCGCCATTGCCATCGGCAGTATTCGAGCATGAGAATGACACTTGGCCAGGACCGCTCATGCTGATGCTCACAAGCTCGGCATCGCCGCCGGCATCACGGCTCGCGCCGATGAGTTCAAAGTCAATAGCAGCAGGCTGGAAGGGTCCGGAGCCATTCGGGCTTCCGAACTCACCCACGCTGCTCGAGATCAATCGCCGATCCGCTTCATACTCGGTCAGATCAATCCGATTAAACCCGTATTTCGCTTCGAACGCGGCAATCGAGTTCTCGATCACCACCCAGCGATTATCCGGGGCGAAATAGCCAATCACCCGTCCCGTGCGCTGCTGATCGTCCCCGATGATTTCCTGAACCGCGAAGGGGATGCGAGAGTTGTTCACAAACGCATCCGACACGACAGTCGACTTCTCCTCCAGTCCGAAGATGTTGGATCCGACGTTCTGCCGTAAGGCAACCCGTGGGCTGGCGGAACTCGACCTGGTCAACACGTCGATGGGCAACGGGTTCACCCGATACATGGTCGACGTTCGACCGTCAGCCGTACCCATCTGTCGGTTCGTGTTGCGCTCATAGTCTGGGTGCTCGTGAACCCAGCTTGAGTCACCCGGGCTCGGGTCCTCGAATCCGGGATTGTCCTCAAACCCACCCTGAGCCAACGCGCCACTGACGACGAAGAGGCTCGCCACCCCGGCACCGAGAAGTCGTTTTCTGTCCATTGCGTGCCCCTATTCCATCGGGAATTCGAACTGCCCATTACCCACGGCAATGGACACAGCGGTCGGAGAAACCGAGGCGAGTCTTGGCACGCTCTCCTCGTCTTTGCCTTTAAGCACGACTCCATCCACCTCGGAGCCAACGGCGTAGAAACGACCGTTGATGAAAGCCCCCCGGGTGGTGGCCGCCTGGACGGCGATGGATTGTCTTGCCAACGCCCCCCAGTCCGTCTTCGGTTTGCGCGCTGCCGCCGATGGCGCTGGCGCGCGTGCAATCGCTGATCGCCGAGAGGCGCCAGCGTTGTCGTTGTTGTTGACCGGCGTCATGGCCCTCACCGGTGGCCGAGGCTTTACTTCCTCCTGTGGCCCGGTAAAAAGCGCCTGCAGCTGATCTGGTGTGATCTCGCCCTCGCCATCAGTGGCCGCGGCGTTCACTGGGAGGGCCAGCAACTGACTCATTCGCTCGACGTCATCGACCTCCTGGCCACGCGATGCGCTTCGAATGCCACCCACCGTGTAGGCGCCTTCCACATACTGGTAAATGACCCGATTGATCTCTGTCGCCCCGAACAGACCCAGAAACGCCAGCAGGACCACCAGTGGTCCACGTCGACTCTCCGGTATGTGCTTGAGAATCGCTTTCATGTCGCCTCCACCAGCGGATCACGTAAATACAGACAGAAACGATCAATCTCCGCGCGAGGCTGCTTACCGTCATAAGCCACCTCGATGCTCTCAGCGGTGACAAAGGGCTTTGCCATCAGCTTCTCCAGCCCCTGATAGAGCAGCCCCACGTTCCCCGCGGTCAGTTCGAACATGCGTGACTGAGTCGCCAGACAGACGTTCACCGCGCCAATGTCCACGTCACCCTGCTCAGCGCGTTCGGCTTCCAATATCCGCGCCTTGTCCGGGAAGCCGGTCAATCCCGACTCCTTGATGCCGAGCATGCGGAACAGCGTGAGCACATCGGTGCCCTCGTCGAGCTGAGGCAAGCGTTCCCGCCAGTCCGCGCCGACCGACTGAAGCGCCTGGAAGTTCTTGCGGAACTGGCGCATCTCGTCGTTGATCGCCAGCTGCTGCTCGACCTTCTCCTGATACCCCAGATAGGCCTGGTAAGCCCCGTAGCACAGGATTGCCGAGAACGCTGCGGTGAATATCACCAGAAATCGATTTCGTGCTGAGATCAGTTCTTTCATGCCAACTACTTGTTGAAACGCCCACGTACCAGGTACTCCACTCGCCGCTCGCGACTGTTCTCGCGGTGGTTCACCAGACGAATTCCTGCATTCAACCGTGACGCCAGATTCGAAAACACCTCCTCGGCACCCTCGACTGCAGACGCGCCAGGCTGACGCGGCAGCTCGAACAACACCTCGAACGACACCGGGTCAAGATCACTTTCTGCCGACGTCTCGACCGATTTCGCCACCAGGCCGGGTTGATGCGCCAATGCCACTGCAATCTTCTGGCTAGGCCCAATCAGATCCTTCTTTCGCTCGAGCTTGGCCAGGAAGGTCTGCTGAGATCGAAGGCGATTGAGCGAGTCCTGTCCGGCTTCGTACTGAGCCTTGATTGGCGCCACCTCCGCCTCGAAGCTGTTCTTGGCGGAATTCAACGGCCCCAGCCCCAGCGCGTACGCGGCGCCATAGCCGCCCATTCCTACCGCCAGGGCCATTGCAGGCAGCACGTAATCCTTCCTCGATGACAGGGAGTAGCCCAGATCCAGGGGATGGAAGCGAAGCCCCTTCTCGGCTGGATCGCTCACGCGTATTGGGTCCACCCCGGCGATTTCGATCCGCGGCAAGGGCTCAGCGAATAGAACCTGGTGCGTCTCGAACTCTTCGAGGCCCGTTAGCTGCAGCACAAGCTCAGCGAACTGTTGTTCGAAATCACCGGAATCCAGCTCCGGCAGCCGGCGTTGGTCATGGCGAACCAGTGCATTCGCCGTCATGACCCAGCTCTCGACAATCAGCGGTCCCCCGCCCGAGCTGCAGGCAGTAAAAAGAATGCAGTCGCGATTTCGCTTGAGCAGGTAATCCAGCACCTGGTCGTGGTAGGTGTATACCGAGGTGACTTTCTTGGCCTTGAGAGCGTCCACCACGTCGTTGTCGATATAGAGGATGTACTCGGAGGCGTCACCACTCTCGCTGGCCGTTCCGGGCAGCAGGCTCCCGCCACGGCGCCGAACCGCGGCCCGAACTGGCTGCTTGGTGAAGCCAAAGGGCGTTTCCCCACTATCACTGCCCAATCGCCCTACCAACGCTTCACCGCAAAGCATGACTCGAGGCGACCGCCCCAGTCCGGCGACATCTTCGGCGCACTGGATATGTGTTGCCATCAGAGATTTTGCACCTGTGAAACCTGAATCAGGGTCATACCCAGCATCGGCGCGATAATCGCCGACGCTGCGATCGCCAGACCCACGTAGTTCGCCCCGGTCAGGATCCGGGTCATCCGGATCATCCCGTCTTCAATCAAGCTTGATTGCACTTCCTTGAGTGCTTCCGCGGTGTTGCCGGTCTGAGCGGACACCTGGAGGCCCGCACGCAACAGCACTGGCCACTTCCGCCTCGGGTCGCCTTGTGGCAGCGCGTGTGGCCTGAGTGACTTCGTCATGTCCTCGCCGGCGACGATGTCCGCCTCGAACATGCGATAGCTGTCGCGCATCCACGCCGGCACGGTGGCTGAGGAAATCCGGACCATCTCGTCATAGGGGATTGAGCCGGCGCTATCGAGCATGCACATGTAGCGGGCCCAGATGCCGCCGTACAGGGCTTGCAACGCGGAGTTGATGGCGGGCACTCGGGTCAGAAACGCCATGACGTCGGCGCGGTTTCCCTCTTCCCTGAAGTAGTACCAGAGCAGGAACACGCCCACCGCGATATAGGTCAGCAACCACATCCAGCTGGTGGTCAGGTACCCGTTGACCGCGTCGGATAAAGCGACCAGGCCAGTGCGGTTGTCCGCCTGGATGTTCTCGGTGGTCTTGGGTATGACCCAGATCACGTAGAAGCAGAAGATCAGGATCCCCGCGCCCGCATACAGGGCAGGCGTGACGATCTTGGTGGATAGTGTTTTCTTGATCTCCGACATCTTGCTGGTCAGTGTCTCGACGTTGGAAAGCACCTCCACCATCGAGCCTGACGCCTCACCTGCCTTGAGCGCTTCGCAGTAGGCAGACGGCCAGATGTAAAGCCGCGAGATTTCGCCGGACACATTCCGGCCTCGCGCCACCCCCTTGGCCGCCTCCTTCCACTTATCCGCCCACTTCCGCTGAATTTCGGAGAGCTGCATCAGGCACTCGTCCATGGGCATGCCCACGGCGATCATGTTGCGGAGCACTCGAGCCGATTCCTGAACTTCAGCGAGTTTCTGCGCCATGCCTAGAACCCCAGGGACTCGAACCCGGTATCCCCGGACTCGATGAGCTGCATGACCGCCTGCTCCATTCGCACGTCGATCGATTTCTCGATCTCCATGCGCGTGCCAACGCCGTCAATGAAGTAGTCCCGCGCCGCCGGCGAGAGCAGAAGAATTTCGTTGGCCGGAAGCACCCCAACCACACCGGTGCCGTCACACTTGTCGCACCCTGTCGCGTCATACACCTGAGACGGGTTCTCCAGCGACTCGATACCGCGCTGGCGCTTCAGGTACTCGATGTAATCGAGCTCGTCCTCGCTCGGTTTTCGGGCTTCCCGGCAGTCCCGGCATAGCCGCTTGACCAGCCGCTGGCTCACCATTGCCGTGATCGAGCGAATCGCCGCGGATCGCATCTCGGGCTTTTCCGGGGGCAGCATATTCACCAGGCGCTCCACACCTGACATCGCGCTCTCCGCGTGAAGCGTCGACACCACCAGATGGCCCGTGGCGGCGTACTGCACCGCCGAAGTGGCCGTCTGCTGATCTCGGATTTCGCCCATCCAGATCATGTCCGGGTCGTGGCGCATGACGTTTCGGAAGATCAGCCCGAAGCCTTCGTCCGTACCACGCATTTCGTAGGGCACCTGGATCTGGGTCACGCCGGGCACTAGCCGCTCGATCGGGTCCTCAATCGACAGACGCGACCGCCGCATACCGTAGATCTGTTCGTGCAGATTCAGGATGCCCGCGATGGTCGTGGACTTGCCAGATCCGGTCGGACCCACCAGCATGATCAGACCCTGGGAGGGCCGTACCGCCTTCTTGAGCACCTCGATCAGCCGCGGGGCAACCTTTTTCTTGGTCAGGTCCACGCGCCCACTTTCCATCGCCATCAGTCGAAGGCGGATCGAGATGGCGTCGCTACCGCTTGACCCCGTATCGTGCGACAGCGGAATGAATGAACACCGGATATTGAACAGCCGGCCATCTCGCAGGCTGTACTGGTAATTGCCGTCGAGCGGCTTTTTCACTCGCTCCGGTTTGATCATCGCGCCGGAAGCACGCAGCAGATAACGGGTGACCTCGGTGTACTGCTCCGCCGTCATCTTCTCGGCGATAGGCAACAGGTCGCCGTAGACGCGGTTCTGAAGGATCGGGGCACCACCCGGGCCGGGGTCGATATGGATGTCCGTGGCCTCGTTGTCCGCGGCCAGCCGATGGATCGAGGCGAGCTTGCGAAACGCATGATCCGCCTGCAGCGAATTCTCGCTGATGACCCGCACACCACCTGTCATCCCCTGGGTGCCGGTATTCTGTTCGGCAAAGCTTGCCAGGGATGCCAGTACCTCGTTTCGCCGACCCACAGCCACCACGGCATCTTCACCGAAGCGGTTTCGGAGCGCGCAGTTTCTCCGCTCTGCTCCCGCCATCTGCTGGTAACGACGAAGCGCATTCTCCAGGTCACCGAAGACCAGCACCGGGGTTTCCCCCTGCAGCGTCATCAGCATGCAGCTGTAACGCTCACATTCGTCGCAGATGATGGGCTCATTCATCGAGCCATGAGCCATCAACTCACCAGCAGACCCCCCGAGCTCCGGGAAATACTGGATTCCCTCCTGAAGGCACTGCAGGCGCTGTGTCTCGCCGATAAGGTCAGGCTCCTCGGTCGTGAATACCGCAATCGACCGCGATCGCTCGCCATACTTCTTGACGATTTCATCAATACGGGCGCTTTTAAGCAGGCCAGAAGCTCGTATTACCTCCGGCATTGATTTGCCGCGCACCTTCAGGCAAAGACTCGCGTCTTTGATGATTCGCTCATTTGGCTTTTTCCAGCCCCACTCGGAAATCAGCGAGACCACACGGTCGTCCATTGATTCCAGGGTCTGTACTTCACCGTCCATCATCCCTGACCTCACAAAACACTCGCCGGGATAAAGATTTCCTCGGCGATGAAAACGGGGTTGCCCGACTCGTCCTGAATCGGGGTCTGAACCTGCAGCACGGCATGATTGGAATCGATGTAGACGTATTCGATCGGGTTGCCATACACCGGGTCGAACAGGCTGTCGCAGGACACGAATACGCTGCCCAGAACATAGGTCCCGCCACAGGCCGGCCCGCCGCCGGCGTAGCCCACCACCCCTCCAAGAAAGGCGGCATCGCCAGGATTCATTTCCACCGCGCCTCCGCCCTCGGTCGGGAAGCCGCCGGCGATACTGAAATGGTCTGCCATAACCCCGAGCGTTCGAATCAGGTGTTCCCGCACGAATCCAATCGCTGATGCCGGCCGACTGGCGTCTTCGATCACTCGCGCGAAAATCGCCCTCGGCGGGCAGAATGAAGCCGGGTCAACCGTGAAGTCGCCCCCACACTGGTTGTCCGACAAGAACAGCGCGTCGCTGTCGTGTGCAAAAGGATCTCTTGCAAAGACCAATGCCCGATCAAAGGTCCAGGCGCCGCCACCGGCGCCCATGGAAACGTCCCGCCGCAATTCGTAAACGATGCGCGGGTCGATATCGAGTTCAAGAGTGGCGTAGTCAGCTTCTGCTACCAGTTCATCCAGATCATCCGGATAGCGAGCAAAGCGATCTTCGAATTCCGCTACGGCAGCTGCCACGTTTTCTGCCTCAATCGCCAGCCGCTGCCGGTCGATCTCTCGGAAATCCTGATAAAGCTCACCGGTCAACGTCGACAGCTGTGCGCCAGCCAGGGACATCAGGACCAGGGTGAGAATCATGTACATGGGATGTTTGTGGTTCCGGAAAGCGGGGCGCCGTCCCTGGCGCCCCTTAACTTCCGTCGCCGATCTAGCGAATATCCACGGTCACGTCGACGGTCGGGTGCAGACCACCCGCAACCGCGCCGTAAACCAGATCGCCATTGGCTTCGCCACCGGCCGCATAGGCGTCGGCCGGCTCGATGGTTTCAACCATGGCCTGCACGACATTGGCCGGCACGTTGACGAAGGTGAACGTCGCCTCACCGTCGGTCACGTTCTTGGCGTCGTCGATCTGGACCTCATAGCCCTCGACCTCATACACGCCAGGCGTACCCACGGCCGGCTCGGTCACCACGGCGACAGCGTCACGCAGACTGCCGGCACCAGTGCGGTCGTAACCCTGCTGGAAGTCCGCGTCGATAAAATCGCGGCCATCAACAATCACGTCCAGCCAGGAGTTGCCGTTGTCATCAACAGCCGGGTGCGCGCTGTCCATCGTCGCCGGCAGACCGAGCTGGGTATTCACGGTCGATGCCAGAAGACCGGCCGAGCCTGCGAAGGTCTCGATGGCTTCGGCACGAGCCGAAGCCGCCGCCGAGCCGGTAAAGCGGGTGGCGATGATGCCGGCAACGATACCCAGGATGACAACCACGATGGCCAGTTCGACCAGGGTGAAACCCTTCTGTCGAGCCGCCTTGAAACGCGGGGTGTACTTCAGTTTCATGCTTTCTTCCTCACTCTATTGTTAAGCGATTCACCGCCACTGGCAGCGTTTATGAAGCCGCCACCGGCGGCCTGTAGGAATAGTCCCGCACTGCAAGGCGCAATCGGGAAGAAAAAACCCGGCTTTTACGCCGGGTTTTCGGAGGGTCTTGTCGTCGGGCCGGTCGACAGGCTTAGAAGGTAAGCACGACGTTGTCCCCAGGCGCCCCGGGCGCAATGCCCTCCGAGACCGATTCATGAATCCGAATCGCGGCACTGTGAGGTAGAGCCCCCTCACCGCCGATGGCCGGGTCATAGTCTCGGCAATACTCGATGCGACCACCGGATGCGGTCACGCCATACTCCGCCGGCGCCAAGCCAATCTGTGCCAGGACGTTGACATTCCCCGCACTCAGGTCGTACCAGCCGTCATAGCAACCCTGATTGCCGCCAGGGGCATTGCCAGACAGATTCGGTGCACCTGCCCCGTTCGGGGCCGGAAAGAAGTTGTCGATACTTGAGGGATCACTGGACAATGCAATCGCGTCATAGATGATCTGCAGCTTGTCCCGCACCCTATTGAGGCGCTCGTAAGTCACTTCGAGGCGCTCACGCTCGGTTGAGAGCGTCGAAAAACGGACCCCGCCGAAATCATCGCCTACCGGCTCCCAGGTATCACGATTGGCCACTGTGAGTAGTGGCGAGTCCCCAGGCACACCACTGGCGGCCGGGTTGCAGTTGGCATCCTCCAACCGGCACGCCGTTTGGTAGATCACACCGAAATCATAGGTCACCGTCACCGGCGGCGAAGCCGAATCGAAGCCGGTCAGGCTTGTCTGCGTGGTCAGGTCTGTCAGACGCTGATAGACCCGCACTCGCTGTGAGGCAAACCCGTCATCATTGATCATCGCTCCATTGACGCCGGCATCAGCCAGTGCGGTGGCCAATGCCACATCCCCAGGATTCAGCACAGAATTATTGAACCCCCCGCCAGTGTATGGCGCGGGCAACCCATTGCCGGTCTCCCGGTCAAACGCCACCATCGCCCTTGCGATCAGAGCGTTCTGGCGGCCCTGGTCATTGAAGTAATGCGACTGGCTTACCGAGTTGAGCGATGTAAAGAGGGTCCCAATCACTGCCCCCACGATTCCGATCACCAGTACGGTGATCGTCAGTTCCGCCAGGGTGAAACCCCGTTGATATCTCTTACTCATTGCGAGGCGACCTCCAGACCACGATCCGGTTCCTTCACGCGCACCGAGAGCAGGAAGTAGTAGGTGCTCACGATCTCGTTTTCGCTGGCCTTGCCAAACGCGGCGCCAACCGGTGAATCCTTCAGCCCGGTTACCCCCGAAGAGTTCGATCGATAATCCTGCAGGGTCTGACCGCCGACCACTACCAACGCGCCATCCTTGAGTAGCGTCTCACCCTGGTAACTGATCGTGCGATCCAGCGGAATATCGGTATTGATGACCTGTGTGCCGTTGCCATTGCTCACCACCTGATCAATGGTCAGGACGCCGCTACGCAATATCTGAGTAATGCTGATCTGAGTCCGAACCACATCCTTTATGGCGTCGTACTGTGGATTCAGGCGCAGGCTTGTACCGAACTGGAACGGAATCAGGTTGTTGGTTCGAGTGGTCTGGGCGGTGGTCTGATTGAGCGTCGTGTTTTCACTGATTAGGTTCACGTAGGTTCGATCGTTCTGGCTAAACGACACCGGCACGCCAGAACTCGTGCTCAGAAACGGCTTCTGGACCGTCTTGACGTCGCCGTGTTGCTCCAGGTAGCCCAGGAAGGCTTGCACGATCGTGTCGCTGCCAACATACCGGCCGCCAACCACGCTCTGGGTCAATGCGTTGGGCGCGGCCCCAATCAGGCCACCGAGGTTTGGCGGAGAAATGGTTACGCCGCCAAGGGCGTTGTTGGACACGATCGCGTCAAAACGACTCGAGGCCAGACCTGCAATCACACCCAGATCGAGGCCCTTTGCTTCATCCCGGGTGCTTGACACCAACACAAGACGTCCCTCGAACTCGAGAACCGTATTGAGCTCAGCCGACAGCCCCTCGATGTACTCGCCAACCTGGTCAAGCACATAATCCGGCGCCTGCACAGTAATAGCGCCGGTAGAGGGGTTCACCGAGAATCGCCCGATTGTTCTTTCCTCGAACAGCTCACCCCCGCCTCGGCTGCTTGCCAGCGCTGCCTGGGCACGCTGCTGCTGCGCCTGGCGCCCAGGCGCCTCAAAGCCTTCGATGGACACCCCACCCCCACCGACCTCGCTGGCCACCGGGACGAGTACGGTCATCCGCTCGGTAAGCTCCGCCTCGATGGCGCCCCAGAACTCCCCATCAGAGTTCACCGACGTAGTGGTTGTGTCTTCATTGCCCCCGGTCAACGCGGTCAGCCCGGATACACCGCCCTGGCCTCCAGCCCCGCCACCGGCACCGCCGGCGCCTGCACCGCCGCCCGCGGCGGCATCGTCGTTGCCCGACTCAGCCAGCAGCTCCGATCCGTAGCTGGTGGACCGGTTGCCGATGTTGATATCCCAGGTCCGGGACTTCATCGGCGTGATCGTGACGTAGTTCGGATCCGTATTGACCTTGAAACCAAGACCCATCGAAGAGAAGAGTACGGTCATGGCCGTCAGGGCGTCGGTATCCGAAATACCCGCACCGGTGTAGTAGTAGGAGCCAAGAGGCAATTGCCAGGAAAATTCAACGCCCTGGGCGTTAAGCGCTCGCACAAGCTCCCTGGCCGAAATCGCCCCTTTCGGCTCGGTGATGCTCACCGGTATCCGTCGCAGCCACTCGTACTCATCGACCTTGATCGGCGTCGGATCGACATAGGGTGCATCCACCACCGATACGTTCGGCGTGGACGCGGAAATCATCTCCCGAGCTTCACGCATCGTTTCGTTGGCGTCAGCCTCGAGTTCCTTCGGCGCATTGGTCGTCACGCAACCCAACACCAATGCGCCGGCCAGCACGCTAACTGAGAGCTTCACTACTTTCATTTGCTACACCTTGTGTTCAAATCCATTGTCGGGGCCAGAACCGCGGTCATGTCCGCTTCGTGCAGGGAAGCACGCACCGGAAACCCGGCCAGCAACTGCGAGAGCAGTTCCGCGCTACGCCACCCCACAATCTGGTGGTCCTTTTGAATGCGCCAATCCACACACGCCGCCTGGCCCACCCAGACGGGATCGCCGTAGCCATGGGATTCGAGCAACCGCGCCACGTTTTCTTTCAGATGTCCGGCGCGCACGTCATACAACATCTTTTCCCCGTGGCTTCTTCCGATCACACGCAAGACACGCTCATCCGTCCCCGGTTGGTAACGCACCTTGGCCGCATCAGCATCGAAGCCCGCCGCCGTAGCTATTTCTCGAACATGCCTCGCGCGCTTTGCCTGCAGATCCCATCCCCATGGGATGTCCGCATTCTCTTTCTCAACCACGATCTCGATTTGGGTTTTCCCTTTTTCCTGCAGGCGACCCAGATGAGTGCGAAGCCGAGCATCAGCTTCTTTGCTCAGCACCGCCTGACCCGGCTCGAACACCACTGGCGAGCCGGCGTCACCCAGCCCAACAACAACGCCGCTGGCAAGCATCAGACCGGAGGCGAACAGCCACCGCCTGACCGCGCCAATCATTGTGTTTTCTCGCATCGACGGCGCTCCATCAGTTGGTTTGCAACTGGATTTGCTCCTGGAAGGTGTCACCCGTTTCCGCGACGGTGAAACTGAACACCAACTGGGCAATCGAGCCGTCCGTCGGGGGGGTGTTGAGCGTAAAAATCACTTCCTCCCCACTGCGAATAACCTGCTGCTCCTGGAGGCCGGAGAAACGCGGAGACACCACCATGTTCACGTCCACGGCCTTAACATTGGTGACGGTGTAATCTCCGCCCACCGCGACCAGCTTGTACCGTCGAAGCTCCACACTCGGGGCATTCGTGGGGATCAGACGAGACCCGGTCGCGGAGTAAGGCAACGCCGCCCTGTTGAAGCCGTCATCAGCTGATCGACCCACGAAAAGCTGCAACTCGGGGGCTATCGCGCTCACGGCCACATTGTCGGGCGTGCTCAGTAGCTCCCCGTCATTCACCACCAGCTGGAACACGTAAGTGCCAGCGCCACCCGGAACAAATGTCGGCTGCGGGGAAGTCGGATCGCTCAGCCCACCCCCGCCGCCTGGGGGCACGCTTACCAACGACCAGCTGTAAGTCAGGGCATCCCCGTTGTCGTCCGAGCTGCCGGTTCCGTCGAGGCCGACCGTTTCGCCCACACTCGCGGAGATGTCTTCGCCGGCATCCGCGACGGGCCGCGCGTTTATCCGTGACGCCACAACGGCAACCCTGTCAGGCGCGCTGGTGATATCTCCGTCGTCTACCGTCAGCTCTGCCACATACCGCCCTTCCAGGTCCGCGGTAAACGAAGGCATCACCGTATTTGCGTTGAGCAGCGTGGCGCCGCTGCCCGACGGGGTGCTTGCGAGCACCCATTCATAATTCAATGGGTCCCCGTTGGGATCGGAGCTTGCCGAGCCATCAAGCTCCACCAGGCTACCCGCCATCACCGACTGGTCTACGCCGGCATTGGCGGACGGTCCCGCGTTTGGCACCCCAACCGTGATCGTGACGGTATCGGGATCGCTCGTTGCAATGTCGTCCGACACAATCAGACTGGCTTCATAGATACCCACAACATCCGCGGTGAATGAAGCCATTGCCGTCTCGGGATCTTGCAGGCTCGTTGCGGAACCCTCTGGCGCCTCCAGCGTCCAGGCAAAAGTCAGCCCGTCTCGATCAGCATCCATGCTGTCCGTTCCATCCAGGGTGACCAATGCGCCCAGATCCGCCCCGCGACTCATCCCGGCATCCGCGACAGGCGTGGTATTGGCGATCACCACTACGCTGTCGTTGTCACTACCCAGGCCGGTCTGACTCACCCGCAGATCCACAACGTAACGACCGGCAACATCCGTGGTCAGGCTTGCCGTGGCTGAAGTCGCCCCTGTCACCGAGGCATTGCTGCCTGATGGCGCTGAGGACAACGTCCACTGGTAGGTAAATGGATCCCCTTCGGGATCGAAGCTCCCGCCGCCGTTCAGGCTGGCGGTATCGCCCGGCGAAACAATCTGATCCTGGCCTGCATTAGCCTCGGGCGTCGTGAACCCCCCGGCCGCGCTCGGCCCGTCCTTGCTGCTTCCGCCGCATCCAACCATGAGCCACGCCGCGGCCAACACGGGCACTGCGGCCTTGATAAAACATGTCCTCATACCTGTCCTCGCTCAAATGCGTAAAGGGCCCTCATTTAGATAGTCCCGCAGGCAAGGACAAAAAAGGGGGCCTGTTGCCAGGCCCCCAATGTCCTCACGAGGTATTTTTTTACTCGGCTGTCGCCCGGCGGCGGCGCATGAGCCCTGCCACACCCAACATCAGCATCAGGGGGAACGCGGCACCGATCGGGCCATCGTCCTGACTCGACATGGAGCAACCGCCCCCGCCGCCGCCACCGCTGTCTCCGCCGCTGACCTGGGATGCAACACCGGGCGCGACCTGCACTCGTACCGAGCCGGCTGCGGGATCAAGGTCCGCGGCACTGTTGTCTTCCACATCAAACCGGAAGATGTCGCCGCTGACCCGACGCACGACCAGCCCCTCTACAGAGGAGGCCGCAGCCAGGCGCTCACCCACCACGACGAAGAACTGGCTATCAGCGATATCGCGTTCGAACATCACTCCGAAACCGCCCTCGTCGCCTGAGAACGCCGGCAAGGTAACGTCCAGGATGTCCCGCTGAATCGACACCCCAGCCGGGACCACTATCCCGCTGACTGACGCCCGCGAGAGAATGCCGCCAAGTCGCCCGTCACTGGACACCACGGTGATGTAGTCACCCACGCTATCCAGCAGCGACGCCACGGTATCCTGCAGCGAGTCGAGCACTCCATCGTCATTACCGTCGCCATTGTTCGGGGCGCCGTCTTCGATGTCATTGTCCACACCATCGTCATCGAGGTCCTGGATTCCCTCGCCCGTGACGGTCAGCCGGAATGGCGAGTCGTCATTGTCGTTGGACAGGATTTCCAGCACGTCACTGACGAAGCCCGGCTGAGTCGGGTTAAAGCTCACCCGAATCTGGCAACGCTGGCCCGGGGACAGGCGCCGCGATCCGCAGTTGTTGCTTGTCACTGCGAATGGGCTACTCAGGCCCGCTTGCCCGCCAAGTATCAGATCGGCGGTGCCGGCATTGATGACCTCGACCACCTGGTCCTCAGTCATCCCCAGCCCACGCTCACCAAACTGCAGCGGCGATGGGCGCACCTGAATTGCCGGCACTGCCTGATTAACCCCAACACCCTGCAAGGCAACCGTGACGCTTCCACCGTTGGAACTGATCACCAGCGAATCGTTATCACCGCCCGCATCGGATGGCGCGAACGTCAACCTCACGTTGCAGCTGGCACCCGGCGCAACACCGCCGCTGCAGTCTTGTGCATTCGACGAGAAAGCACCCGAAGCGCCGCTGACAACGATGTCATCAAGCCGCTGATCACCGTCATTGGAAACCTGCAAAACGCGCTGCGACTCCGATCCCACTTCGGTATTGGCAAATGACACGGTGGTCCTGTCAACACTCAACGCCGGCCCTTCAAGCACAGCCGTACCGCGGCCGGTCACAGCGACAACCTGACTACCGGCATCCGTGTCAACGACCAGCTCTCCGCTTGCGTTACCCTCGGCATTGGGCGAGAAGCCCACCACCACGCTGCACGACTCACCGCTATTCAGGGTCGCCGGGCAGCTTTCGCTCTCCAGCGTGAATGCGGCTCCCGTCACTCGAATATCCGTGATTGCCAGTGCGCCGTCTCCGTCGTTGCGCAGGGTCACACCATCCGATGCACTCATGCCTACCGGCAGGTCTCCGAAGTCCAGCGAAACCGGACTTAGTACCGGATCGCCCATCGGCTGATCCGCACCTGTTCCCTGTACCAACGTAGATAGGGTTCCTCCATCCGAAGACACCACCAGCTCGTCTTGAACAAAGCCGCTGGCCACTGGCGAGAACGCCAACGTAATCTGGCACTGCCCACCAGCCGGCAGCGTCGCGCCGCAGGCGGTCGACGCAATCCGAAACGGTGACGACAAGCCGCTGATCGAGCCAATCGTCAGGGTTGCGTCCCCATCATTGCGAAGCGTCACAGTGCCCGTGGCCTCACTGCTGACCGATACGACCCCAAGGTCGATCACCGCCGGCGAAAGTGCGGCCGCCGGCGCCCCTTCCGCGACACCCTGGCCCGCCACGTTGACGGTTGCGGTGTTCGCATTCGATTGGACCTGAAGAGTTGCCGAAAAAGACCCTTCGGTCACCGGGGAGAAACTCACCTCAAAGGTGCAGCTAGATCCGGCCGTGAGCGACTCACCTGAGCAACCGTCCTGAGCTTGCGGCACATCGAAAGGCGCATTCACGCCGACAATGGCACCCACCATAAGCGTCGCGTCACCCACGTTCGCCACGGTCACCGACTCCCGCACGGAAGCCCCCGTCGACGTGGCCCCAAAGACCACGCCAGCCGGTGTCGCCGAAAGCTGGCCTACGCCATCAACCACGCCTTCGCCGACCACGTTCGCGGTCAGCACACCGTCGTTGGTCTGCACGCTCAGCACATCATCAGATGAGCCCTGGACAGCCGGCGCGAAACGCACGTTGATTGAGCAACTTCCGCCCGCGGCCACGCCACTGCCACAATTCGTCGACATGATCGAGAAAGGCAATGCAAGACCCGACAGGCTGTTGATCGAAAGCTGCGCGTTACCGTCATTGCTCACCGTAACGGTGCGGATTTCACTC
>NZ_JAVRHY010000007.1:0-140511 GCF_031846305.1 Spectribacter acetivorans
GCATGACCCTTGCAGACCCCGAAACAATAGGCGGCGGCAAGCTCAAACAGATCCGGTGGAGGCTGGCCATATGCCCATTGGTTGAGCGGGCGCGCAATCGCCGCTTCCAGTAGCGTGTGATCACGGACTCCGCCCGCCAGGCCGCCGAACGCGGACACCAGCTGGTGATTGATGAATTCGACCTCGCGGGTCTCGAGCCAGATCGGCTCGTCGCTCATTTATCCGCCAGTTCCCGGTACGCGTTGCGGTAGCGACGGATCACCTCGTCGGTGCTCTGCATCGTCTGCGCGAACTTCGGATCGGCAGCCGTCACCATGACGCCGCCGGGCGTCTCGGTCAGATAAAGCGACTCGCCTTCACCAACCCGCAAGCGGTTCAGCACTTCGCGCGGCCAGATGGTGCTCAGCGAATTTCCCGTCTTGCGTAGTTTGAGTTCCATATCCTGCTCACACGGCTGACTTAATATTGCCGAATTATAACGAACGTTATTACTTTCGTTAACCCACCTTGGCCGGCAACTCGAACGCGCTGTTGCGGATCTTGTGGATCTGGTCGCGCAGGCGGGCGGCTTCCTCGAATTCGAGATTCTCGGCGGCCTTGAACATCTGCTTTTCCAGCGCCTCGATTTCCTTGGCGAGCTTGCCGGGCGACATGCGGGCGTAGCTGCCGGCCTTTTCCGCCACGCGGCCTTTCTTCTGACCGTCGTCGTACTCCTCATAGCCGTAGCGCATGACGTCGGCCACGGCCTTGCGGATGGTCTGGGGCGTGATGCCGTGTTCCTCGTTGTGCGCCACCTGCTTGGCGCGGCGCCGCCCGGTTTCCTCGATCGCCCGGCTCATCGAGCCGGTGCGCACGTCGGCGTACAGGATGGCCCGGCCGTTGACGTTGCGGGCGGCGCGGCCAATCGTCTGAATCAGCGACCGTTCGGCGCGCAGGAAGCCTTCCTTGTCAGCATCGAGGATGGCAACCAGCGAGACCTCGGGGATATCCAGCCCCTCGCGCAGCAGGTTGATGCCGACCAGCACGTCGAATTCGCCCAGGCGCAGGTCACGGATGATTTCGCTGCGTTCCACGGTATCGATATCGGAATGCAGATAGCGCACCCGCACCCCGTTTTCGTGCAGATACTCCGTGAGGTCCTCGGCCATGCGCTTGGTGAGCGTGGTGACCAGAATCCGTTCGTTACGGGCGACGATGTCGTGCACCTCGCCCAGCAGATCGTCCACCTGGTTTTCCGCCGGCCGGATTTCCACCGCCGGGTCCACCAGGCCGGTGGGCCGCACGACCTGCTCCACCGTGTTGTCGCCGTGTTCCAGCTCATAGGGGCCCGGCGTGGCCGAGACGTAGATGCGCTGCGGCGCGATGCGCTCGAACTCGTCGAAGCGCAGCGGCCGGTTGTCCAGCGCCGACGGCAGGCGGAAGCCGTATTCCACCAGGGTTTCCTTGCGGGCGCGGTCGCCCTTGTACATGCCGCCGATCTGGGGAACGGTGACATGGGATTCGTCGAGCACCAGGATGGCGTCGTCCGGCAGGTAGTCCAGCAGACAGGGCGGCGGCTCCCCCGGCGCCCTTCCGGACAGGTACCGGGAGTAGTTCTCGATGCCCGAGCAGAAGCCGATTTCCTGGATCATCTCCAGATCGAACAGGGTGCGCTGTTCGATGCGCTGGGCCTCGATCAGCTTGCCGGCCTGCTCGAACTCCTTCTTGCGGACCTTGAGCTCTTCCTTGATCTCGCCCATCGCGGAAAGCATGCGCTCGCGCGGCGTGACGTAATGCGTTTTCGGGTAGATCGTCAAACGCGGGACCTTGCGGTTGACGGTGCCGGTGAGCGGGTCGAAATACGACAGACGCTCGACCTCGTCGTCGAACAGCTCCACCCGCACAGCTTCCTCGTCCGCCTCGGCCGGGAAGATGTCGATCACCTCGCCGCGCACCCGATAGGTGCCACGCTCCAGCGCCATGTCATTGCGGGTGTACTGCAGCTCGGCCAGCCGCTTGACGATGTCGCGCTGGCCGATGCGATCGCCCTCGTCCAGGTGCAGGACCATGGAGAAGTAGGCCTTCGGATCGCCCAGGCCGTAGATGGCCGAGACCGACGCCACGATGATGGTGTCGCGCCGCTCCATCAGGGCCTTGGTGGCCGACAGGCGCATCTGCTCGATGTGGTCGTTGATCGACGAATCCTTCTCGATGAAGGTATCCGAAGAAGGCACGTAGGCTTCCGGCTGGTAGTAGTCGTAGTAGGAAACGAAGTATTCCACCGCGTTATCCGGGAAGAACTCGCGGAACTCGCCGTAGAGCTGCGCCGCCAGCGTCTTGTTGGGCGCCATCACCAGCATGGGCCGGCCGGCGCGCATGGCCACATTGGCCATGGTGTAGGTCTTGCCGGAACCGGTGACGCCCAGCAGAACCTGATGGGCCAGACCGTCGGCGAGGCCTTCCACCAGGCCGTCAATGGCGGCCGGCTGATCCCCGGCCGGTGGCCAGTCGGCCTTGAGTGCAAAATCCTGGTGCATGCGCTCATCCTGGGGCCGATCATTGGTAAAGGCAACGGCCATTGCTTATCATTCGACGGCGTTTTCCGGCCCTACTCACAAGGATTTCCCCGTGGCGACCAAGCTTTCCCAGCGCGTCCAGCGCATCAAACCCTCCCCCACCCTCGCGGTGACCGCACGCGCCGCCGCGCTGAAGGCCCAGGGGCAGGACATCATCGGACTTGGCGCCGGCGAGCCGGACTTCGACACGCCCGATCACATCAAGGATGCCGCCAAGGCAGCACTGGACCGCGGGGCCACCAAGTACGCCCCGGTTCCCGGCACGCCCGGCCTGAAGAAGGCCATCGTCGCCAAGTTCGCGCGCGACAACGAGCTGACCTACAGTACCGATCAGATTCTGGTCTCGGTCGGCGGCAAGCAGAGCTTCTACAACCTGTTCCAGGCCACCATCGACGACGGCGACGAAGTGGTTATCCCGGCGCCGTACTGGGTGTCTTACCCGGACATGGTGCAGCTTGCCGGCGGCGAACCGGTGATCGTGAAGACCGATATCGACACCGGTTTCAAGATGACGCCGGATCAGCTCGACGCGGCTATCACCGACCGCACCCGCTGCGTGGTGATCAACAGCCCGTCCAACCCCACCGGCAAGGCCTATACCCGCGCCGAACTGGCCGCACTTGGCGAGGTGCTGGCCCGACACCCGGATGTAATCGTCGCCACGGACGACATGTACGAGCACATCCTCTGGACCGAGGCGCCGTTCGTGAACATCGTCAATGCCACCCCGGCCCTGTTCGATCACGCCATCGTGATGAACGGCGTGTCCAAGGCCTATTCGATGACCGGCTGGCGTATCGGCTATGCCGGCGGCCCCACGGACCTGATCAAGGCCATGAGCAAGATCCAGTCGCAGTCCACTTCCGGGGCCACCACGGTGTCGCAGGAAGCAGCACAGGTGGCGCTCGACGGCGATCAGGGCTGCGTGGCCGACATGGTCAAGGCCTTCAAGGAACGGCACGACTTCGTGGTCGCCGCGCTCAACGACCTGCCCGGCGTGCGCTGCCTCGAGTCGGACGGCACTTTCTACAGCTTCCCGGACTTCTCCGAGGCCATCGCCCGCAACGGCGCGGATGATGATCTGGCGTTCTCCGAAATGCTGATCGAAAAGGCCGGCGTGGCGCTGGTGCCCGGGTCCGCCTTCGGTGCTCCGGGCTATCTGCGGCTGTCGTTCGCCACCAGCATGAAGAATCTGGAGAACGCGCTCAGCCGTATTCGCGACATTCTGAAATAGACCGAAGACGTCGACGGCGGGAACGCCGACCGGTGACGACGGTCTCAAGCAGTCGTCACCATGCGACCGACTTCCCGCCAATTCGCTGCCGCCCTTGCCGGCATTCTTCTGCTGGCGACGGCAACCGTTTCCACGGCCGAACAGGACACCACCGTCCGCGTGGGCGGCGGTGAAATCCGCGTGACGTTCGACGATGGGCGACTGGCCGTCGGCCGAAACGAGGTGTTGTCATGGGTCCGCGGCGCGGCGCACACCGTCAGCGCCTACTACGGCGGATTTCCGGTCTCCCGGCTGGATCTGCGCATTCGACCCATAATCGGCGACGACATCGGCGGTACCGCCTACGGCTGGCGGCGCGGCATCGACATCCGCCTGGGCGGCAACGCCAGCAGCGACGACCTTGCCGACGACTGGGTGCTGGTCCACGAGATGCTGCATATGGGGCATCCCCAGGTAGGCGACCAGCACAAGTGGTTCAAGGAAGGGCTGGCGACCTATGTCGAGCCGATCGCGCGGTCCCGGGTCGGTGACCTCGCCGCCCGCGAAGTCTGGGCGGAACTGGCGCAGCAACTGCCACAGGGCCAACCCCGCCGTGGCGATCGCGGACTGGACCACACCCCGACCTGGGGCCGCGTCTACTGGGGCGGTGCGCTCTACTTCTTCGTCGCCGACGTACGCATCCGCCAGCACACCGACGACCGTTTCGGCCTGCAGGATGCTCTGCGCGCCATTGTCGAGGCCGGCGGCACCCTGGACCGGCGCTGGTCGCTGAGCAAAACGCTCCGGATCGGCGACGAGGCCATCGGCGAATCGATTCTGACCGATCTGTACGATCGCATGGCCGACCGGCCCGTGACCGTGGACCTCGACACGCTGTGGACCCAGCTCGGAATTCAGCGCGGTCTGATTCGCACCGACCTCGACGACGACGCCCCGCTGGCCCATATCCGGCGCGCGATCACCGGTGAACCCGCCGAGAGCACCCCCGGCCATCACGCCGGTCGCGGCTTGCACGCCCCGGGGGGTTAAATTACTATGCGCGCCGTTGCCGGCCAGCCCGGCAACATGTTCCCCGGTAGCTCAGTTGGTAGAGCGGGTGACTGTTAATCACTAGGTCGGCGGTTCGAGCCCGTCCCGGGGAGCCATCCTTATTTCCCGAAGCCGTCCCCCGGCTTCGAGACACTTCCAGATATTCGCTGTTGATCGGCTCTCACCGCCGACTGCGTCGGGGTTGTTCGGTCCATCCTTGGGCCTCACCCTTCGGGCTCGCTTCGTTCGAGTCGTTCTGTTCCAGACAGAACGATGTTCGGCCCATCCTTGGGACGAATCCTGCGGACTCTCTCCCGCTCGCGCGAATTTGTTCCTGACAAATTCGTGGGCGCACCAGACCGTAGGGCGCCATTCATTGCGCCGCACGATCACGTTGCCTGAAGCCTGAACATGGCAGGCCGAATGAATTCGGCCCTACAACCGTTGAAACACCTACTCACAGGAAATGGTATGAAACCCTGTCGGCGCCATGAATGGCGCCCTACGGCGCGGCAAGAGCTTCCGGATTGAGCCCTACGTAGGGCCGCATTCATGCGGCCACCCGCAATATCGCCTGCTCGGTGTCATGGACGCGGGTCGGCTGCCGAGTCTTCCGGAGATCGCTCCTGCTGCAGCCGCCACATCGCGGCGTAACGGCCGTCGGCGCTCAGCAGTCGGGGATGCGTGCCCCGCTCCGCCACCCGGCCCTGGGCCATGACGATGATCTCGTCGGCGTCGATGACCGTGGAAAGCCGGTGCGCGATAACCAGCGTCGTACGGTCGGCGGCAACATCCCGCATGGCGTCCAGGATGGCCCGCTCGGCGTGGCTGTCCAGCGATGACGTGGCTTCGTCGAAGATCAGGATCGCCGGGTCCTTGAGCATGGTCCGGGCAATGGCAATACGCTGCTTCTCGCCCCCCGACAGCTTCAGACCCCGTTCACCCACCATGGTGTCGTAGCCCTCCGGCAGCGCGGCGATGAATGCGTCCAGGTGGGCCAGTCGCGCCACGCGTTCCACCGCGTCCCGACCCGCGTCCGGCCGACCGTAGCGGATGTTGTATTCGATGGTCTCGTTGAACAGAACCGTGTCCTGGGGCACCACGCCGATGGCCTCACGCAGGCTGGCCTGGGCGATGTCGCGGATATCCGAGCCATCGATGGCAATGGCGCCATCATCCACGTCATAGAACCGGAACAACAGGCGTGCAAGCGTCGACTTGCCGGCGCCGCTGGCGCCAACCACGGCAATCTTGCGGCCGGCGGGAATTTCGAACGACACGTTGCGCAGAATGGGCCGGTCCGGTCGATAGCCGAAGCTGACATTATCGAACCGCACCGCTGGCTGTGACACGACCAGCGGCGCCGCATGCGGGGCGTCGGCAATGCCCGGCTCCACGTCCAGCAACTGGAACATGCGGCTGATATCCGCCAGCGCCCGCTTGATTTCCCGATAGACGAAGCCGAGAAAGTTCAGCGGCAGGAACAGCTGGAGCATGTAGGCATTGATCATCACCAGATCACCAACGGTCATCGCGCCATCGACCACCTGCCGGGCGGCCAGAATCATCATGGCGGTGATCGCGGCGCCGATGATCAGCGCCTGCACCACGTTCAGCAGCCCCAGCGATAGCCGGCTGCGGCGCAGGGCCTGTTCCCAGGAGGCCAGAAAGCGGTCGTACTGGCCGGCCTCGAATCCTTCGTTGCCGAAGTACTTCACCGTCTCGTAGTTGAGCAGGCTGTCCATCGCTCGCGTATTGGCCTCGGAATCCAGGCGGTTGGATTCGCGCACATGCCGGGTGCGCCACTCGGTGAGTACGGCGGACGAGACGATGTAGAGCACCACCGACACCAGGACGATGGCGGCGAAGAACCAGTCGTAGTAGAACAGCAGAATGCCCACCACCAGCCCGATTTCCAGCAGCGTGGGCAGGATGTTGAACAGCATGAAGCGCAGCAGGAAGCTGATGCCCGCGGTACCCCGCTCGATATCCCGGGACAACCCGCCGGTACGCCGGGCCAGGTGGAAATCCAGATTCAGCCCGTGCAGATGCTCGAAGGCCCGCAGCGCCAGCCGGCGCATGGCCCGCTCGGTCACCCGTCCGAATATCAGGTCGCGAAGCTCGCCGAGCAGCACCGTGCTCAGTCGCAGCACACCGTAGACCACCAGCATGGCCAGCGGCAGGACAATGACGTCCTGCTGGCTCGCATCCAGGCTATCGACGATGCGCTTGAGCACGATTGGCAGCGTGACCGTGGCCAGCTTGGCCGCGACCAGGAACGCCAGGGCGATGGCCACACGGCCGCGAAACTCCCACAGATAGGGAACCAGCAGGCGCAACCGCCGCCATTCGCGATGGGTGGTATCCGGGGCGCTCAAGTCGGTCCCTCCGCGCGTGGGACTGCGAGAAAGCGCGAACGCTAACAGAAAGCCGACACAGGGGGCCTGATCCCCCAGCGGACGCTGCGTTTCGTGCCCGGGCAGCGATGGCAATGCCCGATTCGCGTTTGCCCGTGGAAAACATTCGCCATCGGTCGAGCGCAGGGAATCTGCGTCGACCCGTGTATCAGTTGATGAACCGGTCATGGACCGGCCTACCCCTGAAACGGAGCACGCTGATGAAATCCATCCCCACTACCCTCGCCGCTGCGGCATTGCTGGCGGCCACCGGCGCGGCCCAGGCCGGTCATGGTCACGGTTTTGGCAAGATCGACGCGGACGGCGACGGCGCTATTTCGCGTTCAGAATCCCTGCAGATGCGCATGTCGATGTTCGAGAAGCTGGACGCGGACGGCGACGGCTACGTGACGGCCGAGGAACGGCAGGCCGCGCACGAGGCCTTCAAGGCCCGCAAAGAAGTCGACCGGAAGCAGCGCGGCCGTGACAGGATGGCGGCCATGGATACTGATGGCGATGGGCGCATTTCCCAGACGGAGATGCAGAACGCCCCGACACCCTGGTTCGACAAGGCGGACGCCGATGGTGACGGCCGCCTCACCCGCGAGGAAATGAAGGCAATGCGGCACGCGCATCACGGCAAGCATCGCGGCGACAAGCCCGAGTAGGCGCCGGACCGCATCTGCATGGGAGAGCGCGAGGATGATGATCGGCTCATGGCAAGAGTGGCGAGCGGCGATGCCGATGCGTTTCGCCAACTCGTGGACCGCCATGCCGACCGCGTTCTCGCGCTCGCCCGGCGCGTGCTGAACCAGCAAGCCGACGCCGAGGACGTGACCCAGGAAGTATTCACGCGACTCTGGACCCGGGCCGACACCTACCGGCCCGGCCAGGCCCGTTTCACCACCTGGATTTACCGGATCGTGATGAATGCCAGCCTGAATACCCGCCGGGGCCTCGCCCCGCCGGCATCGCTGGACGATGAACCGGAACCCGCAACCGACACGCCCGGCCCCGATCAGGCCGCGGCAAACCGACAGACCCGCGATCGGGTCGACTCGGCCATCGGCACGCTGCCGATCTCGCAGCGGGCCGCCATCGCGCTGACGGCCAGCCGCGAATTGAGCAACCGGGAGGCTGCGGCCATCATGCAGCTATCCGTCAAGGCGCTCGAGGCGCTGCTGGTGCGAGCCCGGCGCAGCCTGCGGACACAACTGGGGGACCTGCGATGACACCCGAACGGTTTCAGACGTTGCTGGACCGGCGCGGCATCACGATCACCGTCTGGCCTTGGCACGACCGTCTGGCGGCGCGCCGGCTGCTGGCGAAATCCGCCGATGCCCGCAATCGCCTGGCCAAGGCCCAGGCGATGGACGCCGCACTCGGCGAATGGGCGAGCTGCCCCGTCGAGCCGACGCTACGCGACCGGCTGGCCGCTATCCCCGATCGTCATCCGGTATCCATCCGACCCGCGTCGGCCGGCCATGAACCGATCCGACCACTCTGGTGGGCCGGCGGCGCCCTGGCCACGGCCTCGCTGCTTACCGGGCTGGTACTGGGCTCAACGCTGTTCGCACCCGCCGAGGATGTCGTCGACATCGCGGGGCTGGCCTATGGCGATACTTACCTTACGGAGTTGTCACAATGACCCTGTCTCGTCGGGGACGCGTTGGCGTCGGCTTGCTGCTGACCGTTTCGCTGGCCCTGAATCTGATTACCGCCGGGGTGGTCGTCGGCCGCCTGGTTTCCGATGGGCCTCGGCATCACGGGCCGCATATGCTCCGCGGCGTGCCCGAATCGGCGCGGCCGGCGCTTCGGGATGCGTTCAAGGCCCATCGCGATGAAATGCGCGCGCATATCCGCGGCATCCGGGAGGCTCGCGCCCGTATTGCCGACCGCATCGCCAGCGATCCGCTCGACCAGGCCGCGCTCGAAGCCGCCTTTAACGAACTGGCCCGGCGCACCGACGCCATGCAGGCACTCACGCACCGAATCGTGATCGAGACGGCACAGAATCTGCCGCCGGACGTTCGCGAGGGCTGGCGCGCCGGATGGGGTGAGCGTGGTCGATAGCTGGCCAATGACGAGCGGTCGCTAGTCGAACCCCCGATTGTCGGTGTCGATTCGCACCACACGGCCGTTTTCCAGGATCACCTCGCGCAACAGCCGGCGGCTGCCGAAGTTGTAGATCCAGGTCTCGCGCCGGATCTGTTCGGCCACGCCGTAGCGGAACTGTCGGGAAGAACGCAGTATCACCCGGCTGTCTCGCTGTGCCGGCGAGCCACAGGCAGATAGCAGCCGGTACTTGGTCATGCCGGGGACGATCTCGGTGGGGCCGCAATCCGCATTCGCCCGATCGGCGTCGAAGCCATAGCCGTCGTTGTCGATGCCGATCACGCGGCCGTTACGAAAACGCAGGACGTACAACAGGTTGCTGCGGCCGAAGTTATAGGTCCACTGGGTGACATCGGGCGCGACCACGCCGGCTGGCAGCGAGCCCGCGGCCCAATCATCGCGAAAATCCGGTTCGCCGCAGGCATCAAGAACCTCGATCTGAAGGTCACCACGGTCGACCAAACCGCCATCGCAGCGAAGGCCCGCGGCCTGGGCGGTGCCGGCGCCGGCTATCAATAACACCACGATGGCCAGGCGATGCATCGGAATCTACTGCGGCGCCGGCAGCCGGAACCGCAGGCCAGCGTGATTGAGGATGGCGCCGTCCTCGTCGATGGATTCGACCGCCGGGCCGGCCGCGGTACGCTCACCCTGGTGATAGCGGCGTCCGTTGATGAGCACGAAGCTGCGCCCCGGAATGCTGCTGTAGAGCAGGCCGTTCAGCTCAAGATCCGGCAACCGCTGCTGCTGCGCGGCCGGCAGGGCCCGGCGCGTGGGCACGGTGTCGTCATTCCGATCCGACGACGGTGCCGAGGGTTCGACCGGTGCGGGCGCCGGTTCCGGTGTGGTCCGCGCAACGGGTTCCGTCGGAGGCTCCGGTGGCGGCGTCAGCCGCTCGACCAAGTCGGCCGTCACCGCGAGAGCCGCCGGGGGCGCCGGCATGGCGGCCGTATCGTCGGCCGCCGATGACGATGCGGAATCACGCGGATCCGCCGACCAGGCCCACCACATTGCCGCCATGCCACCCAGATTCACCGCCACCACGACCCCGATCAGCCAGAACACCCATACCGGCAGACCGTTGCGACGCGTCGCGGTTCCATCGGCGGTCTCGGTACCCAGGTCCGGTACCTCGCCCAACCGCCGTTCCCGTTCCGCCTTGCGCAGCGCATCCAGCAAATATGACATCTCAATCCCTGCCTGTGGCCACGCCCAGGCCGGGCGTATTGGGCGCCGGCTCGAGATTGTTCAGCAGGATCATCGTGCGGGCGCCGACGATACCGTCGGGCGTCACCCCCTGGCGCAACTGGAATTCGCGCACCTGCGTTTCGAGTTCCTGATCGAAGATCGGCGACGGCCGGCCGGCGCGGTTGTCGGGGTTCACGCCATCCGCGATGGCCAGTCGCCGGCGCACCCATACCACGCCCGGCCCCACCGACCCGCGGGACACGCGTCGCGTCGGCGCCTCCAGGCGCCAGAGCAACGTGAATTCGCCGGTCCAGAAGCTCAGCAGCGTCTCCCGGGACCAGGTCTGCTGGCCGTCCGCGGTGACGATGCGAACCGTGTCGTCATCCCCGACGCCGCTCAGAATGATGTCCCGAATCTGATCGCCATCACGCAGCGTCAGCAGCGCAGGCAGATTGAATTCGCGGAGTTCATCCAGCGTCGCCTGATCGCTCAGACAGCGCAGACCGTCGGCCGGAAACGCCTCGCAGGGCGGTGCCGAATCCTCGAAGATGCCCCACATGCGCCGCAACTGGGCCAGGTCCGCACCCTGGTCGGGCAACGCATCGACTTCGGCCACATCGGGCGCCGGCGGTGGCGCCGGCGTTTCGCTGTCGGACGATGACTCGGGGACGACAATCGTCACGGGCGCATCTTCCGGCGGCGTGACCACTTGAGGCGTGACGATCTCGGCGCTGGCCGCCGTTTCGGCCGGCTCCTCGGCCGAGCCGGTTTCGGGGGCATCCGACACGATATCGGTCGACTCCGTGGCGGCGGGACGATTAACGCCGAGGTAGATCCCCAGACACAGCGCGCCAATGACCAGCGCGGCCGCCCCGGCCACCCGGTACGCAGGTCGGACCTGCCAGATTCGGGACGGCTCGTCGGCAAGCGATTCACGAGCCGCGCGCTGGACCATGGCGGTGGTGACCTCGTCCCGCCCAAGGCTGTAGGCCCCCATCAGGGCCCGGTCGCAGACGGTATTGACCAGCCGCGGCACGCCCCCGGTCAACCGGTGTACGCGCCGGCAGGCCGTGGTGCCGAAAAGACCGGCATTGCCACCAGCCACCACCAGGCGGTGGCGGATATAGGCCCGGGTCTGGGCCGCATCCAGCGACGGCAGGTGGAACCGCGCGGTAATCCGCTGGGCCAGCTGACGCAGATCCGGCCGGCGCAGCAGCTCTTCCAGTTCCGGCTGGCCCACCAGGATGATGCGCAGGAGCTTGTGCTTGCTGGTTTCCAGGTTGGTCAGCAGGCGCAGTTGCTCGAGCACGTCCCGGTCGAGGTTCTGCGCCTCGTCCACGATCAGCACCGTGCGCCGGCCATCGGCGTGGGTAGCCAGCAGGTGCTCGTTGAGCGCGTCGACCAGTGCCTTCAGCGTTGTACCCGCGCGCTTCGGGCGCTTGGCGCCCAGCTCGTCACAGATCTGCGCAACGAACTCGTTAACCGTCAGTTGCGGGTTCAGACACAGGGCGACATCGAGATTGTCATGTTCCTGTTGCAACAATGCGCGGATCAGCGTGGTCTTACCCGTGCCCACTTCGCCGGTAAGCTGTACGAAGCCGCCGCTTTCCCCGGTGCCGTAAAGCAGGTGGCCCAACGCTTCCCGGTGGTGTTCGCTGAGAAACAGGAAGGTCGGATCCGGCGTCACCGCGAAGGGAAAATCCTTCAGCTGAAAGTAATGCAGATACATGCCGGAGACGTATTAAATGGTAGGGGCGATATCACGCAACATGATACGGCATGGCGGAGAGCAGCCGGCACCCGCTCGGAACAGGCCGACGACTACGTTATGATCCGCGCGGTTCCAGCCCGGCGCAATTGATGTCTGACACCCTGATCCAAATGGTCAAGGGCCGCTACGGCCAAGTCATGTGGTTGATGCGGCTGGTCCTTGCCGTGCTCATCGGTCTTGCCGCTGCGGAGTTCTTCTGGTCGGCCTGGCCGGGGCCGGACTTTACCGAACCGCGCGCGCTCAGTCGGGATTCCGGCGAAACGGCGGAGACCACATCGGTCGACGTGGGTCAGATTGCGTCCTACGAACTATTTGGCGTAAAGCCGCACGACGATAGCGTCGACCCCTCGGTTATCGACGCCCCGGAAACTCGCCTGAACTTGACGCTGACGGGCATCGTTTCCAGTGATCGAAACGGCCGATCCCGGGCGCTGATACGCTCGGACCGGGGTGATCAGAAGCCTTACTCGGTGGGTGACACCATCGCCAACGGCGTCAAACTCCACGACATCTACTACAACCGGGTGATCCTCGATCGTGGCGGCCGTTATGAGACGCTGACCCTCGAACAGGAGAAGGCCGAGGGTGTGGAACGTGTCGCCGCATCCGAAGATGTGAACGACGAGATTGCGGACTCACTGGCCGACGTGCGAAATGAGCTCCTCGAAAATCCATCCAAAATGTCCGACTATGTGCGCTTCCGGCCGCACAAGGTGGGCGGGGATTTGAAGGGATACCGAATCTACCCGGGCAGTAATCGCAGACTATTCCAGCAGGTCGGCCTCCGGCCTGGCGAGCTGGTGACGGCGGTCAACGGTACGCCGCTGACCGAAACACGAGCCGCAATGAACGTGCTCGGCAGTCTGGCCGAAGCCGATAGTTTGACCGTCACGCTTGAACGCGGTGGCGAACAGCGCACAGTGAGTGTCAGCTTTCAATGAAACACACCGTACCCAGCACTTTTCTCACGCTCCTGCTGACACTCGGCATCAGCGTCAGCGTCGTCGCCCAGCAGACGCCAGAGGGGATCGAAGCCGTCAACGGCGAATCCTTTACGCTTAATTTCAAGGAAGCCGACATCACCGCGCTGGTGGCAACGGTCAGTGAGGTCACCGGGCGCAATTTCGTGGTGGATCCCAGGGTCAAGGGGCAGATCACGGTGCTGTCGGCCGAGCCGATGACGCCCGGCGAGCTTTACGAAACGTTTCTCTCGGTGCTTGAAGTGCACGGGTTCTCTGCCATCCCGGCCGGCGAGGTGACCAAGATCGTGCCCCAGGTCAACGCCAAGCAGGATGGTGGCTTCGGCGGTGATACGGCCACTCGGGAGGACATCATCACCCGGGTGATTCAGGTAGACAACGTGCCGGCCGACCAACTGGTGCCCATCCTGCGGCCGCTGGTGCCGCAGTACGGACATCTGGCCGCTTACCCCGCGTCCAATATCCTGATCATTTCCGACCGCCAGACCAACGCTGATCGTCTGGTTCGCCTGGTCGGCCAAATCGACCGCGAGGGCAACCGGGACATCGAGCGGGTGCAGCTGGAAAACGCGACCGCCACCGAAGTAGTGCAGGTCATCACGCAGCTCAAGGGAGAAGCCAGCAAAGAGGCACCCAGCGCCGAAGACTTCAGCGTGGTAGCCGATGAACGCACTAACAGCGTGATCATCGCCGGCGACCCGTCCAGCCGGCTGCGGGTACGAGCAATCATTGCCGACCTTGATACGCCGGTGGATCAGGACGGCGGCACCCAGGTGATCTATCTGGATTACGCGGATGCCGAAACCCTGGCCCCGATCCTCCAGACATTCGCCGAAAACCAGTCACAGCAAGGCAATCGCAGCGGCAACAGTAACAACGCCAGCCAGTCGGCCAGCATCAATGTCATCGCCGAGCCCGGCGCCAACGCCATCGTGGTCAACGCCCCCGCCGACGCGATGCGGGAAATCCGCACGGTGATCGATCAGCTCGACATCCGCCGCGGCCAGGTGCTGGTGGAGGCAATCATCGCCGAAGTCAGCATAGATCGCTCGCGCCAGCTCGGCGTCGATACCGCCGTATTCGACGACAACACCGCAGTCGCCGGCAGCATTCTGGATAACAGCACGCTGGAAGCCATTCCGGCTCTGGCGGGCAACGGCACGCCGCTGGGCCTGATCCAGCAGGGGCTGAATTTCGGCATCGGCGACCTGAACTCGGACGGCACCAGCTTCGCCGTGTTGCTCAAGGCCCTGTCGGGCGACTCCAATACCAACGTACTGTCCACCCCGTCGCTGCTGACGCGCGACAACGAGGAGGCCGAAATCCAGGTCGGCCAGGAAGTCCCGTTCATTACTGGTAACTTCACCAATACCGGCACAGGCGGAGGCGGCACAGGCGGTAACCTCAACCCGTTCCAGACAGTGGAACGCCGCGACGTGGGTCTGACGCTGACGCTGACGCCGCAGATCAACGCGGGCAATACGATCCAGTTGACCCTGGCCCAGGAGATTTCCAGCATCGCCCAGGGCACGTCGGGCGCGGTGGACCTGATCACCAATCAGCGCACGCTCAACACCTCGGTCGAGGTGGAGAACGGCCAGATTCTGGTGCTGGGCGGCTTGATCGACGACAACCTGACCGAATCCGAGCAGAAAGTTCCGATCCTCGGGGACATCCCGCTGCTCGGGGCGCTGTTCCGCTCGCGCGAGGTGGAACGCAGCAAGCGCAACCTGCTGAATTTCATCCGCCCGACGATCCTGCGCGGGGACGGCGCGGCCGGCTACTACACGCGCAAGAAGTACAACTACATGCGCAACCTCCAACAGGAACAGCAAAAGACCGGTATTCCGCTGATGCCGGACGATGCGAGGCCGGAATTGCCACCGATCGAGCGCTACGAGGATATCCCGGTATTCCCGGGCGACGGTGGCGCCGAGGACGCGGAAAGCAGCGTGCCCCAGACAGACAACGATATCCGCTAGACCATGAGCGAACCCGTGCCCCACCTGCCGTTTGCCTTCGCCAAGCGCTACGGCCTGATGTTCGGCCGCGATACCGAGGAGGGTCTGGAACTCAACTGCATCAACGATGCCGACCCGGTCGCCATCGCCGAAGCCCGGCGCGTCGCCGGCCGGCCGCTGCATCTGCTACCGGTGGCGCGGGATCAGTTCGATTCCCTGCTGCAGGCCAGCTACGAGGGCAACGCCAACGAGTCCATGCAGATCGTCGAGGGGCTGGAAGACGATGAAATGGACCTGTCCACGGCGGCCAAGGCGTTGTCCGAACCGCAGGACCTGCTGGAATCGGCCGACGACGCGCCGATCATCCGGCTGATCAACGCCCTGCTGACCGAGGCGATCAAGGAAAACGCCTCGGATATCCACATCGAGCCATTCGAATCACGCCTGACTGTCCGGTTCCGCGTGGACGGGGTGCTGCGCGAGGTGCTGCATCCGCCGCGTCAGCTGGCCCCGGTACTGATTTCGCGCGTTAAGGTGATGGCGCGGCTGGATATCGCCGAAAAGCGCCTACCCCAAGACGGCCGCATTTCCGTGCGCATCGCCGGCCGGCCGGTGGACATTCGCGTATCCACCATTCCTTCCGGCAACGGCGAGCGCGTAGTGATGCGCCTGCTCGACAAGCAGGCCGGGCGGCTGGACCTGCCACAGCTCGGCATGCCCGAGGATACCCTGGCGGACATGGATGCTCTGGTGCATAAGCCCCACGGCATCATTCTGGTCACCGGCCCGACCGGCTCGGGCAAGACCACGACCCTGTACGCGTCGATCACGCGGATCAACGACCGCACACGGAACATCATGACGGTCGAGGATCCGATCGAGTACTACCTCGACGGCATCGGCCAGACCCAGGTCAATACCAAGGTGGAGATGAGCTTCGCCCGCGGCCTGCGCGCCATCCTGAGACAGGACCCGGACGTGGTGATGATCGGCGAGATCCGCGACCTGGAAACCGCCGAGATCGCGGTGCAGTCTTCACTAACCGGCCATCTGGTGCTGTCGACCCTGCATACCAACACCGCGGTTGGCGCCATTGCCCGTCTGCGCGACATGGGGGTTGAGCCCTTCCTGCTGGCCTCCAGCGTGATCGGGATCATGGCTCAGCGCCTGGTCCGGGTGCTCTGCCCGGACTGCCGGGTGCCGTATACCCCCGACCATGCCGAGTGCAATCTGCTGGGCGTGGATCCGGCGGACCCGCCGCAGATCTACCATCCCGGCGGCTGCGATCATTGCAACAACAGCGGCTTTCGCGGACGTACCGGCATCTACGAGCTGGTCATGGTCGGCAACGAGATGCGCACCCTGATCCACGACGAAGCCGCCGAGCATGTACTGGAGAAGGAAGCCCGCAAGCACACCGACAGCATGCGTGCCGACGGCCGGCGTAACGTGCTCAAGGGCGTCACCACCCTCGAAGAAGTCCTCCGGGTGACCCGTGAAGAATAGCCGCGCGATGCCCCGGCATCCCGGCCCGCGGACGACCTGACCATGGCAGCCTTCGAATACACGGCCCTGGACGCACGCGGCCGGGAGAAACGCGGGGTGCTGGAAGGCGATGCCCCGCGGGCGATTCGCGCCCAGCTCCGACAACAGGGCATGACGCCGCTGGACGTGCGTGAGGTTGCCGACCGCGCAGGCAAGCGCCGGCTGTTCCAGTTCGAACGCGGCATGCGGGTTACCGAACTGTCGCTGTTCACCCGGCAATTGGCCACCCTCGCCCATGCCGGCATGCCGATGGAGGAAGCGCTCAAGGCGGTGGCCGAGCAGACCGACAACGCCCGGTCGCAGCGCATCATCATCGGGGTGCGCTCCCAGGTGGTGGAGGGGCAGACCCTGGCGGCCGCGCTGGAGAAATTTCCCGGCAGTTTCGACGAGCTGTTCCGGGCCACCGTGGCCGCGGGCGAGCAGTCCGGCCGTCTGGACGAAGTGCTGGAGGGTCTGGCCGACTACGTGGAAGACCAGCAGGCCATGCGCCAGAAGATCATGGGCGCCCTGCTCTACCCGGCGTTCCTCAGCGTGGTGGCCATCGGCATCGTGATCGCCCTGCTGGCTACCGTGGTACCCGATCTCGTGCAGGTGTTCGAAAGTATCGACGCCGATCTGCCCGCGCTCACGCAGATTCTCATCGCGATGAGTGACTTCGTTCGCGCCTGGGGCTGGCTCATGGGGCTTGGCGCGGGTGCCCTGGCAGTCGCGTTCCTCTGGGCGATGCGCCGACACGGCTTCAAGCGACGATTCCATGCCCAGGTGCTGCGGCTGCCCCTGATCGGCCGCTTCGCCCGTGGCGTCAACACCGCGCGGTTCACCCGCACCCTGTCGATTCTCACCCGCAGCGGCGTGACGGCACTGGATGCCATGACCATCGGCGCCGAAGTGGTCAGCAACATTCCCATGCGCGAGGCCATCAACCGCGCCGCGCGCAAGATTCGCGAGGGCGAGGCCATTCACCGGGCCCTGGGGGCGGAGCGATTCTTTCCGCCCATCACCCTGCACATGATCGCCAATGGCGAGCTATCGGGCGAACTCGAGACCATGCTCGCCCGGGCAGCCGATCATCAGGAGCGCGAGGTGGAAACGCTGCGCCAGGGTGTCATGGGCATTCTGGGGCCGATGGTGATCCTGCTCATGGGCGGACTGGTGCTGATGATCGTGCTGGCGATCCTGCTACCGGTATTCGACCTCAACCAGCTGGTGCAATAGACCGGAACACGCCCGCGCGGGCATGGTCCGTAGGGATGAATCAAGGCAAAACGCGCCGGCCTCCGGCGCCATTCGGAGTCAATGATGCGCAGACAACTTCCCGCCCGCATGGGCCGACAACAGGGTTTCACCCTGATCGAGATCATGGTCGTCGTGGTCATCCTGGGCATTCTCGCGGCAATCGCGGTACCCCGGATCATGGACCGACCGGACGTCGCCCGGGTCACCAAGGCCAAGCAGGACATCCGCGTGATCGAAAGCGCCCTGCAGCTCTATCGGCTGGACAACTTCCAGTACCCCTCTACCGAGCAGGGGCTGGAAGCGCTGGTCGAAAAGCCGACGTCGCAGCCCGAACCTCGCAACTGGAAGTCCGGCGGTTATCTCGACCGCGTGCCCACCGACCCCTGGGGCAATCCCTACCAGTTCCGTAATCCCGGGGAACACGGCGAAATCGATGTGTTTACCCTGGGCCGGGACGGCCGCCCCGGCGGCGAGGATATGGACAGCGACATCGGCAACTGGAACACCGACGAGGCCTGATCGGCACCGGACGCTAGCCCGTCGATGATGCGCCAACGCGGTTTCACCCTGCTGGAAATACTGGTGGTGATGTTCATCATCAGCATCATCGTGGGCTTCGCCGTGCTGTCGATCGACGGCCGCGGCGGCGAGGACCGCCTCCAGCGCGAAGCCGAACGCATGGACGCGCTGCTGTCACTGGCCGCCGATGAGGCCATCCTGTTCGGCGGCCAGATGGGCGTGGACTTCACCCCGGACGGCTACCGCTTCCTGCGTCTCCAGCAGGAAGGCTGGGTGCCACTGGCCGGGGGACAGACGCCGCTGCGTCCGCGCGAGCTGCCCGAGGGCATGCGCCTGCGGCTACTCGAAGCCGAGAGCAACAAGGATCGCTTCGACCCGCTGGCGCCCGGCGGCGCGGAGGACAATCCGGCCGACGAAGACGACGAGGATACCGAGGAACGTCGGCGGCCCGATCTGTTGTTGCTGTCCAGCGGCGAAGTGAGCCCGTTCCAGTTCGAACTGTCGTCGGAAAACGTCGCGGCCCGCTACCTGTTCGAAGGCAAGATCACCGGCGAAATAGAGATGCGGCGGGAAACGCCGGCCGGCACATGAGGCGACGCCAGACCGGTTTCACCCTGGTGGAAGTGCTGGTGGCCACTGCGGTGCTGGGGCTGGCACTGACGGTTTTCATCACCGGCGGCACCCAGTACGCCGGCCATGCCCACTACATCCAGGAAAAGACCCTGGCGCAATGGGTGGCCCGCAATCGCATGGTGGAATACGACACCGATCCCCAATGGCCCGATACCGGCCGCGACGACGGTACGGTGGAGATGGGCGGCCGCGAGTGGGAATGGCAATCGGAAGTCGAGGAAACCCAGGATCCGGTGGTGCGCCGGGTGGACATTCAGGTGTTTCCCATCGATGCCGACACCGGCGATGCCGCGGATTCGCCGCTGACCACCCTCAGCGGTTTTCTCACCCAGCCCGCCGGCGGCACCGGCACCACGACCACCACCCAGTGATGCGCCGGACCCACGGTTTCACCCTGGTCGAACTGCTGGTCGCGCTGGCGGTGTTCGGCATCATGGCGGCCATGGCCTACGGCGGTCTGACCAGCGTGATCGACACCCGCGAGGGCATCGACCGGTCGCTGGCACGCACCCAGGCCCTGCAGACCACCCTGTTCCGCATGCAGAACGATCTGGAACAGACGGTCAGCCGGCCGATACGCGATGCCTACGGCGACCCCCAGCCCGCGATGGTCGGGTCGGCCGACACCGGCATCCTGTTCACCCGCACCGGTTGGTACAACCCGTTGCAGGTGCCGCGTAGCAATATGCAGCGGGTCGGCTACCGCATCGACGAGGACGATAACCTCGTCCGCGTGCACTGGATGGTGCTGGATCAGGCCCAGGACAGTGCCCCGGTCGAGCAGACCATGCTCGAAAACGTGGATACCATCGAATGGCGCTATCTCGACGCCAGCCGTGAATGGGTGGACCGCTGGCCGCCGCAGAGCGCCGGTGGCAGCCTCGGAACCGGGCAGGATCCCGATGCCCCGCTGCCAATCGCGGTGGAGCTGCGGCTGGATACCGATCACTGGCAGGACATCCGTTTCCTGTTCCAGATCCCCGGCGCGGAATCATGAACCGGCAACGCGGCGTGGCTCTGCTGACCGCCCTGATGGTCGTGGCTCTGGTGGCCATGCTCGGCGCCGGCATGCTCACCCGCATGAACATCGCCATGCACCGGGGCGGCAACCTGTGGCTGGATCAGCAGGCCCTCTGGTACGCCGTCGGGGTGGAGAGCTGGGTGGGCGAGATCCTGCGCCGCGACCGCGAGAACAACCAGATTGATACGCTGGAAGAACCCTGGGCCCAGCCGGTGGACTATCTGCCGATCGAGGGCGGCGCCATCTCCGGTCAGGTGATCGACTTACAGGGGCGCCTCAACATCAACAACCTGGCCGGCGGACAGGCCCAGCAGGCACTCGATCAGTTCATCCGCCTGATCCAGCTGGTGGGCGAGACCGATGCCGTCACCGCCCGCGCCGTGGCCCAGAGCACCCGCGACTGGATCGACGCCGACATCCAGCCGACGCTGCCCGACGGGGCCGAGGACGACTACTATCTCGGCCTGTCGCCCGCCTATAGAACTGCTAATCGGCCGATGACCGACGTGTCCGAATTGCGCAGCGTTCGCGGGATGAACGCCGAGCTGTTCCAGCGTCTGGCGCCTTACATAACCGCCCTGCCCACCGCCACTGCGGTTAACGTCAATACCGCGCCGGCGCCGGTACTCGCCTCCATCGCCGAGGGCCTTGATCTGGCCATGGCCACCGACCTGGTCGAGCAGCGCGAGGAAGCAGCCTGGGAGAGTGTGGAGGCCTTCCTGCAGAACGAAACCCTGGCCGGGCGCGAGATCAGTGCCGAGAACCTGAGCGTGGCCAGCAGCTATTTCATGGCCAGCGGCCGGGTATCGGTGGACCGGGTCAGCGTCTCCTTCGCCAGCGTGTTGCAGCGCGGCGACCGCGGCGGCACTCGGGTCATCCGGCATCAACGCAATGCCCTGTAACGGCGAACGCAGGCAGACGGCTGCGACCGGCCATCCGCCCGTGCGTCAACGGCCGCCGGACGGTCGGTTTCGGGTAGAATTCCGCCCGTGAGTGAATCCCAGGCCATTCTCGTAGACGCGCACGGTCAGCTGTACGCGGCGCAGGGCGACGGGCTGGTGCCGGCCGAGCCCGCCGACCTGCCGGCGGACGTCAGCCTGATCCTGGTCGTACCCGGTGAGGACGTGCTGCTCTCGTCCGTGGATATCCCGCCGGTCCGTCAGGCCACCCGCCGCCGGCAGGCGGTACGCTTTGCGCTGGAGGATCGATTGGCCCAGCCGATCGACGAACTCCACATTGCGATCGGTCCACGCACCCCGGGCGGCGAATTCCCCGCCGCCATCGCTGCCCATGACCGCATGGAAGCCTGGCTGGGCGCGATCGGCGAGCGGGCGCCACAGGTGGTGGCCATCGTGCCCGACTACCTGTGCCTGTCACTGCCGCATGACGGCGAAGCCGCGCTTTATCTGGGCGACGACCGCGCGCTAGTCCGGATCGGCCCGTTCCGGGGGTTCGCCTGCGAGCTGTCGCTGGCCCCGGCCCTGCTGCGGCGCGGCGATGAAGACATTCCCCTGCATGTCGCCACCGACGGCAGCGAGGCCGCCGACCAGGTCATCGCCCGGCTGCGCGATCGCGGATTCACCGTGGAGCCAGCGGCGACCACTGCTCCCGCGGCCGGTGCCACCGGCCTTCTGCATGCCGCCTCGATCCGTCCACCGATCAACCTGTTACAGGATATTTACGCGCCTCGCTCGGCCCGCGACGAGTGGCTGCGTCCCCTGCGGCCGGGGCTGATCATGCTGGGCCTTTGGGTCATGTTGCTGCTGGCAGGCCAGGCCCTGGAATACCGCGAGCTTGCCCGTGAGCAGGAGCAGATGCGGGCCTTCGCCGAGACCCAGTTCCGCGCCGCATTCCCGGACGTGGACAACCTCAACAATCTTCGCCTGCAGGCCGAAAACGAGATCCGCCAGCTACGGGCGCGCGAGGGCACCGCCGGGCTGTTTCCGTTGCTGCAGGCCGCGGCCGACGCGATCGGGCCGACCTCCGCCCTGACCATCGACTCGTTCCAGTTCCGCAACGGCGAACTGTTCCTGAGCCTGCGCGGCGATGACGTGCAGAGCGTGGAAGCCCTGCGCAGCGGCTTTGCCGACAATCGCGTGGCGCAACTGGAAATCCAGAGCGCCGACGCCGGCAGCGACGGCGTCCAGATACGGGCGCGGGTCAGCCCGGCGGCATCATGAAGCAGTGGCTGGACAGTCTGGCCCCGCGCGAACGCCTGCTGGTTGTGGGTGCCGGGCTGGTGGTGCTCGGCGCGGTATTTTTCCTGGCTGTCTGGGAACCGCTCTACCAGGGATCGGCGGAACTGGAAAACGAAATCCAGCAGGACCGCGAGCTGGCCGGCTGGGTGGCGGGCCTGAAGGACGAGGCCGAGCGACTGCGCCAGCAGGCCAGCCGGCAGTCCATCCAGGGCCGGGACGATTCCCTGCTATCCGTGATCGATCAGACCAGCCGCGCCAGCGATCTGGGCAACAGCATTCAGCGCATTCAGCCGGAAGGCGACGACCAGGCCGCGGTGACCGTTACCAACGCGGACTTCAACAGCGTGCTTCAGTGGCTGCGCGAGTTACAGCAACGCTACGGCGTGACCGTCGCTGCGCTCACGGTCAGCCGCGCGGATGAGGGCAACGGCATCGAAGCCCGCATGACCCTGCAGCGACCCGACGCATGAACTGGAAACACGTGATTCTGGCCGGGGTGCTTGCCCTGGTGGTCGGCCTCATCTGGCGCCTGCCCGCGCCCGTGGCGGCGGGCTGGGTCCAGTCCGCGGTGCCGGGACTGACGTTGTCCGGCACCAGCGGGACGGCGCTGTCCGGTAACGCGGCGCATGTGCTCTACGAGGATATCGCGCTCGAGGACGTATCCTGGCAGTTGCAGCCGTTGCGGTTGCTGCTCGGGCAGATGGCCGTCCAGCTGTCCACCGCCACCGATGTGGGCCGTATCGAGGCCTCGCTGCGCCGCGGGTTCGGCGGCGGTCTCAGCGCCGGCCCGGTCGACGGTCAGGCGTCCCTGGCCTGGCTGGCCCGCCGCGCGGGCTACACCTTCGTGCCGCTCAGCGGCAGCCTGATCCTGTCGGTGGACAACGCCGAAATCGACAACGCCGGCGTGGCGCAGACCCTGTCCGGCCGCGTCCAGGCCCGCGGCCTGCAATGGGACCTGCTCAAGCCGCCGGCGCCGATCGGCAACTTCGTCGGTGTGGTGTCGGGCGAGGCAGGCGACCTGCAGCTGACCGTCGAGGAAGCCGATGGCCCGGTGGATGTCGAGGGTGAGGCCACCCTGGCCGCCAACGGTGTCTACCGGCTGGACCTGCGGCTGCGCGCCCGGGCCGGCGCCGATGACCGGCTGAAAAAGCTCATCGACCAGCTCGGCCGCCCGGATGATCAGGGCTGGTATCCGATCGTGGAGCGCGGTCGCTTGTAAGCTGTAGCCAGATTCCCCGGTCTGGATGGTCATGAAACTGGCTTGGCGGCGGCGGCATGTGGATGGCGGCCGCAAATATCCTCTTACTCGATACCAGCAATACTTGCGTGGTCCGCTGTTTATGGCGGCCCTCCTGGTACTGTCCGGCTGCGGCCAGGGCGAGCCAACGGCAGGCAAGCTGCTGATTGCCGGTTCCTCGACCGTGGCGCCGCTGGTAGCCGAAATCGCCGCCCGTTTCGAGGCCGAGCACCCGGGCACCGAGATCGACGTACAGGCCGGGGGGTCGTCTCGCGGCATCGCCGACGTGCGCCGGGGCCTGATCGATATCGGCGCCGCCTCCCGCGCGCTGGGTCCCGGCGAGGCCGGGTTGACCGAACATGCGATCGCCCGTGACGGCATCGCCCTGATCGTGCATCGATCCAACCCCGTCACCACACTGGAGGCGGCGCAGGTACGCGCGATCTACACCGGTCGTACCGATGACTGGGGGACGCTGGGTCTGCCCGCCGGTCCCATCACCGTGGTCAACAAGGCCGATGGCCGCGCCACCCTCACCCTGTTCCTGGCCCATTTCGATCTGGACGCGCCGGACGTGGTCCCGGATGTCGTCGTGGGCCACAACATGCAGGGCATCCAGTCGGTGGCCGGCAATCCCGGGGCCATCGGCTATGTGTCGATCGGTGCCGGGGAGCAGGAGGCCGCGCGCGGCCAGCCGATCCGGTTGCTGCCGATGAACGGCATCAGCGCCGACAGCGACTCGCTTCGCGACGGGCGCTATCCGTTGTCCCGGCCACTCAACCTGATTACCCCCGGCGAGCCCACCGGTCTCGCCCGGCGGTTCATCGACTACGCCCAGTCACCGGCGGTCCATGACCTGGTCCGGCAGCTGCATTTCGTGCCGGCCGAACGCCCATGAACGCGGACCGGATACTGGCCATGGGCCTGCGTGCCGGCGCCGCGCTGGCGGGGCTGCTGATGGCCCTGATCTTCGTGTTCATGCTCAAGGAATCCGCCCTCAGCCTGCGGGAGATCGGTGTCTGGCGATTCGCCAGCGACGCCGGCTGGCATCCGACCGCGGACGCCGGTGCGGGCCGCTTCAATCTGCTGCCGATGCTGATCGGCACCCTGCTGACCACGGTCGGTGCCATTGTCATCGCCGCCCCGCTGGGCCTGCTTTCCGCTCTGTTCTGCCGTTTCTACGCCCCGCCGGTTCTCGGCTCGCTCTACCGCCGTCTGATCGAGCTTCTGGCCGGGGTTCCTTCGGTGATCTACGGCTTCTGGGGCCTGGTGGTCCTGGTGCCCCTGATCGGGGCCTGGCAACCACCGGGGGCGAGTCTGCTGGCGGGCATGCTGATTCTCGCGGTAATGATCCTGCCCACGGTTGCCCTGTTCGCCGATGCGGCGCTGGGTGCGGTGCCCGCCGATCACCTGCGGGCCGCCGCCGCGCTGGGCCTGACCCGGGGCGCCATCATTACCGGGGTACTTCTGCCCGCAGCCCGGCCGGGCATCGGCACCGGCCTGCTGCTGGCGGTTGGCCGGGCAGCCGGCGAAACCATGGCCGTGCTGATGGTCTGCGGCAACGTGGTCCAGATTCCGGCACAGCTGACCGAGCCGGTCCGAACGCTGACGGCGAACATCGCCCTGGAAATGGCCTATGCGCTGGGCGACCACCGCGGGGCGCTGTACGTCACCGGGCTGTTGCTGTTGCTACTGGTGACATTACTGGTGGGCGCGTCGGCGCGTCTGCAACGGGCTCATGGCTGAGGCGGCTATCCGAATCGGCCGGACCGCCGGCGCCGCGGGGCGCGACCGCTGGCTGGCCTGCGGTGCCTGGATCAGCGCGACGATGGTCGCAGCGGTCTTCGTCTGGCTGCTGAGCGACCTGCTTCGCCAGGGGCTGGGCGAGCTGTCGTGGTCGTTTCTCAGCGGCCCGGTGCTCGATGCCGGCCGCGACGGCGGCATCGGTCCGGTCATCGTTTCCAGCCTGCTGATTCTGGGCGTGTGCCTGGCGGCGGTGATTCCGCTGGGGCTGGCCGCGGCGATCTGGCTGGCGGAGTACACCCGCCGGGAGGACCACGCTGGCGCCACGGTCCGTCGCAGTCTGGACGTGCTGGCCGGCGTGCCCTCGATCGTCTTCGGCCTGTTCGGCAACGCCTTTTTTTGCGTCTTTCTGGGCATGGGCTACTCGATTGCCGCCGGCGGCCTGACCTTGGCCTGCATGGTGCTGCCGTTGTTCATCCGCGCCACCGAACAGGGGTTGGCGGCGGTGCCGGACAGTTATCGCGCGGCCGGTGCCGCCGCCGGCCTGCGGCGCCACACCCTGCTGCGGGTCATACTGCTGCCGGCAGCGATGCCGGGCATGGTGGTCGGACTGGTGCTGGGCATCGGGCGGGCGCTGGCGGAAACCGCGGCCCTGCTGTTCACCAGCGGCTACGTCACCCGCCTGCCGGATTCACTCGGCGACTCCGGCCGCGCGCTGTCGATTCACATCTATGATCTGTCCATGAACGTTTCCGGCGGCCTGGATCAGGCCTTCGGCACCGCCCTGGTGCTGATCGGCCTGCTGTTGGTCATCAACCTGGCCGCGGGTCTGGCGGGCCGTCGCATGCAGCAACGCGCCCTGGCCGTGCAATGAACCGCACCGCCGCCATCGACACCGCCCGGGAATGGTCGACGCGGGACGCCACCGGCAACCCGGCCGCCGCCATCATCGAAACCCGACAACTGGGCGTTCGCTACGGCACGCAGACGGCGCTGACCGGTGTCGACATGCAGCTGCGCCGGGGGCGAATCACCGCCGTCATCGGGCCCTCGGGCTGTGGCAAGAGTTCCTTCCTGACCTGCCTGAACCGCCTTACCGACCTGATTCCCGGCTGTCGGGTGGATGGCGAAATCCGTCTCGACGGCGAATCCATCAGCGGCGATGCGGTGGATCTGGTGGCCCTGCGCCGCCAGGTCGGCATGATCTTCCAGAAGCCGAACCCATTCCCGCTATCCATCGCCCGGAATCTGGATCTGCCGCTGAAGGAACTGGGCCTGCGCAAAACCGCAGATCGCCGCGACCGGGCGGTCTGGGCGCTGGAGCAGGCGGGGCTGTGGTCGGAGGTGGCCGATCGACTGGACGCCCCCGCGCTGAGTCTGTCCGGCGGCCAGCAGCAGCGCCTGTGCATCGCGCGAGCCATTGCCCTGGCGCCAGCGGTGCTACTGATGGATGAACCCTGCAGCGCACTCGACCCCATTGCCAGCGAACGCATCGAGGCCCTGATTCAGGAACTGAGCGGCCGCTACACAGTAGTGGTAGTCACCCACAACCTGGCCCAGGCCCGGCGCATCGCCGACGACACCGCCCTGTTCTGGCTGCAGGACGGGGCCGGCCGACTGATCGAGATGGGTGCCACGGCGCAGATGTTCGAGCAGCCCCGTCACGAGTTGACGCAGGCCTACGTCAACGGGCGGTGTTGCTAGGCGCTGACCGAGAACCGCGACTCCGGCAGATCGGACTGGTAGAGGTAGTCGCGGGCCAGAGGCACGCTGTCGTTGGCATCCGCCATCTGGCACTGGAACACCACCAGTTCGCCCCAGGTAAACAGCGCCTCGCAGGCCTGCAGATAGAATTCCCAGGTGCGGCAGAACGGTTCGCCCAGCCGCTCGCGGAATTCGTCGCGAACCGCCTGGAACCGCTGGTGCCAGGCCCGCAGCGTCAGCGCGTAGTGACGCCGCCAGACCTCGAGATCGGACAGCACCAACCCGCTTCGCTCCAGCGGCCCGGCGACTTCGGACAGCGCCGGAATGTAACCGCCCGGAAAGACATGCCGGGAAATCCAGCTGTCACTGTCCACCGGCGGTCCGGAGCGCCCGATGGTGTGCAGCAGCACCCGGCCGCTGTCGGCGAGCATGCCGGCGACCGCATCGAAGAACACCGGATACTGCGGCCGGCCGACATGCTCGAACATGCCCACGCTGACAATGGCGTCGTAGCAACCACGATGCTCACGATAGTCGCGCAGGAAGAACTGCACCCGCTGTGTCAGGTCGCGCTCCGCCACCCGCCGGCATGACTCCCGATACTGATCATCGGACAGCGTCAGGCCATCGACGTGAACGTGACGGGTTTCGGCCAGGTGGCAGGCCAGGCCACCCCAGCCGCTACCGATATCCAGCACCCGGTCACCCGGCCGGAGACACAGCTTGCGGGCAATATGCTCGCACTTGGCCTGCTGGGCCGCTTCCAGCGTCATGCCCGGGCGCGGGAAGTAGGCGCAGGAGTAGTGCAGTTCGGGGTCGAGAAACCGCCGAAACAGGTCGGCATCCAGGTCGTAGTGTGCCTGCACATTGCGCCGTGCCCGGCGTCGCCCATTGCGTTCGATCATTAGTCGATGCAGACGCCGCAACAGGCGCGTGCCCGGCCCTTCGCTGCCGACGGATCCACCCGGCGCGTTGAGGAAGTAAAGCTGGAAAAGCGGCAGCAGACCCTGCCCTTCCGGCCACCAGTCGCCGTCGACATAGGCGTCGCCGAGGGCGAAGTCGGGGTTGCGTAAAACCCGGGTCAGAACCCCGCGATTACGCATGGTGATGTTGGCCTCGGGCTGACCTTCGCCCAGGCGGATGGTTTGGCCCGACTGCTGCAGATGAATACGCAGGCAGCCCCGCTGAATCAGACTTTGCAACCAGTCCAGACGCATGACGTCGTTTCCGTGCCGCTTCTGATACCTATCCTGACAATCGAAAATACCATGCGTTGCCAGCGACCGCCACCAGTGGGCTTTGCGTAGAATGGGGTCGCACCAACCGGGAGACACACCAGCATGATCGGCCGTCAATCCATCGCTTTATGGCTGGTCGCCGCCGTCGGCTTCGGCCTGATCGGCTACGGCGGCTATCTCTGGATCAGTCACGAACCGCTGGATCAGGGCGGCGTTGATCTGGCCGTGGAATTCGCCTACCAGGCGGACCTGGCCCGCATGCAGAATCAGATCGAGGATTTCGCGGCCAGCGATCAGTGGGAGGAAACCCGCCGTGCCGCCCTGCGGGAAGAGGTGCTCAACTCCGTGAACGAACCCCGGGCACGCGGCCAGTCGTTCATGATCGCCGGTGTCGGCGCGCTGATCTTCAGTCTGGGGCGGCTGTTTCTGGTGCCGCTGGCCCGGCGTCCGGATTCGGGCTGAACGCCCGCCAGCCACCCAGCATGGGGTAGTAAAGTCCCAGCCGGATCGGCCGGTCCTCGACCGCGGCAAACAGCCGGGCATAGTCCTCGAGCTGCCGCCGGTAACGCTGCTGTTCACGGTCGAGAAAGGCTTCGGTGTCGCCGCCCTCGTGAGCGCCGGTCTTGTAGTCGACGATCCAGCGCACGCCGTCGGCGACAAAACAGCGATCGATCACCGCGTGCACGAGGCGCTCGTCGACAAACCCCGACAACGCGTACTCGCAACGGGCCTGATCATGATCGCTCAGTACCCAGCGGCCGCACTCGTCGGTCAGCGTGGCCGCCAGCGCGGCATGCACCCGCTCGGCGAGCTTGCCGACCCGGTCGCGGGCGATGCCGGTTTCCGCCAGCGCCGCCGCCATGGCCGGGCGCTCCGAATCCAGGCGCGAGCGATCCCAGTTGCCGAGCCCGGTCTGTGCGATCCGCTGCAGCCAGCGATGGACGATGGTGCCCACATGACGGGCCTCCTGGCCGGCCCAGTCGAAGGCGACCACCCCGCCGGCGGCGGCCCGATCCGGCACCGGCACCGCCCCCACGGTCAGTCCGGCCGGCGGGTCCGGCACCTGCCAGTCCGCCACCAGCCGGCGCGGCGGTGGCACCGCTCGTTCCCGGTCCGTTGCCACGGCGCCGGGTTCCACAATCGCGGCAACCCGATCCGCCAGGGCCGGCCACAGCCGGGCGAGCAGGCTGCCGCTGGCGGGCTTGCCGGCCTCGCCGTTGACATGGCCCAGCAGATGCAGCCGCTGGCGGGCGCGGGTGGCCGCCACGTAAAGCAGCCGGGTTTCCTCCAGACGGGCCTTTTCCTTGTCCAGGCCCCGCAGAAAATCGGCGATCGGGTCCCGGCGCTGATCCACCCCGGCGATCGGGGCCAGCAGCAGCTCGCTACGCCCCTCACCGTCCAGCGGATCCCCTGGCAGTTCGGTCCAGGCCAGCAATGCCGGATCATCCTGACCGGTGCGGCGACCCAGACCCGGCACCAGCACCAGATCGAACTCCAGGCCCTTGGCCTTGTGCAGCGTCATCACCTGCAGGTTGGGATCGGCTGCCGGGTCCGGCGGTGCGAACAGGCGATCCACGCGGTCGGCCAGCCGGGCGAAATCGGCAATGTCGCCACCTTCGTCGAGGTCGTCGAGCAGATCGAAATAGGCCCCGGCCGCGTCCAGCGCCGCATGATCGGCGGCGGCGGCCGGTCCGCCCAGCGCCAGCCAGGTACCTTCCACCCAGCGCCGCAGGCCGCGCCGGCCCCGCTCGGCCAGCGCATCGGTCAGCACCGCGGCGACCCGATCCGCGCGCATTTGGCTGGCCGGCGGCAGGGTCGCGCGGGCATCGGCATCCAGCAGGCGGGCGGGCACGCTGGCGTCGTCATCGCCCGGCGTCAGCGTGAGCAGATCGGTCAGGGACAGCCCGCACCACGGCGCCCGCAGGACGGACAACCAGCTGAGCCGATCCGCCGGATGCAACAGCGCCCGCGTAAGCGCCTGCAGATCCCGGACCACCGGCCGGTCGGCCAGCGCATCGAGCTCCACCGCCTGGGCGCGCAGGCCCGCCGCCGCCAGGCGCGGCATCAGTCGCGCCACATGCGTGCGCCCACGCACCAGCACCGCAATGCGCAAGGCCGAATCCGCCAGCCGGGCGGCGCGGATGATCTCGGTCATACGCCCGGCCTCGGCATCCGGATCCCGCGCATCGAATACATGCAGCTGTACTGCGTCGTCCAGTAGCGCCGGCTGCTGCGGCTCGGCCGGGGCATAGGCTACCGCCCCGGCCGCGGCATTCTCCTCGTCCGGACCCGGCATCAGGTCGGGAAACACCCGGTTGACCCAGTCGATCACCCCCGCCTGCGATCGGAAATTGGCGGTCAGGCGGCAGAAACCCAGGGACACCCCCCCCAGCCCCTGCGCGGCGGCCTGCAGGAACAACCCGACTTCCGCCTGCCGGAAACGGTAGATCGACTGCATCGGGTCGCCCACCAGGAACAGGGTGCGCCCGTCATCCGGCTCCCAGCCGGCGACCAATTGTTCCAGCAGGCGGAACTGGGTCAGCGAAGTGTCCTGGAATTCGTCCACCAGCAGGTGCCGGATGCGATGATCCAGCGCCAGCGCCAGATCAGTGGGTGCCTCGGGACTACCCAGCGCCCGCTGGGCGCGCAGGGTCATTTCGATGAAATCGACCTCACCGCGTTCGCCGAATACCAGTTGCAGATGCCCGGCCGCCAGCTTCAGCAGCGTCAGCAATGCCTCGATCAGCGACCACTGCGCGTCGGTATAACCCGCCGGCGGCAGGGCGGGCACCGCGGCCAGGGCGTCGCCCAGGCCGGGAACCGCGGTGAGTTCCTCGATCAGGGCCGTCATCCGGGCCTTCATGTCCTTGGCCAGACCCGGGTCCGCCGCGTCCTTGGGCGCGACGAAGCCAGTGTTGCGATCCACACGTTTTCGCCAGACGCCATCCTTGGTCATCAGCAGGCCGCACAGTCCCTGCCACAGCAGCAGGCCCTCCGGATCGGCTTCGGGCAATCCACGCAGGCCGCGCAAGGCCGCCACCGGGTGGTCGCCCTGCCCGCCCGCATCCAGGTTGGTCGCGGCATAGCGGGCCAGTATCGCCAGTTCGGCCACGCAGGCGCCGGGTACCCGATCGACCACGCGGTCGAGTCCCAGGCAGAGTTGCCGCCGCAGCCCCGCCTCCAGCTGCGGCCGGGTCAGGCGCAGGTCGGTCTCGTCGGCCACCAGCCGCAGCCACTGATCGCGGCGACCGAGCATCGCCGCCAACAGGCCTTCCACCCGGTCCAGATCGTTGCCCAGATGGGTCAACAGCCGGGCCACCGCGTGCCGCCATTCGTGGCCGCGTTCAAGCTCGCCCAGCAACCGGCGGGCCGCCTCGTGATAAAGCTCTATCGGGGCGTCGGTAATGCCCGGCTGCGCGCCAAAGGCGGACAACATCGGCATCTGGCGGGTGATGCCCGCGCACAGGGCGTCCAGGGTTTGAATCCGCAACCGCCCGGGATACGCGGCCAGATCCCAGCCGCGTTCATCACTGTGCCGGGCGGCGGCACGGGCCAGGGCCTGCGTCCGGCGATCGTGCTCGGCGGCGGGTTCCGGACCGTCGGCCGACTCCATGGCCCCGATCAGGCGCTGGCGCATTTCTCCAGCGGCCTTGCGGGTGAAGGTCAGCGCCACCACCTCCTCGGGCTCCTCGACCGTGGTCAGCAGCGCGAGAAACCGCTGAATCAGCAGCGCCGTCTTGCCCGACCCGGCTGGGGCCTGAACGATCAGGCTGCGGGTTGGATCAATGGCGCGGGCGCGTTCCGCGGCATCGGCCGTCATGCGCCCGCCTCGGCCGATTCCATGTCATCTTCACCGGTGCCCGCTTCGTGAATCCGGCAAAGCGTGGCGAGATCACAGGTACGGCAGGTGGCGCTACCGTTTTTCGGGTCCACCGCCGCGTCGCCCTCGCGGAATGCCGTGGCCAGGCGGGTCAGCACGACCTGCCAGTCGTGGAGCTGCTCCGCCCAGTCCTCGGCCGATCGGCGCTGGGCACCCGCCGGCCCTTCATCACCGCAGACCATCCCGCAAAAGCCCGGATCGTCCGCCCGGACGCGTGCGGCGAGAACGCCGGTGACCGGGGTATCCGCCACCAGGGCATAGACCGGCAACTGCGGCTGATCGGGACGGTCGCCATCCAGGAACGCATTGCCGGCGATGCGCCCGGTCTTGTAATCGATGACCAGATGGCTGCCATCGGCCAGCCGGTCGACCCGGTCCAGACGCAAGCTGATCGACAGGCCGGCCAGTTCGATGGTGCGGGGCTGTTCGCGCGCCGCCACCGTGAACGGCGGCCGTTGCTGTTCCTGCGCCAGCCAGGTTCGCAGCAGACGCTGCAGGGTATCGGCCTCCACCGCCTTGAGCCGATCGGTGTAGGTGCGCGGCCGGCGCCGGGCCAGCCGTTCCACCGCATCAGCCACGACATCAGCGATCAGCCCTTCCAGTGCCACGCTGTCGCGCGACAGCAGCGTGCGCTGATCCCCCAGCTGACGCCATAACCGTTCCAGTGCCTGGTGAACCAGCTGCCCGCGGTCGCGGGCGTCCGGCCCGGTGCGCGGCTCCTCCAGGGCCCGGGCGCCGAGACGATAGCGCGCCACCGCCTGGAATGGGCAGGCGGACTGCGAGGCCAGCATCCCGGTGCCGCCGTCGGCCGGTCCGGCCGGAAATTCCGGCAGCCGGTCATCGCGGAATGATTCGGTTGCCTGGCAGGCATGCACGAGATCCCGAAAGTCCAGCAGACCCGAGTCATGCGCCGGCGGTTCACGAACGGGCCAGTGCCGGATTAGCGGGCTGGGCCCGATGGCGCGATCCTCGCGCCGCGCCGGATGACTGGCCACCAGATGCGTGGCCGAATCCTGCAGGCGGGCCAGTTGCCGGCGGGCATAATCCAGTTCCCGCGCCGGGGTGGCGTGGGGCATGTCCGCCTGGCGCTGGCGGTGCAGCGGCAACCAAGGATTGGGCCGCGCGGGGGCCGGCCAGCGCTCGTCATCGACCCCCACGACCCAGAGATAATCGAACGTCTGACCGGCGGCTTCCAGTGGGCCCAGCACCTGGATTGGCCGGTCCGGCTGACGCGGCTGGAACGGCAGTTCCGCCGCCATCCGCTGCAGCCGGGCCAGGGCTGGTTTCACCGCGATCGGTTCCGCCACCGGGTCCAGCGATGCAAAGCGGTCCAGCAGCCCGCCCCAGGCCTCGGTGATCTGGAATTCCTCGCTGGTCCGCGGCCGTTCCCCCGGCCAGCCGGCGGCGGTCAGGCATTGCGAGAACCGGGCCGCCCAGGCGCCGGGGTGCTGACTTCCCGCCGATTCCCGATGATGCACGAACAATCGTTGCAGCAGATTCACGAAGTGCGGGGCCACCGCCTGATCGGTGGCGTCGGTCTGGGCCCGCGCCATGCCCAGCAGGTCCGACAGCCAGATTTCCCGTTCCCCGCGCCGGCGCAGGCGCGCGTCGAGCCGGGCCCGGGCGTCCGCCTCGGCCAGGCCGCCTTCCAGATAGGGTGAGCGCAGCAGCGTGCCGAGTTCGTTGCAGTCGATCACGCCGGCCATCAGCCGCAGGATATTGAACGCCCCGCGCACCAGCGGATACCCCGCCAGCGGCGGCCCCAGCGAGACGTTGAAGGCGCGTTCGCGGCGCGGCTGGCCCGGCAGTACCCGGCCGGGATGGAGGATATCGGCGAATACCCGCATGACCCGGCGTCGCTGGGACGCCAGATCTCCGACCACCACGCCGATGCGGGCCGCCGGATGCGCCTGCAGACAGTCCCGCGCCCAGGCGGCGGCGTGCGCCAGTTCTCCCGCTTCGTCGGCAAACGCCAGCCTCTCGACGGACTGGTTTCGCCCGGCCGGTTCATGCCGGCTGACCGTCACACCGGCGCGGGTCATGGCGTTGAGCAGGCGCTGCTGCTGCGGAGTGAGTTCGTCGAAACCGGCCAGAATCACGGTGATCGGCAGCACCAGCTGGTCGCGCTGGATGCGTTCCGCCAGCGCAGTCGGCAGCCGGGCCTCGTCCAGCCAGCCATGCCGACCGCACTGCTGTTCGAAACGCCGCGCCCAGCGGCCGAAGGCCCGCGCATCGTCGCCGACCGGCTCGTCGGGCGCCGGAAACTCGATCTCCCAGTCGCGGGCCAGCTGCCAGGCGTCGGCCACCTGGGCCGCCGTGCTGCCGATGCCGAGCAGGCCCTCACCGATGCCGGATTCCCGGATCACCCGTTCCCAGACCAGCCGCGTCTGGGTGGCATCCAGCAGGATCCGCGGAGACCGCTCGGCGTGGCTGCCCTGCCACAGCGAGATCAGCCAGGCACTCCAGGGCAGGATGGTCGGCGTGGCCCAGGCACCCTGGCCCGCTGCCTGCTGGTGGCGGGCGTGATCATCCTGCAGCGCCCGGGCCAGGCGCCGGTTGCCGGTCACCAGCACCGCGCCGTTGTCCAGGGCTTCGAGCAGTTTCTGATCCATCGCGGGTCCGTCTGGTAACGGCTCGAGTCTATCAGCCGGGCGGTCGCCGGCCGATGCGTTATCCTCCCGAGTTCAGCCGTTTTGCCCAACCGCCGTCATGTCTCGCTCCCAGCTTCGGTTCTCCTTGTCGTGCGTGTCGATCCGGCGGAATCGCCCGGCATCCCGAGTCGGACGATTGACCGCCAACCCGCCGCATGCCTGAAAGACAGGCCAGCGTGTTGCCCCGGCAACCGGGCCTGTTGGCCTGGCTGTTTCTGCTGCCCCCGGATCAGCGGCGTCCCTGGCCATGGCGACTGGACGCGCTGGCGCGACGCGGCGGCGACTCGCTACTCCGTCGTCTGGATATCGAACCCGCGGCATCGCCCGGCCGCATTGTCTGGCGCCTGTTCCTGCGGTCCCCGGAACAGGCCGCCAGCAGCAGCGTCGCCCGGGCCGGCCGTCGCGTCGGGCAAGGTGTGACCAGTATCCTCGGTCGATTACCGGGTCTGCGCGAGCGACAAACAAAACGGGATGCCAGCGGCCTGGACGGCCTTCTGGCGGACATCACCTTGCGTCACGCCTGGCTGCGCTGGCTGATGATCGGTATCGCGCTGGTCCTGGCAATTGTTGTTGCCAGCACCCCGATGAACTGGCAACAGCAGATGTGGTTCGGCGGCGGCCTGTTCGCCATCGCCCTGCTGTTGCGCAACCGCGCCGGGCGGGCAGCGACACTCGTTCTGATCTCGTTTTCGGTGATCGCCTCGCTGCGCTACTTCTGGTGGCGGGTTAATTATTCGCTGGACCTGGGATCGCCGGTCGAGATATTCCTCGGCCTCGGGCTGTTCGGGGCGGAATGCTATGCCCTGCTGATTCTGCTGCTCGGTTATCTGCAATCCGCCTGGCCGCTGCGCCGGCAACCCCTGGCGCTGCCCGACAATCCGGACGAGTGGCCGACGGTGGACGTGTTCATCCCCACCTACAACGAGTCGCTCGACATCGTGCGGCCCACGGTTTTCGCAGCCCAGAATCTGGACTGGCCGGCCGACAAGCTGCGTATCTACCTGCTGGACGACGGGCGCCGCGAGGCCTTCCGCGAGTTCGCCGAAGCCACCGGCATTACCTACATGACCCGGTCCGACAATCACCACGCCAAGGCCGGCAACCTGAATCGGGCCCTGGCCCGCAGCGATGGCGAATTCGTGGCCATCTTCGACTGCGACCACATGCCCGTGCGCAGTTTTCTGCAAACCAATATGGGCTGGATGCTGGCGGACTCCAAGTGCGCGCTGGTGCAGACGCCGCATCATTTCTTCTCGCCAGACCCGCTTGAACGAAATCTCGGCACTTTCAGGCGCGTACCCAATGAAGGCCGCCTGTTCTACGGCCTGATCCAGGACGGCAACGATCTCTGGAACGCCACCTTCTTCTGCGGCTCCTGCGCCATCCTGCGGCGCGGCCCACTGGAGGAGGTGGGCGGCATCGCCGTGGAAACGGTCACCGAGGACGCCCACACCGCGCTGAAACTCCACCGGCGTGGCTACAACAGTATTTACGTCAATGTTGTACAGGCCGCGGGCCTGGCAACGGAGAGCCTGGCCGGACACATCGGGCAGCGAATTCGCTGGGCCCGCGGCATGGCGCAGATATTCTCCGGTGACAACCCGTTCCGCGGCCCCGGGCTGACGATGTTCCAGCGGCTCTGCTACAGCAACTCGATGCTGCATTTCCTTCATGGAATCCCGCGGCTGGTATTCCTGACCGCCCCGCTTGCCTACCTGTATTTCGGCTTGCACGTGTTCAATGCCGAAGCGGTGGTGATCGCCGCGTTCGCCCTGCCGCATCTGGCCCAGGCGATGCTGGCCAACTCGCAGATGCAGGGGCGTTTCCGCCATTCCTACTGGGCCGAGGTGTATGAATCCCTGCTGGCCTGGTACATCACGCTGCCCACCACGCTGGCCCTGATCAATCCGCGCCTGGGCAAGTTCAATGTCACCGCCAAGGGCGGTCAGGTCAGTGAGAGTTATTTCGACTGGCGTATTTCCGTCCCCTTCATCGCGCTGATGCTGCTGGGGCTGGGCGGTTTCTCTCTGGGCATCCTTTGGCTGTTCATCGGGCCGCCCGAGGAAACCGCAACCGTCCTGCTCAATCTGGCCTGGACCAGCTATAACCTGATCATCCTGGGGGCCGCGCTCGGGGTGGCACGAGAACACCGCCAGCTTCGGCGCACCCATCGGGTGGACTGGCAGGAGCCGGTGCAGCTGCAATTCCCCGACGGCAGGACCGTGGACTGTGAATCGCTGGATTTCTCGCTCGGGGGCATGCACCTGGCCCTGCAGCAACCGCTGGAGGTCGAGCGCGGCGCCGTCGTTGCGGTCGCCCTTCCCCGGGGCGGACCCGACGCGGTGTTTCCGGCTCGGGTGGTGGTCCTGCGCGACGACCATATGCGGGTCGCGTTCGAGGCCCTGTCCCTCGCTCAGCAGCGCATGCTCGTGGGCTGTACCTTCAGCCGACCGGATGCCTGGGAGGGCTGGGACGATACCGCCGTGGTCGACCGGCCATTATCCAGCCTCCGGGACATTTTCTATTTTGGTTTAAGAGGTTACGGACTGATGTTCGCGCGCCTTTTCGGCATTCGTCGGCGTGTCCGTCTGGCGCGCCGCCAGTACGTCTCGCGGACGGTCTGACATGGGCTGGTGGGCGTTCTATTTCCTGACCAAGCTGGCGGCGTTCGCCAGTGGCAGCATCGGCTTCCACTGGCGTCTGAATCTCGCGCTGGCCCTGTTCGTACTGCTGCCGCTGCAGGGCGCGCGGCGCTGGGTTCAGCAGATAATCGCGGTGGCAGCCGGCATCGCCCTGCTCTACCACGATGCGCATCTACCGCCGGTCTCACGGGTATTCGGTCAGCTGGGCGTCCTGGCCGATTTCGATCTGACCTACATGCTGGAACTGGCGGGCCGTTTCATCGGCCCGCTGGATATCATGCTGATCGCCGTACTGGCGCTGGGTTACTGGCTGCTATCGGCCAAACTGCGGATGTCCAGCTTCGCGCTGCTGGGTATTCTGCTGGTACCGACCATACCGATGGTCACCACGCTGCTGCAGCCGACGACCGCGCCGACAATGGCGCAGGCAGGCAGTTCGGCCGGAGAAATCGCCGGCACCGTCAACCAATCGCCGGAAGCCCAGCTCGAAGCCTTCTATCAGGCGGAGTCGCAGCGGCGCGCGACCCTGAATCCGGCCACCAGGCAGGCCCAGCCCTTCGACGTGGTGTTCCTGCACATCTGTTCGATGGCCTGGGACGATCTGGATCTCTACGGCATGGCCAACCATCCGCTGCTGCAACGTCGGGACATCGGATTCGAGGCGTTCAATACCGCAGCCACCTACAGCGGTCCCGCCTCGCTACGGCTGATGCGGGCGACCTGCGGGCAGCCGCCCCACGACGCGCTCTACAGTCCGGCTGATGACGGCTGCCTGCTGTTCGAGCAGCTGGAGGCGAACGGCTTCCGGCCCCAGCTGATGACCAACTGGGGGGATTCGGCCGCCGCTCACGACTTCATCCCCAACCTGCGCAAGCTGGGCGGGCTGGATGCACCCCAGCGCCCCTTCGGCGATGCGCCGGTAACGATGCGCACCTACGACGGGGAGGCGCTCTACTCCGACGACGCCCTGCTCGATGCCTGGCGGGCGGATCGACGACAGAATCCCGACCAGGCGGTGGCGCTGTACTACGACACCACCAGCCTCCACGACGGCAACCGGCTGGTGGAGCAGCCGCGGGCGTCGAGCATCGCCACCTATCCCGACCGCATGCGACGCCTGCTGGATGATCTCAATGCCTTCATCGACGCCCTGGCAACCGCGGATCGGCGCACGGTGGTGATCATGGTGCCCGAGCACGGCGGGGCCATGCGGGGTGACGCACTGCAAATCCGCGGCCTGCGGGAATTGCCCACCCCTGCCACGACGCTGGCGCCAGTGGGCATCTATTTACTGGGCGGCGATGCACCACCGCGGGAACCCGTCCGGGTTACGTCTCCCACCAGCTATTTCGCCCTCGGAACACTGCTCGAACGCTTCCTGGCGGAAGACCCCTTCGCCGATGACGCACCGCCGCTGTCGCGCTACACCGAGAACCTACCGGCCACCCGGCCGGTCTCGGTGAACGAGGGGGTGGTGATCATGCGCGCCGGCGACCATTACTGGCGGCGCGACGTCAATGGCAACTGGAGCGTTCTGGAAACCGGACTCGGTCGCGCCGCCGAACTGTTGAATCAGCCCGCGGTACCACTGTCACCAACCGCGACGGTTACCAGTCCCGATACGGACCGATCCGTTGCGGCGGCACCCTGAGCGACCGGGTCCCGCTACCCAGGTTGTGGCGCAGATAGATGGTAAAGAAATCGGGCTCGTAGAAATCCGCCCGGTTGATGGCGTAGCGCGCGCCGATCGCCATCCGGTTGGTTAGCGCGTATTCCGCTGACACATCGAGCTGCACACTGGTGCCGCTGCCCGAGCCGCCGGCGTAAACCGGGGTTTGCCCGGCCGCCCGAGCCGCGGCCTGTAGATCCGGGCGGTCCGGGTAGTAGTCGGCATCGTCCTCGCGTGACCGGGTGTAAGCGGCGCCAACCTGCACGCTGTAGCTCCAGCGATTGATACCTCCTTGCAGAAATACCGGCAGCGAGAACGTGGTGAAGGCCTGTGGGCTGTAATAGCCGCCCTGCCCGAAGGTGTAGAAGCGCTGGTTGAGATCATAGGCCCAGTGGCTGGCATAGGCCCCCAGCGACAGACTCAGCCCCGGCCGGCGGTAGACTTCCCGGCTGGCGCGAGCCTGGGCGATTACACCCTGGTTGTCGGGGATGTTCTCGCCGGTTATCCGGTGCGGATACAGTGACAGGGCGTAACTGTAGGTCGCCTCATAGCGTGCCAACCCTAGTTGCAGGCCATCGGCCCGGGCTGCCCCCCAGAACTGTCCGCTGACCGGGTCGGTATCCCCCGCGTACGACAGGAACGTACTGGTCACCGCCCGTCGGCTCACGCCCGCCTGCCACTGATGCCGGCCCACCTGGCCGGTGTAGCGAATCCCGCCAACCAGAAACGGCTCCGGAAACCCCAGCGGGGTCGTGCCCAGATCCAGCCGCCAGTGATCGCCCTCGTAACCCAGGCCAACGCCCAGTCCGGTTTCCTCGGCGTCCGGCTGAGGGAAGAACGGGTCGCGGCCGCCGGCCGGCAGGGTGGCAAACTGGCCGAAGTCCACGGCATCGCCGGCGGTCAGACGACCCACCCCCATCCGGGTCGCGTCCAGCTTCAGCACCAACTGATCATCCCAGTTGACCGGATGACGCCATTCGAGCATGCCGGTGGCCAGCCGGCGGTCGGAAATGCCGGCAACACCCGGCACCGTGGCCAGATCGAATCCGCCCGCCAGCAGCGCCTGTCGACGGTCACGAACCGCCTGGGCCCGGGAAGCCAGCTCCGGTTGCTCAGTCGGCGGCGCCTGCGCCTCGGCCTGTTCCAACAGAGCCAGTGCATCGGCCGGCCGATCCTCGGCCAGCGCCTGATCAGCCGCCGCTGCGGTGACCCGATGATCGGACGGCAGCCGATCCCGCAACGTCGCGAGGAAGGGATTGGGCGCGGGATCGGCCGGCGCGGCACGCCAGGCCGCCGCAACCGCCAGTTGCTCGTCGAGGGTGCTGGCCGACGACCAGGCCCGGTCGAGCTGATCACGCGCCGCCGCTGGCCGGTCCGCCTGATACAACGCTTCTGCGTAAGCAATGCGATCGGTCAGCGCCGCCGCCGGCCGGTCGACGATCAGGGCGTACTGTTCGGCCGCCCTGCCGGGTTGCGAAAGCGCCATCCGGATGTCGCCCAGCAGCCGGCGCGGCGGAGCCGGATCCGCAGCCTGTTCGGCCGCGGCCTCGAGACGTTCGATCACCGACTGCAGGGCCTGCTCGTCGCCACCGCGCGCCAGCCGCCAGTCCGCCTCGGCGCGATTGAAAGCCAGACGCGTGTCCGGGGCGAGGCCCGACCGGCCCACCCAGTCATCCAGCAACAGCCGGAATGCCATGTCGCGACCGGCGGCGGCGTAAACCCGCAGCGCGGCCAGCGCGATCGCGGGGTCCTCCGGCTGACCGCCCCGCCACTGCTGGAATGCCGCCAGGGCCGACCCGGCCTGCCCGGCCCGGATTCGGGCCAGCGTCAGCCGCGCCCGGCGCCCGGGGTCGTCCCCGGCATGCGTCTCGCATTCGCTCAGCAAGGACGGTTCGTCCCCGGCCGCCGTCAGGCAACGCTCGAAGCGCATGCGGGCGGCCAGGGCGCGCATGCCGTCGCTGCGCTCGAGTTCCGGCACCGATTCCACCTGGCTGAGCGCCGCACCCCGTTCACCGAGGGATTCCAGAATCAGACCGGCAGCAAAGCGCATCTCGGCGCGATCCGGCTGTCGTTCGACGCCTTCCCGCATGAGTTTTCCCGCCGCATCCGGCTCACCCAGCGAGATCAGCGTGCGTGCCAGATCATGGCGCAGCCACGCATTGTCGGGGTTCTCGGCCAGGGCAGCGGCGAGCAGTGGCCGGCCCACAGCCGGGCCGAGCAGATCGACCGCCCTCTGGGCCACGGTCGCGCGCGTCGCGGGTGTAGCTGCCGCCAGAAACGCCTCACGAAGCTGCGCCTCGGCGGCATCACGGTCGCCCGCCTCAGCCAGCAGGGGTGCCAGCGCAAGCCGATCCTCCGGCGTGGGTTGGCAGCAGGCAATAAGGACCTGGTACTCGTTCCGGGCCTGCGCACGATTGCCCAGTGCAAGATGCAGCGCCCCCAGCCAGCGATGGCGGGACGCGGCGGGAAACTCGTCACCGGCGTCGTCCAGCCGCGACGTCAGTCTGGCGAGACGATCGGTCTGACCGTCGCTGTCGAACGCCGATAGCGACAGACGTACTCGCCAGTCCATGAACTCGGTCGCGGACAGCGCACCCGCGCCTTCCCGGGCCGGTACCCGTCGTATCACCACCAGCGCCTCGTCGTGGCGGCCGGCACGGGCCAGTGCTCTGGCCCAGACCCTATCCAGGGTCGGTCCGGTGTCGTGGGCATCGCGCCATCGCGCCATTCTCTCCAGCCCGGCTGCCGCCAAATCCTGCGCAAACCAGGTGTCCACCAGTCGCTGCCAGCGTTCCGGATCGCGCTCGGCGCGGGTCGCACAATTGAGCAGTGCCTTGCCCGTCTGCTCGAGGCAAACGGTGAACGCCAGCCGGCCGCGCAACTCACGCACGTTGTCGCTGCGGCTGTCCGGCGGAATGGCCTCAAGCTGGGCCAGCGCTGCCGCCGGTTGCGCCAGGGCGTTGTAGATCAGCGCCGCCATGTAACGCATTTCCGGTGCGCCGGGCTGGCGCGTGACCCCGGACTCGACCACCGCGCGCGCCTCAGCCGGCCGATCGGTGGCGATCAGCACCCGTGCCAGGTCGTATCGCAGCCAGGGATCATCGGGGAAGCGGCTCACCGCCGGCCTCAGCAAGTCCTCCGCCTGCCGGTAGGATCCTGCCTCCATCAACATGCCCGCCCGGGCTCGTGCGTCCGACCTGGCCAGACGCGCCGCCATTCGGCGGAACTCGCCATTGTCCGGATCGACGGTCAGATACTCAGCAACCAGCCGGCGAATATCCGGCGCATCCGAAACCTGCCGCAGCGCGGTGCGCCAGTACCGCAGGACGCGCGACCGATTATCGGCGTCACCCGACCGCGAACGCAGCCGGCGGATCGCCTGGCGGGCGGTTGCCCGTCGCTCGGCCAGATGACCGGAAAAGGCGAGCTGGATGGCGTGGTCGTCGGGGAAGGACTCGGCCAGACGCCGGTAATCCTGGTGCAACGCCGACCAGTCGTCGCCCGCGCGCTCGCGCAGCTGCAGGTACTCCAGTCCCAGGGGACCCGCGGGGATATCATTGTCGAACAGATCCCGGAACGCTTCAGCGGCCTCGGCGAAACGTTCTTCCTCGGCCAGCCGGCGGACCGCTGCCATGGCCAGACGGTCATCGGTGGCCACCCGGCACTGACCGGCCAGAGCACTGGTGTGCGGGTCCTGCGGTAGCCGCTCGAGCATGTCCCGGACCACGGCGGTGCAGCGGCCCGGCTCGCCCGTGCGGATACCCAGCATGCCCAGGCGATACCACGCCCGGGCATCCCCCGGGCGCGTTTGCAGGTACTTTTCCAGCGCCTGACGGGCGAGATCGGCGCGGGCGTTCTCCCGCCAGTATTCAGCGCTTTCCAGCAGCGTCCGCTGCCCGGGACCGTCCGGCGCCGGTGCCTGCCGGGCCGCTGCGGGCAGCGTCAGCATGCTCACCAGAACCCACAGCACGAGACTCCGGCTCATCAGGCCCCGCATGCCGGCTCCCAGCGGACCTGCAAACGACCGTCTCGGTCAAAACGCAGCCAGCGATCCTGCCAACCCTGGCCGAACAGGCCGAGCACACGCTGATAGTAAGAGTCATCGGGGATGGGCTGGGCCTCCAGCCGAAGACGCTGCTGCTCGACCAGTTCGTCGCGGCCCAGCGCGCTCAGATAGGGCAGCACCGCGGCGGAAAAGCCCGGCGGCCCGACCGCCCGGACCACATCCCCGTCCGCGACCTTCTCGGGCGGCTGACCATTGGCGGCCGCCGCTCGCGCCATGCCGGGCAGGGCCTCGAGCAGATCGTTTCGCAGGGGATCCGCGCGATCCATCATGCCGGCCCAGAGGTAGACGCGGATGGCATCGTAATCGCCGTGAGTCCCGTGTTCGGGATCGGGGCCGAAACCGGTTTCGGCGCCGTAGGCGGTCCAGTCCGGAGCGAAGTCACCGACCGCCGAGCGGGTAATCACCGCTCGCGCGCTGGCAATCACCGGCGTCCAGTCGGGATTTACCGCGGCCAGGCGGCGCAGCAATGGCACTGGCAGATAGCTGGGGTTGAGCCGCCAACGGTCCGGCCCCGGCTGGAAACCGGCCGGGGCCGGCAACAGCGTCGGTCCCAGATCCGGCAGATCCGCAACCGCCTCGCGGCGGACGCGGTCGGCAAGCAGCCGCCCGAGCGCGGCGTAGCGCGGCGCCTGCCATAATCGGCCGGCCTCGATCAGGGCATAGGCCATCCAGGTATCAGCATCGCTGGCGGCATTGGCGTCGATCACGCCCCACTCTCCCTGGTCATTGCGCCCCCACAGCCAGGCCGGCAGGCGGGCGGTGAGATCGCCGTCGGCGAGATTGGCTTCGGTCCAGGCAAGAATCCGGTCGAAAGCCGCCCGATCGTTGGCCGCCAGCGCGAACAAAAGCGCGTAGGCCTGCCCTTCGGAGACGGTCCGGGAATCCGGGCTACCGCGGTCGATGACCCGGCCATCCTCGCTCAGGAAGACGGTGCGAAAATCCTGCCATTGCACCCAGTCCGGACAGGACGGCGCCGCCGGTTCGCCGGAGCATCCGGTCCCCAGGAAGGCAAGCAGCGTCAGCCCGGCTATGCCCGTGCTGCGCCAGAGCCATTGCGCCATCTCGCGGCCTCGATGCCGGCGTCAGTGACGGGTTCGGGCGGCGGCTACGCCCCGGAGCAGCCAGAACGCCAGCACGGCGAGAATCAGTCCGGCCACGACGGCCAGCACCGTCAGCAGTAACGGGTGGCCGGCAAAGTAGAGCCAGACCCGTTGCCACCAGGTCAGATTGCCGATGGCATAGGTATGGCCGGTATTCACGCTGCGGACCTGCTCGTTGGTGACCACCGTCACGCCGTGGCGCACCCGATCGATACGCGCCGGATCGGCCAGGACCGACACCGCCTGTTGCAGCCCGGCCGCGGAATTGCCCGCCACCGCCACCACCGACGACCCGGGCGCAAACGGCGACTCGAAACCGACCAGCATCCCGAGATCGCCCCGGGCGCGGATGGTGGTCGTCAGACCCGATGTCGACTCGGCGGCGCGGCGCAGCGTGCGTCGCGCCGATTCGACCAGAAGCGGCGGTCCGCTGTCGTCGGCATCGCCGGTCGATTGCCGCAGCCAATCCGGCTCGGCACCCACCAGCAAGAGGTCGTCGTTCGATTCACCAAGATCCGATTGCCGGACCACCTCGACCCGGGTGCCGGTCAACCCGCTCAGCCGTCCCAGGCGGCCGAGCGTGAACAGCAATGCCTCGATATCGGTTGCCGCATAGCTGTCCGGCAGCACCGCGGTGGTGCGGGAGAGGTCCGCGTAACGCGTGAATGGATAGCCCGCGTTGGCGAATAGCGCCAGATCCGGCATCGGCGCATGGCGGGGAAAGCCGGTGAGGTCGATGGTGGAATCCGGATCGATGGCGGCGTAGACATTGGCGCTCGGCGCGCTCTGGCAGGCACCGGCCTGCTGGAAATCGTGGGAAAAATGAAACTGCAGGCGATTGTCCGTGCCAAGCTGAAAGGCCGGCAGCCGCAGTTCATCGCGGGCCTGCGAACGATCACGGTCCAGCAGCGGCAACTGGATGCGTGATGCCTGGCTGTCGGACGTATCCGGTTGCAGCGCCAGCGAGCGGACAAAGCGATTATTCACCAGCACCGCCAGCCGGGAGCCATCCGGCGCCGACGGCCGGGTATAGCGGTAGCGCAGATCCATGTCCACGCCCTCGAAGAAACCGGTGTAGAGATCCGGCGGGATACGGGCGTTGATGGTTATCGGTAGCGGCCGATGACCTTTCACCTGGAGCGATTCGGCACTGTCCGCCAGGTCTCCCAGACGCACCGGCCGATCGGTATCCATCCAGGCCGGCACATCGTTCAAGGCACGCGGCGGGGGCGGCTGTACCGACTCCACCGTGGCGCGATCTCCGGTCATGAGAATCTGCCCCTCGATCAGACCGAGTGCCGCCGTGCGCACCTGATCCACAGTCGCACCCTGCACCAGCAGTCGCTTGATGCGGGGATTGTCGGGAGATGACAGCACCGACACCGTCGGCTGTTCCACCGGTGCTGCATCCAGGCCTGCCGGCAGAGTCTCGTTGGTCGCCAGTACCAGAGCGTGCCGGTCCGGCATGCCCCTCACCGACACCGGGAACCGGGCACCGCGATACGACGCCTGCATGCCGAACCAGCCGGCGAGCATGCCGGCCGCCTCGAGCATGGCCGGCGACGGCGAGCCGCCGAATACCACCGGCAACAGCAGTTCCCGGTTATCGCGCGGGTCAAAGAAAGGCACCGGTAGTGCGGACAGACCCGTACGGATGTCGAGAAGCTCGGTATCCAGCGTCAGGCGGCTTTCCGGACTGATTTCGACCCACAGGCTGGAATGGGCCGGATTTTCGCACTGCTCGGCGTAATGCCCGATGAACTCCAGTTGCAGCTGGTTGTAGTCGGCGAACAGCCGCGGGTCGACAGCCAGCGATGATTCGATGCGCGCGCCGCTCCGGGTTTCATCCACGACGATGGTGTCCACGAAGCGACCGTTGAGCCGGACGTTGACGTGGGACAGCTGAGGCAACAGGGCCGGAGAAAGCGCCATCGACAGATCGAGCGCTGCCGCGGTCACTGCTTCCTCGCGGGGAATCCCGAAGTCGAGCGTGGCGTCGTTATCCAACCCGCTTAGGCGGATCGCCTCACCGGCGCGGAGCTGCTCGAAACCGATGGTCCGCGTGTCCTGCGCCTGGGCCACCCCCCCGGCGAAAAACAAAAGGACCCCAAGCAAGCCCGTCGCAACCGACTTCTGCACGTCTGTACCCCGATGAATAGCACGTCTTCCCGAAACGAAATTACCACACCCCCACCGGCACGCCGCCGACGCGCTATGCTGGGTGCGATGCCGCGCAATGCCACACGCCACCCCGAGCCGGTCGACCTGCATACCCATTCAACCGCCTCCGACGGCACGCTGACGCCCGCGGCGTTGGTGCGGGCTGCGCATGCCGGCGGCGTCCGCACTCTGGCGCTAACCGATCACGACACTGTCGCCGGGCTGGGCGAGGCGAACGCCACCGCCGCCGAGCTGGGCATGCAGTTGGTACCCGGCGTCGAAATTTCCGTCACCTGGGAAAAGCGCACGCTGCATATCGTCGGGCTCGGCTTCGACACCTCGCATCCGAGCTTGCGGGAACAGCTTGCGGATCTGCAGCAACGGCGTGCTGAGCGGACAGACGCCATTCTGGAACGCCTTGAACGAATCGGCGTGGCGCAAGCGCGGGAACGCATAGAGGCACTGTCGGCCGGCGGCCAGATCACGCGGGCGCATGTCGCGCGACTGCTGATCGAAGAAGGACGCTGCCGCACCGTCAAGCAATGCTTCAAGCGGTTTCTCAAACCAGGCAAGCCGGTCCACGTCGGCGTGACCTGGGCGGAGCTCGAAGCGACTGTAGCCACCATCCACGCGGCGGATGGCGTGGCGGTTCTGGCCCATCCCCTGGCCTACGACATGACCGGCGCCTGGCAACGGCGCATGCTCGACGCCTTCCAGAGTGCCGGCGGCCGGGCGATGGAAGTGGTCTGCGGCAACAGCACCCCCAACGGCATTATCCGGATGGCCGATGCGGCCGCTGACCGAGGACTGCTCGGATCGGTGGGCTCCGACTTCCACAGCCCGGACCAGCGCTGGCTGCGTCTGGGTCGACCGTTGCCCCTGCCCACCACGGTAACGCCGGTCTGGGACGATCCGACACTGGCTCGCTGGTTCCGCCGCTCGCCCGGCACACCAGAAAAATCGGAGCCGGACGCCGGTTGAATCCGTCATTCCCACGGAGATTACCCGGCCCAACAGGCGCAGCAATCCCATGGACGAATATGGGGGAGCTGGTTGGATTAAGCGACCTCGTCAGGAACGAATCCGGACGGCCGCAGGCCGGCCCGAAGGGCCAAGCCCATGGACGGGCTTGGCAGCCTGCGACGACCAGGCCAAACGACCACCAGAGCCGGTGAGATATTGGTGGGGCTAGCAGGATTCGAACCTGCGACCTGCCGCTTAGGAGGCGGCTGCTCTATCCGACTGAGCTATAGCCCCGCATGCCACGCAATATCGTAGCAGCACCAAATTCGCCCGTTTGGCGGGTACCCCTCAAGCCGGATTGGTAATGGCCGATACCCTCCCCGAAACCCGGGTACACGGGTCATCAATCACTGCCAGCGTGGCCGATCAACATGCATTTCCGCTTGAACGCTTTTCCCCTGAATCTTCTCCTTGCCGCCGCCTATTTCGGCACCGGCCGCGTCAGTATTCTGCTGGCACCCGACCCCAGCTACGCCACCGGCATATGGCCGGCTGCCGGACTGGCTTTCGTGGCAGTTCTGTGCGGCGGATTTCGATATCTGCCCGGCGTCTTCCTCGGCGCATCGATCCTGAACTTCATGTTACTCAGCGACATTTCGCACGCGCTGTCTCCGGGCGGAACAGTGGTGATGGCGATGGTGATTGGCATCGGCGCGGCCTTTCAGGCTGCTGTCGGCGCCGGGCTGGTCCGTCATTTCGTCGGGTATCCCACCAAACTCGATCGGCTTGAGGCAATCCTGAAATTCCTAATTCTGGCCGGGCCGGTCGCCTGCGCTGTCAGCGCCAGCATTGCCACGGCCGCCCTCTACGGCGGCGGAATCTTTGCACTCGAGCCGGTCGCCGTACACTGGCTGACCTGGTGGCTCGGTGATGTGACCGGGGTGATCCTGTTCGGGCTGTTGGGCTTGAGCCTGGTCGGACGGCCCCGGCGCGTGTGGCGACCCCGGTTGCTCTCGGTGGCCGTACCGATGCTGCTGGCAAGTCTGCCGGTGGTGGTGGCGCAGGTGACCAGCAGCTTCCTGTTATCGCGACAACAACACGCGGAGTTCGACTTTGCGGCCAGAACCGTCCAGCACGAACTGCAGCACGTAGTGGCACTGCACAACCGCACACTCTCATCTCTGGCTGCGCTGTTCGAGGGGTCGGAGCGAGTGCGACCCGGCGAGTTCAACCGGGTCGCGGCCAGCCGCTTGCAGGAGGCCCCTGCGGTTGACTGGCTGGGCCGGATGCCGACCGCGGGGGGCTCCCTGCACGAGTCGCTTCGCAGGGCATCGAGTCAGAGCGTGATGGCCTCGGAACGCAAACGACTTTTCGATCTGGCGCGTGACGATGGCGTCCGGGCGGCCCTTCGTCAACGCGATCCGTTCCGCACCAGTTTCAACCACGCCGGCGAAGCGTTCCACATGGCCGGGCCGCACGCGTCTGACCTGCTGCTTTCCAGTGGACAGGCGATCGAGAATGACGACAGCTGGCTGATCCGGACAAGGGATACGCCGGAGAGCATGATCATGGCGCTGGTGAACCTTCCACGACTTGCCGCGACCATCGTGCCGGATGGATTCGAGGGCCCGCTGGATGTCCGCCTGAGCAACGACGGTACCGGCGAAGCCAGCCGCGTGATCGGCCATAACGGTGTCACCGCGCAGCTGCCGTTCCACTGGACGGATGAGATTGAACTGAACGGACGCGCATTCCGGCTGGACGTACGCGGACTTCCTGGCGACTACCGCCAGACCTGGCTGATACATGCGCTGGTCACCGCGGGCGCGGGCGTGGTTTTCTGCCTGTTGCTGACGCTGCTGCTGCTGACCCAGAGCAGTCATCGCTTTCGCGCGGACGAGTCATTCCAGCGCGCCGCGGGTTGCAGGGCCGTGCGCAGGCCGGGCTAACAACCACCGGCCGCGTCCCGCACAGCGGCGGGTTATCCAAGCCGAACGCGTCCCACGCGTTTCAGGCCGGGGCGACCCTGTCGGGCAGGTCATCGGCCATGGCGGCCAGGGTCGAACCGCAGGTCATGTCGGTCTGCAGCGGCGTCACCGAAATAGCGTTGTCCGCCGTGACTGCCAGATCGGTACCCGGCTGATCCGGCGCCGGGCCGTAATCCAGGCAGATCCACCAGTAGGGCACATCGCGGCCGTCGATGCGTCGCTCCGGCACGAACGAGGCTGCGGCCCGCTGACCCTGCCGCGCCGCGCGCGGACCGGTGACCGATTCCGGGGCGCAATCGGGGAAATTGACGTTGTAGTACACCCCCGCCGGCCAGTCCCGGGCCAGCAGGGTTTCCAACATCGGCACCGTGAAACGCTCGGCGGTCTCCCAGGGCACGTCTTGGCCGAAGGTGAATATCTGGCTCAGGGCCACGGCGGGGATGCCGCAGAGGGTGGCTTCCAGCGCGGCGGAGGTGGTGCCGGAGTAGGTCACATCGTCACCCAGGTTGGCCCCGCGATTGATGCCGGACACCACCAGGGTGGGCGGCTCATCCTTCATGAAGTGCCGCCGCGCGAGAATCACGCAGTCGGTCGGTGTGCCCTGGATGGCGATGCGCCGGGGCGCCACCTCGCTGGCGCGGATCGGCACCGTGACCGAAATGGCGTGCGCCGAACCGGAGCGTTCGCTGTCCGGCGCGATCACCCATAGTTCGCCACACACGGGTTCAAGCAGCCGGGTCAGCAGCTGCATGCCGGGCGCATTGATGCCGTCATCATTGACCAGCAGCACCCGTTCCTGGGCAAGTCGGGACACGGCGCTTCCTCATGCCGGGTCGGCGGTCGACCGCCTTGCGGTAGTCCCGCCGATCGTTGATCGGGTTGCGTAGGGTTACACAATATTGTACTACAATCGATGACAACGCTGATCGGTGGCCAGTGGCACGACAACCTGCCCTTACGAGACCGCCGACAGACAACACCATAATCGGGCAACCGGCCAGATGGAGGAGACCATGGCACGTTTACCCCTCGACGCCGACAAGTTCGGCGACCAGACGCCCTCGGCCGTAGCCGATGCGTTTCATGGCGCAATTCACGAGCTGATCCGAGATCGGCTCGACACCAACGACGGCGACTGGTCGACCCTGATCACCGGCGACGTGGCCTCGACGTTCAGTGCCGAGGATTTGCGCGCGGTCGAGCAGCAATTGCTGGAGACCGGCCATCGGTTCGACTGGTCGGCAGCGATCTCGCCGCAGGAACGCCCCGACGCCTACCAGCCGGCCGCCGGCGTGAGCGATGACGACCTCAAGAGCTTCTGCTTCCAGCATCCCGACGCCCCCACCGGCGAACCCGACGCCGACGGCCGCGAACAGCGCGGTTGCGGTGACAACGTGGTCAAGTACGGCGACAACCTCACCGGCACGGCCCGCTACGTGCGCGCCAGCGCCCGGGTGCTGCAGTGGCTCACCGACGGCGTGCCGGACAACACCATCGCGGTGATTGACGATTCCGGCGGCACCCTTACCGCGCCGATCCTGGAACAGTTCAAGGGCGTGATCTGCGCCGGCGGCACGGTGCGTTCGCACCTGGGCATCCTGACCCGCGAGTACGGCATCCCCTGCCTGATGAACGCCCGGGTGGACGGGATCATGGAGGGCGACACGGTGGAAATCGAGGTCACCGCCAAAGCCAAGACGGCCGACGATTATCAGTCCGGCCGTGAAGTCACCGCCCGCGTCTGGCGTCGCAACAAGTAAGGGAGCGCCGCATGTCCCGCATGAAACTCGATTACCCGCAACTGCTGGAGACCAACAATCTCCTGCAGATCAATGGCGACGAAACCTACTGGCTGTGCGTGACCCGCACGGTGCAGGAATCCAAGCTGTTTCCGGTGCCGGCCTACATGCTGCTGTCGTACGCCATGGCCTTCTACCGCTACCCCTCACTGCTGGCCAAGATCGAGCGCCACATGAAGGCGGAAGAAATCGGCGACCGCATGCGCAACATGGGCATTCGCTGCCAGGCGGTGGCCATGTGGGGCCTGCCCTGCTTCTACCTGCTGGGCCGGGAGTGGATGATCAACATGGGCGTAATCCGGCCCCAGGATGCTGCCGAGGACGTGGCCTATGTGCTGGATTTCTGGAAGCGGTTCCAGCTGTCCTGGCGCCGCAACCACGGGCACCTGACCGCCGCCCAGGCCGGCCACCGGGCGCAGATCCTGCCCGAGCGTCAGCTCCAGGTATTCCATGCCGACCTCTACGACTGCGCCGAGGGCGACGAGCTGCACGAAGCCGCCCACACCTTCGTGGCCTCGGCCTCCCAGTACGCGTTCCTGATCGCCTGCGAGTCGCGCATCAGCCTGCACAACCACGGCCCCTACAACCTGGGCGAGAAGGACGGCAAGAAGCGCGAACTCCTGGTGCGCGATTTTATGGACCTGGCCGAATGCGACCTGCCCTGGCTGGACGGCGTAGCCGCCGACGTACCCTACAACAATCTCACCGTGACCATGGCGGTGCAGGATTGCCACTTCAACATTCTGGACGACTGGGGCAGCTTCGAGTCGGAGCCGGAATTCCGGTCGCACCACCTTTGCGGCGTGGGTCTGTACACCTCCGATTCGCTCACCGACGGCTATGTGCCGGTGGGCATGGGCAGCGCCGAGGAACTGACCGCCACCTTCCGTGAGCTCAATGATCGCGTGAAGGAAGCCACCGCCAATCTCTGGAAGCGCTTTGCCGGCTATTCCCGCGACCAGATGCTGGATGCCGGGGCAATGACCTACTACGGCATCATCAAGGACCTCGCCCACGTCGCCGGCTGTTATGACCCGGACGACTGGATGAAGGTGGACGAGCGCGCGGAACGATTCCGCCCGCTACTCAACGACGAATACAGCCGGGACATGCTCGGCACCATCTGCGTGGGTGCCGGGCCGAGCCATCAGTTCAGCGAATACACGATGATGCAGCACTCGGACCTGCCGCAGAAAATCTATTCGCCGATTTCCTGTCAGCAGATCCTGCGCGACGGGGATTACGTGCCCAGCGTCGGCGACATCTCGGCCGGCGTGACCTATCTGGATCCGAAGCAGGACCGCTATCAAACCAGCGCCGGGGTCATCGGCTACGAGGAATACAACCGCCGAGCCCGCGAGAATACGCCGCCGACCTGCACCGAGGAGTTCCGCTTCATGGACGAGACCTGGGTGAAATACAACCACGACTCGGAAGCGGTGGAGCGACTCTACAAGCTGCAACAGAACGGCTCGCGCAACCTCCAGGACAAGGGCGCCGGACTCAGGCGGGATGATGTCGAGAAACTGCGCAAGCCTTAAGAAAGGCAGTAACCGCAGATTACGCAGATTTTCGCAGACTCTCTCAAGAAGGATTTATCCACAGATGCACCCCGATAAAGGCAGATTGATTAAGAAACCTCTCTTCGGATCATCGTCGTTGTTCCGGTTCTGGCCGCGGAAGATTTTCCATTCTTTCTATTCATAAATCTGCGCAATCTGCGAAATCTGCGGTTCCTTCTTCTTTTTAGCGAATTACTTTCTCTTGAGTGCATCCTGAAATGACACCAACCGCCAACGCCATGCAGATCGGCAGCCTGATCCGCCGCGCCGCGCAGCAGTTCGGGGATGCGACCTGCCTGACCGAGGGCGAACGTCGCATCAGCTTCGCCGAATTCGACGCCGCCACCGACCGCCTGGGCAACGCGCTGCTGGCGCTAGGCCTGGTCCCCGGCGAACGCGTCGGCGTGCTCATGCCCAACAGCATCGACTGTCTGATCGCCTATTACGCGCTGGCCAAATCCGGACTGGTCCGGGTGGGCCTGAACACGCGGGAGACGCTCGACGATCACCGTTACAAACTCGGCGAAAGCGGAAGCCGCGGTGTCATCCATGCCGGCATCGACGGGCTGGACATTGAAATCGATATCGGCCCGGATCGGCTGACCCGGCTGATTGCCGAGGGCGACGCGACGCCCTGCGCGGTCGATCGCCCCCTCGACGCGCCCTATCGCCTGGGCTTTACCGGCGGCACTACCGGCAAGCCCAAGGGCGTAACGCTGACCACGGGCGGCGAGCTGTGGGAGATATCGTCGTTTCTGTCCGACCTGATGCCGGACATGCGCGAAGGCGACACCTTCCTGCACGCCGCGCCCATCGCCCACGCCTCCGGGGCGTTCTTCCTGCCGGCCATCGTGCGCGGGGTGCACTCGCTGATCATGCCGAAGTTCGATGCCCAGGAATTCGTCGAACTGGGGCACGCCAGCGGCGCCACCCTGACGTTCCTGGTACCGACCATGCTGGCGATGATTCTGGAGGCCCCCGGGGTCGACGGCGCGGATCTCCGCTTTCGCCGCATCGCCTACGGCGCCTCGCCGATCGCCCCGCGGCTGCTGGAACGCGGCGAGACCCGCTTCGGCCGGGTTTTCGCCCAGGTCTACGGGCAGGCCGAATCACCCATGGTCATCAGCTGCCTGAAACCGGAGGATCACGACCGCATCGGCTCCTGCGGCCGGCCGTTCCCCTGCGCCGACGTGGCGGTTTTCGACGACGACGACAATCCCCTGCCCCCCGGCGAGGTCGGTGAAATCGTCACCCGCGGACCCCAGACCATGGCCTATTACTGGAATCGGCCCGAAGCCACCGACAAGGCGTTTCGCAATGGGTGGCTGCACACCGGCGACGTCGGCTCCATGGACGAGGATGGCTTCTTCTACATCCTCGACCGCAAGAACGACATGCTCATTTCCGGCGGCTTCAACGTCTATCCGCGCGAGGTGGAGGATGTGCTGCTGGCCTTCGAGGGCGTGGTGGAGGCCGCGGTCGTGGGCCTGCCGGACGAGAAATGGGGCGACCGGGTACACGCCGTGGTCGCCGGTCGGCCGGACCTGGACACCGATGCCCTGCTCGCCCACGCGAAGGAACATCTGGCCAACTTCAAGCGGCCCCGGGGAATCGACGTCTGGCCAGAGCTGCCCAAGAGCGGCGCCAACAAGATCCTGCGCCGCGAAGTGCGCGAACGCATGATCGCCGAAAGAGAGGAATAGAACCCCATGCAAGCCAAGCATCTGGTGCTGCACGGCATCGCCATCAAGAAGCACGCCACCGTGGACGAGGTGGCCGGCATCACCGGCCTGGACCGGGACGCCGTGCAGCAGATTGTCGACGACGCCGTCGCCGCCGGCCGAGTCCAGCAGGCCGGCGACAAGGTGATGCTGGCGCCGGCCGCCCAGATGGCGCTGACCGGCGAATACCGCAAGGCCTTCAGTGGCCTGCGTGAGGATGACGGCTTCCTGGCTGCGTATCAGGATTTCGAGAAGATCAATGTCGACCTGAAACAGGTCATCACCGAATGGCAGACCATGACGGTGGGCGGCGAGCAGGTCCCCAATGATCATTCCGATTCCGAGTATGACGACGCGGTCATCGATAAGCTCGGGGACGTGCACGAGCGGGTGGAAGGTGTGCTCGACCGCCTGGCCGCGAAGCTGCCGCGTCTGTCCATCTACAAGAACAAGCTGCTGACCGCGCTCGAGAAGGCCGAGGACGGCGACACCGCCTGGGTCAGCGACGCCCGCACCGAGAGCTACCACACCGTGTGGTTCGAGCTGCACGAGGACCTGCTCCGCATCACCGGCAACAAGCGTTCGGAATGAACGAGCCCCGCTGGACAGTCATTCTGGACGGCAGCGCCCCGCCGCCGCGCGAACGCATCGGCGGCAAGGCCTGGTCCATCGCCCGCATGCGCTCGCTGGATCTCCCGGTGCCGCCGGCATTCGTGGTGACCACCGAGGCCTGCGCCGCCTATCAGGCCGAAGGCGACCTGCCACCCGGCCTGACGGACGAGCTGGCCGCGGGCGTGGCCTGGCTGGAAGAATGCACCGACCGAACCTTCGGATCCGGGCCCTCGCCCCTGCTGATCTCGGTACGTTCCGGCGCGGCGATTTCCATGCCCGGGATGATGGACACCATCCTCAACCTCGGGATCAATGAAACCACCATGGCCGCGCTGGCGACCGAAGCCGGCGACGAGCGTTTCGCCCGCGACACCTACCGGCGGTTTCACGAACTCTACGCGGGCATCGTGCTCAAGCTGCCCGACCCGGATCTCGATCCCGACAGCGAACCGGCCGCGTGGCGCGCCTCGATCGAGCAATCCGCGCCGCAGGGCGTACCGCAGGATGTGCGCGAGCAGCTTGCCGCAGCCGTGCGCGCGGTGTTCGATTCCTGGCAATCACGCCGGGCCAAACGCTATCGCAAGCACCACGACATTCCGGACGATCTGGGAACGGCGGTCACGGTTCAGGCCATGGTGTTCGGCAATCTCGATGACACCAGCGGCACCGGCGTGCTGTTCACCCGCGACCCGTTAACCGGGGAGCGCAAGCCCTATGGCGAGTATCTCGCTCGGGCCCAGGGCGAGGATGTGGTTTCCGGACGATTCACCCCGCAGCGCATCGAAGAACTGGCGACAGCGTTGCCTGCGATCCATGACCAGCTAATGCAGGCCGGCGACACGCTGGAGGCCGAGAACGGCGACATTCAGGACATCGAATTCACGGTGCAGCACGGCACGCTCTACCTGCTGCAATCGCGGACCGCCAAGCGGGCGCCGGCCGCGGCCGTGCGTGCCGCGGTGGAAATGGCGGTCGAGGGTCGCATCAACCGTCAGCAGGTCCTCGAGCGGGTCACGGCGTCCCAGGCCCGCAGCCTGCTCAAACCGCATCTGGCCGAGGGCGTGGCCGATCGCGCAGAAACGCTTGCCACCGGCCAGGGCGCCTCGCCAGGCGTTGGCGTGGGCATCGTGGTGACCGATTCCGACGAGGCCGAACGGCGACACGCAGCCGGCGAAGCGGTGGTTCTGGCCCGCGCCACCACCAGCCCCGACGATGTTCACGGCATGCTGTCGGCCACCGCGGTAGTGACCGAACAGGGCGGCTCCACCTCGCACGCGGCGGTGGTCGGGCGTTCACTGGGACTGCCCTGCGTCGTCGGCTGCGGCGACGCCAGCGTCACCACCCTGGCCGGCCGAACGGTTACCGTGGACGGCGCGGCGGGGGCAATCTACGCCGGGGCGCTGGACGTGGTGATTCCCGACGAACGGGCCGACAAGCGCCTGGCACAGTTGCTGACCTGGGCGGCCGAGGCCAGCCCGCTGGCCGTCTACCGCCCCGAGGATGCGCCGGCGGACACCAACATCCTGGACCTTGACCGGATCGAAGGCGGCGAGGATCCCGAACGCCTGGCCGAGCTGCTGGCCGGCCATACCGCGGCCCGCGGCGGCGCCATCGCCAGCGACGAGGGCGTGGCCGCGGCACTGATCGCCGGCCTGACATTCATCGTCGCCGACCCCACCCTGCCCCCGTTGCTGGCGGCAATCGCTGCCGGCAACGGGCCGAATGAAAGCCGGCCGACACCGGAAAGCCAGTCCCAGGGCCGGCGGTAGCCGGCCGTCCGAGATACAGCCCATGAGCGCGATTCAATGACCGAGCAAGACAAACCGGCGGGCCTGACCGCCGACGACATCAATCACCTGCTGGAACAGTTCGAAGCCTCCGACTGGCGCGAACTGGACCTGCGCGTGGGCGATACCCACCTGTTCGTCAGCAAGGACGGCCAGGCCCGCGGCATCGGCCGGGGGCCGTCCGCAGCGCCGGCTCCGCCATCCACTGCCGCGGCGTCTGTGCCCGAGCCGGCGACTGCCGCGCCGTCCGCGCCGGCGCCACAGACTGCCGCCGGCGCGCCCGATCACTGGGTCGCCGTCAAGGCACCGAATCTGGGTACCTTCTACCGGTCACCAAAACCCGGCGCGCCGCCCTATGTGGAAGAAGGTCAGACCGTGGAGGCGGATACCGAGGTCTGCCTGATCGAGGTGATGAAACTGTTCACCCCGGTAACCGGCGGCGTGGCCGGTACCGTACGCCGCATTTGTGTGAGCGACGGGGAGATGGTCGAGCACGACCAGCCACTGCTCTACATCGAGCCCGCGTAGGCGGACCGAGCACCGAGTCATGCCCATTCGTCGCCTGTTCGTTGCCAACCGCGGAGAAATCGCCCTGCGCGTGGTCCGCGCTGCGCAGAGCCTGAACATCGAAACCGTGCTGGGTGTATCCGCCGCCGACCGCGACGGCCTGGGCGCCGAGACGGCCGACCGGGTCGTGGTACTCGGCCCGGCACCGGCCGGAAAGTCCTATCTCGACACCCGGCTGGTGGTGCACGCGGCCAAGGCCACCGGTTGCGACGCCGTTCACCCCGGCTATGGCTTCCTGTCGGAACGCGCCGAGTTCGCGAAGCTGTGCGAGGACGAGGGGCTGATATTTGTCGGTCCGCGGCCCGAAACCATCGATCAGGTCGGCGACAAGCTGCGTGCCCGCGAACTGGCGCAGCGCAACGGCGTGCCGCTGGTGCCGGGCAGCCCGCTGCTGACCGATGCCAACGACGCAGCAGACGCTGCGGACGAACTGGGTTACCCCGTGGTCATGAAGGCCTCGGCCGGCGGCGGCGGCAAGGGCATGTTCGTGGCTCGCAGCCGCGACGAGATCGCGGCCTCGTTCGAGCGCGCGTCCAACGAGGCGCAGGCGGCGTTCGGCGACGGCTCGCTCTACCTGGAACGCTATATCGAGACCGCCCGCCACGTGGAGGTCCAGATTCTCGGCGACGGCGAAGGCGGCGTCTGGCACTTCGGCGAGCGCGACTGCTCGGTGCAGCGGCGCTATCAAAAGGTGGTGGAGGAAGCGCCCTGCGCCGCCATGCCCGAGGACGTGCGCACGAAGCTGCACGCCGCCGCGGTGGATCTGGCTGCGGGCGTGCACTACCGCAATGCCGGGACGGTGGAGTTCCTGTACGACGTCGACCGCCAGGATTTCCACTTCATCGAGGTCAACGCCCGCATCCAGGTGGAGCATCCGGTCACCGAGATGGCCACCGGCCGCGACCTGGTCGCCTGCCAGCTACGGCTGGCCGGTGGCGAGGACCTCGGCTTGTCGCAGGATGATATCCGCATCGACGGTCACGCCATCGAAGTCCGCATCAACGCCGAGGACCCGAACCACGATTTCCGGCCTTCGCCGGGCCGGATCACCGCCTGGCGGCCGCCGACTGACGAACATGTCCGGCTGGACTCGCACTGCACCGCGAGCAGCCTGATTCCGCCGTTCTACGACAGCATGATCGGCAAGCTGATCGTGCACGGTGCCGATCGCGGCCAGGCGGTCGAACGCCTGCAGCAGGCACTAAACGACTTCGAGATCGAAGGCATCGCCACCAACCTGCCGCTGCAGCGCTTCATCGCCGCGCACCCGGATTTCGCCGCCAACCGCATCGACACCCGCTGGCTGGAACAGACCGGCCTGCTGGCGTTCGCCCAAGACAAGGATTCCTGAAAGCCATGGCCCATATCGACTTTCTCGACTGCACCTTCCGCGACGGCCAGCAGAGCCTGTGGGGCATGCGCATGCAGGCCGGCATGGCGCTGCCGATCAGCCCCATCCAGGACCAGGCCGGCTTCCGCGTGATCGACCTGACCGGCTCGTCGATGTTCGAGGTGCTGATCAAGTATTGCCGGGAAAATCCCTGGGAGGGGCTGGACCTGCTGGTTGATTCCATGCCGAACACGCCCATCCGCGGCGGCATGCGCGCCAACGCCTCCGTGACCTTCGGGGTCACACCGGACGCGCTGATGGACGCCTGGATGCGCCAGTTGAACGTGCACGGCTGCCGCTCGTTCTGGATCTACGACGTGCTGTTCAACATCGACAAGATGCACCGGCTGGCGGGGGTGGCCAAGGAATTCGGCTCGGAAGTCGCCGGCTCGATCATGTTCACCATGAGCCCGGTGCACACCGACGAATACTATGCCGACAAGGCCGACAAGCTATCAGCCTGCGACGACATCGACACCATCCTGCTCTACGACACCGCCGGTGTGCTCGAACGCGGCCGCATGGAAACCCTGATCCCGGCAATCAAAGCCAACGCCCGCGGCAAGCCCATCGAGTTCCACTCCAACAACATCCTGGGCATGTCGGCGCGGGCCTACATCGACGCCATCGATCTGGGCGTGGACATCATCCACACCGCCTCCAAGCCGCTGGCCAATGGCGCCTCGGTGCCGTCCACCGAGATCATGGTCAAGAACGTCGAACAGCTGGGTCATACCCACAACATCGACAAGTCGAAACTGGCCCCGGTGGCCGAGCACATGGAGGCCGTGGGCAAGGCGGCCGGTTTCCCGGTCAACCAGTACTACGAATACGACCTGCTGGCCGCCCAGCACCAGATCCCCGGCGGCATGCTCGGCACGCTCAAGGCGCAGCTGGTGCAGCACGGCCTGTCCGACCGCTTCGAGGATGTGCTGGAGGAAACCGCGATCGTGCGCCGCGAACTGGGTTATCCCGGCATGGCCACGCCGTTCTCGCAATTGGTGGGCACCCAGGCGGTACTGAACCTGGTTACCGGCAAACGCTACAGCACCGTGCCCGACGAGGTGATCCAGTACGCCGCCGGTTTCTACGGCGACCCCGTCGCGCCAATCGACGCGGACATAAAGGACCGCATTCTGAACGCGCCACGAGCGCGGGCGGTGCTGGCCAACCCGCCTGAACAGCCCTCCATCGACGAACTGCGCCAGCGCTATGGCACCAGCAATGACGACGAGCTGATTCTGCGTGCCCTGGTGCCCCAGGCGGACCTCGAACGCATGTGGGCAGCCGGCCCGGTCAGGCGCGACTTTCCGCTGCTGTCCTCACCGGAACTGGCCCAGGCACAGCACCTGATGAAGACGGCCCGCTCGCCGCTGGTGCAGATCCAGTCCGCGGCCATGGATCTGACGCTGCGGCGGTGAATCCGATGTCGACCGGCATGGTGTCCAACCCGCTACCTTCTCCCCTGACCCCTCTCCCGCACGCGGGAGAGGGGAATCGGCCCTTTCAGCGATAGACGGTCTTTCGGTGACCAACCGCCAGCACCAGTACCGTGATGCGTGAATCCTCGATCCGACAGATCAGTCGATACGAGCCGAGCCGATACCGCCAAAGCCCCTGCATCCCGTGGCGCAGTGGCTTGCCAAAACGGCGCGGATCCTCCGCGGTAGCGATGTGTTCGCGTAAAAACGCCAACAAATCACGCTGGACCGGCGGATCGAGTTTCCGGAGCTCACGCCTGGCCCGATCATCGAACTCAACGCTCCAGGTCAACCCCGCGCTCCAGATCATCCAGACTCCAGCGCAGCGCATCGGACGCGTTCAGGCGCTCCTCGGCCAGATAGGTATCCTCGAGATCTTCGATATGTTCGAGAATTGCTTCACGCGCGTAGTAGGTCTTGGTGCGACCGGTCTTCTCGGCCAGACGGACCAGTCGTTCTTCAATGTCCTTGGGCAGACGAATGGCAAGCATGCTATGTCACCGGCAACGGTTTGCTATACACGTATAGTGTACGCCAATCCCCGGGTCGCACCATGACCCGCCGCGCCGTCATCATCGATCTGGTCCGCACCCCCTTCGGTCGCGCGCGCCCGGACGGCGCGCTGGCACCGATGCACCCGGTGGACCTCTACGCGCACGTCCTGGCCGCGCTGGTGGCGCGAAACGGCATCGATCCCTCGCTGATCGAGGACGTGATCACCGGCTGTGTACTGCAAGTGGGCGAACAGGCGGCCAACATCGGACGCCAGGCGGTGCTGGCGGCCGGCTTGCCGGAATCGGTGCCGGCCGTATCGCTGGATCGCAAATGCGGTTCCGCCCAGCAGGCCGTCGACTTTGCCGCCCAGGGGGTGATCGCCGGTGCGCATGACCTAGTCATTGCCGGCGGTGTGGAGATGATGAGCCGGGTGCCGATGAAGGCCAATCGTCTGGACCGGGACAATCTGGGCCCGCGTTTCGCGGCGCGTTATCCCGACGGCCTGGTCGGCCAGGGCATCTCCGCCGAGCTGATCGCGGCACACTGGAACCTGTCGCGCGACGACCTGGATGCGTACGCCCTGCGCTCGCACCAGCGGGCGGCGGCCGCTGAAGACAATAACTCGACGTCGCGCGATATCGCACCGGTCGATGTGGCCGGCAACACGGTTGACCGGGACGAGGGGCTGCGCCGCAACAGCACGCTGGAAAAGCTCGGCGGTCTGCCGCCGGCGTTCGAGTCCGAACGCATGCAGGCCCGCTTTCCCGGCATCAACTGGTCGGTAACCGCCGGCAACAGCAGCCAGGTGACCGACGGTGCCGGCGCGGTGCTGATTGCCGAGGAGAGCACGGCGTTGCGGCTGGGCCTGACCCCGCGCGCGGCGGTGACGCATTTCGCGGTCGTGGGCGACGACCCGCTGATGATGCTGACCGGCCCGATTCCGGCCACTCACAAACTGCTGGCACGGGCCGGCCTAGCACCGGACGCGATCGACGCCTTCGAAGTCAACGAGGCCTTCGCCTCCGTGGTGCTGGCCTGGCAGAAGGAACTGGGCGTCGACCCCGAGCGCGTCAACGTACACGGGGGCGCCATTGCCCTGGGACACCCGGTTGGTGCGTCGGGCATTCGCCTGCTGGGGAATCTGCTACGGGTACTGGAAGAGACGAACGGCCGCTACGGCCTGCAGACCATGTGCGAATCCGGCGGCATGGCCAACGCCACCCTGATCGAACGCCTCTGAATCACGCCATCAGATTGGCGCCGCCGTTGACGTAGACCACCTGGCCCTGGATATAGGCCGCCGCATCGGAGGCCAGCCAGTGAATGAGGCTGGTGTAATCATCATCGGTCACGCCGCGCCCGCTGGGGTTGCTCGCTGCGGCGTGTTCCACCAGCTCCCGCGCCTGCTCGCCGAACAGGGTGGTCACCGCCTGGGTTTCGACGATGCCGGGCGCCACCGCATTGATCCGAATGCCGCGCGGAGCAAGTTCCACCGCCAGGTACCGCATCAGGCTCTCGGCCAGCGCCTTGGCCACCCCGATGGCGGCATAGTTCGGGATCACCACCCGGCCGCCGCGGCTGGTCAGATAGATCACGCTCGAGCCGCGACGCATGTGCGGCAGTGCCGCCTGCACGAGATACATGAGGCTCATGCCATTGACCTGCACGGCGGCGTTGAAGGCATCGGGGTCGGCCTCCAGCACCGGGCCCGGCAGCGGGCGTACCGCACAGTGAACCAATTGATCGAGTGGCTCGCCGGTGCTGGTTACGGCAGCAAGCAGCGCCGCACAGCCAGCCGGTGTGCCAACGTCAGCAGCAATCGCCCTGGCAACCGCGCCCTGCGATTCCAGCATGGCCACCGCCGACTCGGCAGCAGCCCGGTCCTGACGGTAGTTGACGACTATCTGGCAGCCCGGCACCGCGAACGAGCGCGCCACCGCCAGCCCGATACCGCGAGTCCCGCCGGTAACGAGGACACTCATCCCGGCGTCCTGTCAGCGTTCGGCGGCCGCATAGGCTTCATCCGGCAGGGCGATCAGGCTGACGCGACGACGCCTGAGATGCAGGCGGGTGGCCCGTTCGGCCCGTTTGGCATCGCCGGCCAGCACGGCATCGGCGATGGCGCAGAGTTCCTCGTACTGGTTCTCGTGCTGCTTGCGGGTGATGTAGCCCTGAAACTGCAGCCGCAGCAGGCTGATCTGCAACTGCGGCATGATGCGGCTGAGCTCGCGGTTGTCGCCGATCGAGATCAGCAAATCATAGAAGGCACGCCGCTCCGCCAGGAATGCCATTGTCTCGCCGGTGTTTTCGTACTGACTGATCCGTTCGCGGGCCTGTTCCACCTGTTCCCGGCATCCCGGCTCGTCAATGCGACGAGCCGCCAGCTTGGCCGCCAGCCCGGTGAGCGATTCCAGGACGATCAGCGTGTCCCGCACCTCCGTGCGTGTCTGAGCGCGGATGAACGCGCCCCGGTGCCGGGTGATGGTGAGCACGCCCTCGCCGGCCAGGCGCTTGAACGCCTCCCGCACCGGGCCGCGGCTGACGCCGAGTTCGCGGGTCAGGTCGGCTTCGACCAGCCGCTGGCCCGGAACATACCGGCCATTCTCGATGCCACGGGTAATCGCGGTCATCACGCGGGCCGGCGAACTCTGTTGATCCGCCGGGTTCACGCAGTCCCCTAGATTCTTGCCAGCGTGCCGCCGTCGATCACCAGCGTAGTGCCGTTGACGTAACTGGCTTCATCCGTGGCCAGGAACAGGCAGCCCTGGGCGATTTCCTCGGGCTGGCCGGGGCGGTGCATGGGACACAGCCGGTCCGCCACCGCCTCATCGTCGAACAGGCTGACGTGGCTGGCGATCATCGGGGTGTCGATGAACCCGGGCGCCACGCAGTTGGTGCGAATGCCGTCGGCGGTGTAAGTCGCGCACATCGAGCGCGTGAGGTTGATGATGGCGCCCTTGGCCGCCGTGTAGGCATGGGCATCCGGGTTGCCGACGAAACCCAGCACCGATGCGATATTCACGACTGCGCCGCTGCCCTGCTTCTGCATCGCCTGGATCGCCAGCCGCGATACCAGATAGACCGAATCCAGATCGATGGCCATCACTTCGCGCCACTTGTCCGGCGGCGTATCTGTCACCGACCCCATCGAGCCCTCGGACTCATTGGCCCAGGAATATCCCACGCCCGCGGCATTCACAAGCACATCGATGCGCCCGTACTCGGCCAGCGTCGCGTCGATGAGTTTCTGCGCCCCGGCTTCGGACGACAGATCCGCCGCCACCACCATGCCCGTGCCGCCATCGCCGGTCACCAGCGCGAGTGTGTCGTCGAGATTCTTCTGGGTCCGCGAGCAGCCCACCACGGTGGCGCCCTGCGCGGCGAAAATCTGCATGCAGGCGCGGCCGATGCCCGTGCCGGCGCCCGTGATCACCGCAATCTTGTTCTGAAGTCTGCTCATGCCTCCTCCTGCACCATGTCGGATTTCTATCAGCTTGTGAAACCGAGTCTAACGCGAACGATCAGACAATGTTGTCCTATAATTTTGCAGCGACATCAAGGTGGACGGGCACGGAAACAGACCAGGGATTAGCGCGAGATCGGCCCCAGCGGATCGCTATCGGCGAACGTCTCATCGTCGACGGGCACATGCAGCGCCCGGCGCGGGGAAATGCTTTCGATGCTGTCGTAACGATCGTAGAGGAAGGGTTCCAGCTTCTTGCCGATAGCCGCGGCCGACAGGCCCTCGGCCGGGTCCAGCCGCACGACCGGGACGCCGGCTGCCTGACAGGCCTCCTTCAGAAACGCATCGCCGCGCCGGGCATCATTGCCCGTGTCGACCACCACCTGTGGCTCGCCGTTGCCGGCATGGCAGATCACGAACTCGAACCGCCGCATCGCCAGCCGTCCGAACGCCTGCTGCCACTGGCGGCGGGGCAAGCCCTTGCGCGGCAGCACCACCGACGCCGCCTGCACCCGGGCGAACACCTGTCCGCGCGAGCCCACCGCCTCGACCAGCTGACGGTAGAAGGTCCGGTCGTTTTCGCCCAACAGGGCGCCGGCGCGCTCGTAACCCGGCGCGGACCCGGGTCGGCCGGACCGGTGTCGCCAGAGCCGCACCAGCAGCCAGAGCGGAAGCAGAAGTACAAGTGAGGCGGCCAGCAATCGCAGCGGAAGCGATGCCGACCAGAAATCCATGAAAATTGCGTCCATGCCTGCCGTATTGCGAGAGAAACTGCCCGTCGGGGTCGGGACACTTACTTTAGCGCCATGCCCGGCCGGGAACCAACGGCAGGTGCGACATTCTGCCGCATGGTCAGTTCCGCCGGGGCCGCTTAGGCTTCGCGGCCACTACTGTCAGCCCTTCGAGAGATACCTGTCATGGCCCGTATTACCGCGCTGATCCTGATGCTGTTCGCGGCCCCTGTTTCCGCCCATGACGGCTTCGCGTTCGCCGGACCCGATGGGCACGCCCCGATTGGCGTGCATGGTGATCACGCCCACGAGACCGGGGAATGGATGTTCTCGTATCGCTACATGCGCATGCACATGGACGGCAATCGGCTCGGTCGCGATGACATCAGCCCGGCCGAGATCACCGACCCGGCCGGTCAAGGGTTCACCGTCGCGCCACTGGAGATGACCACCGAGATGCACATGCTGGGCGCCATGTTCGCCGTCAGCGACCGCTTCACCCTGATGGCGATGCTGCCCTACGTCGAGAAGGAAATGGACCATCGGGTGCGCAACGGCACGCGCTTCACCACCGAGTCGAGCGGCATCGGCGATGCCTCCATCGGCGGCATCCTGCGGCTGCATGACACCCCCCGCCACAGCCTGTTGCTCAATCTGGGGCTCAGCCTGCCCACCGGCTCCATCGATGAACGCGACGACACCCCCCGCTGCCGAATGATGGGCAACTGCCCCGCGCAGCTTCCGTACCCCATGCAACTGGGCAGCGGCACGTTCGACCCGCGCATCGGGCTGACCTGGCGCGGTGATACCGGCGTCTGGAGCTGGGGTACCCAGGCCCTGGCCACGTTCCGTCTGGGGCGCAACGACAACGATTACTCCCAGGGCGAGCTGTTCGAGGCCAGCGGGTGGCTGGCCCGGCCGGTCAGCGAGAACATCAGCCTGTCTGCCCGCCTGGCGGCCCGTGACTGGAACAATTATGACGGGCAGGACCGCGAGCTGGCGGTGGCCAACACCGGTTTCATCCCCACCGCCGAGAGCGATCGGCGCGGCGGCACCCGTGCGGATATCGGGCTGGGAATGAACTGGCAGGCCGGCGGCGGGCTGGCGGGCCACCGTCTGGCAGTCGAGCTACTTTATCCTGTGTACCAGCGGCTGGACGGGCCGCAACTGGAAAGCGACGGCATGCTGGTGGTGGGCTGGCAGTACGCGCCCTGAATACCCCGACCGCCAGACGGCATGGCATGATCGGCCGCCATGTGCGGACGCTATGCCTCCTTCATGAATGCCGCTGGCCGGCAATACCGGCAAACCGAGATCACCGATCCGACCGCTGATTGGCGCAACTCTTGAGCGCCCCGAATACCGCCAGCGATGTGACAAGTGCACCGGCATTTTCCGCATCGGTACGCGCGTTCTGCGCCTTCGTGGCCCGCCGCGGGGATCTCGACCACCGTTTCACGCCCTCGCCCACCGCGGCCCAGGGCATGGCCGGTCACGCCGCCGTGGCCAGACGCCGGCCCGGCGATTACCGCACCGAGGTGCCGATTACCGGCGTGATCAACGGCCTCCGCCTGACCGGGCGGATCGACGGGGTCGCGGCCAGCCCGCTGGCAATCGAGGAAATCAAGACCTTCCGCGGCCGTTACGATCGGATACCGGAGAACCATCGGGCTCTGCACCGGGCCCAGCTGGAGACCTATGGCGCCCTGTACTGCCGGGAACACCGGCTGGCCCGGATCGAACTGCGACTCGTGTATTACGACGTGGATCACCGACAGGAACATGCCGAGCCCTGGTTGGCCGACGCTGACGCGCTCGAGGCCGCACTGATCGAACAGGCGGACTGCTACCTGAAATGGGCCGATGCCCAGGCCGATCACGTCCGGCGTCGCAATGCCGCCCTGCGGGACCTGACCTTTCCCCATGCCCAGCCCACGGTCGGGCAGGCGCGGCTGATGACCGCCGTGGATATCGCCATCCGCGAGCAAACCGATCTGCTGGCCCAGGCACCGACCGGCGTGGGCAAGACGCTGGGCACGCTCTATCCCGCGCTGGTCGCACTCGGCAACGGGCAGCTGGACCGGCTGTTCTATCTGACCGCCAAGACCTCGGCGCAGCAGGAGGCGGTCAAGGCGCTGGACAGCGTGGCGGCGGATGAGCGGCCGTTGCCGCTGCGGCGGCTGGTGCTCACCGCCCGCGATCGCGCCTGCGAGCATCCGGACAAGGCCTGTCACGGCCAGTCCTGTCCGCTGGCCCGGGGTTTCTTCGACCGCCTGCCCGCCGCCCGGCAGGCCGCTGCGGAACATCATGAGCTCACCCCGCTGCGCCTGAAGACCATCGCCGCAGCGCACCGGATATGCCCCTACTATCTGGGCCAGGAGATGGCGCACTGGTCGGATGTGGTGATCGGTGATTATCACTACTACTTCGACCAGAGCGCCCTGCTGCACGCGCTGACCCGCGAGTACCGCTGGCGGGTGGCCGTACTGGTCGACGAAGCCCATAACCTGATCGACCGCGCCCGGGCCATGTACTCGGCCAGCCTCGACCAGGCCGACCTACGCGCGGCTGCCGCCGACCTGCCCGCCGCCGTACGGCCCGCATTACAGGCGCTGGACGGGGCGCTGTCGACGCTCGAGCCCGGCGTGGAAGACGACGCCAACGCTGACACCCGGGCCCTGCCGACCCAGGTCTACCAGACCCTGACCAGCACCGCCGCCGCCATCACCGCCTATCTCGCCCACGACCCGGACGGGGCGGACCAGGCGCTGCTGGATATCTGCTTCGCCGTGCTGGCCGTGCTGCGACTCACGGAAGCCTTCGGCCCGCATTCGTTCTGCGATATCACTCGCGCCGAACGGCAACAGGGTCTGTTCCGGGAAAACCTCACCCGGGTGACCATCGAGAATGTGGTGCCGGGCCCGCATCTGGCGCCGCGACTGCACAGCGCCGTCAGCGTGATCGCCTTTTCCGCCACGCTGTCACCGGTCTCGTTCTACCAGCGGATGCTCGGTTTCGAAGCCGATGTCCCCGTATGCGACGCGCCCAGCGCATTCCGGCGCGAGCAGTTGCAGATGCGGCATGTGACCGACATCCCGACTGCCCCGGCTATGCGCCATGCATCCGCCGCCCCCATCGCGGCCCTGATCGGCCGGGCCGTACGCCGCCGGCCGGGCAACTATCTGGTGTTCTTCAGCAGCTTCGCGTATCTGCGTACGGTGGCGGATGCGTTCGAACGGGACTGCCCCGATGTTGCCTGCCGCCGACAGACACCGGCGATGTCGGACCGGGACCGCAAGCGGTTGCTGGCGGCATTCGAACCATCCGCGCGGCAGGTTGTGTTTGCCGTGCTCGGCGGCGTGTTCAGCGAGGGCATCGACCTGCCCGGCGACCGCCTGGTGGGGGCGTTCATTGTCACGCTGGGACTGCCGGCATTCGACGATCGCAACCAACGCATGGCCCGACGCATCGAGACCCTGATGGGCGCCGGCGAGGGATACCGATTCACCTATTTATATCCGGGGCTGCGCAAGGTGGTGCAGGCCGCCGGTCGGGTGATCCGCTCGACCCGGGACGAGGGCGGCGTCTGGCTGATCGACCCGCGGTGGCGAAACCCGGATATCCAGCGCCTGTTGCCGCCGCATCTACGGGCGAGCGATCCGTGATCCGGACGGCGCAAACGACAAGGGCCCGCGTGCGCAGGCCCTTGTCGAAAACGAAACGTGGTGGAGCCGGCCGGAATCGAACCGGCGACCTCAGCAGTGCGATTGCTGCGCTCTCCCAACTGAGCTACGGCCCCAACGGCGGCGTATTCTAGCACCGATGCAAATCGCGGGTTCAACAATTCCTGCCCCGGCACCGGGAAACGGCCATGGCTGAGATTCTCATCTTCGCCCGGGCACCGATACCCGGTGCCTGCAAGTCGCGGCTGTCCCGCGGCATCGGCACGGTGCGTGCCGCCCGGGTGTACCGGGCCATGCTCATCCAAACGGTCGAAACGGCCGTGGGTACCGGCGCGGCGGGTGTTCATCTCGTGTGTGCCCCCGACACTCGTCATCCCCTGTTTCTCCAGCTCCGGCGCCGATTCGGCTGCTGCCTGCACCGCCAGCCACGGGGGGATCTGGGGCAGCGAATGCACCGCGCCCTTACCGGGCAGCTTCGCCGAGGCGCCGGGCCCGTTCTGCTGGTTGGCAGCGACTGCCCGAGCCTGAACGTGGCTGATCTGGACGATGCCCTGGCGGCACTGAACGCCGGCCACGATGCCGTACTCGGTCCCACCGAAGACGGCGGCTACGCGCTGGTGGGCCTGCGCTCACCCGCCGCGCGCCTGTTCCGCGGCGTCACCTGGAGCACACCGCGCGTGATCGGCCAGACGCGGCACCGCCTGCGTCGGCTGGGCTGGCGCTGGCAGGAGACGCGGCCGCTGGCCGACGTCGACCATTCGCGAGACTGGTACCGGGCTCGCCGTGCCGGCTGGTTAGACCACCCGGACTAGGCCACTCACGTGGCCGGCCGAATGCGATAGAGTCGCGCGGATACGTCCGTCTCACCAGGGATATCTCATGGAGCTTCTTGCCGACCCGAACGTCTGGATCGCTTTCCTGACGCTGGCCGCGCTGGAGATCGTTCTGGGCATCGACAACATCGTGTTCATCTCGATCCTGGCCGGCCGGCTGCCCGTAGAGCAGCGTCAGAAGGCCCGCATGATCGGCCTGTCACTGGCTCTGGGCATGCGGGTGGTACTGCTTCTGTCGATCGCCTGGATCATGGGGCTGACCGAGCCGCTATTCGCCCTGGGCGGGTTCGAAATGTCCTGGCGCGACGTCATCCTGATCGTGGGTGGCCTGTTCCTGCTCGGCAAGAGCACGCTGGAAATCCACCACAGCCTGGAAGAAGGCGGCGAATCGGACAGCGGGTCCGCCAAGGCCACGGCCACCATGGGGGCGGTGATCGCCCAGATCGCGGTGCTGGACATGGTGTTTTCGCTGGACTCGGTGATTACTGCCGTCGGTCTGGCCGAGCATGTGCCGGTAATGATCGCGGCAATCGTGGTGTCCATCGTCGTGATGATGGTGGCGGCGGGTCCGGTCGGCCGCTTTGTCGACGATCACCCCACGGTTAAGATGCTGGCGTTGTCGTTCCTAATCCTGATCGGCGTGACGCTGATTGCCGAGGGGTTGTCGTTCCACATTCCCAAGGGCTACATCTACTTCGCGATGGGCTTTTCGCTAGGGGTGGAAATGCTCAATCTGCGCTTACGCGCCAGCCGCAAGCGGGCGCCGGTGAAGCTGCACAATCGCTATCGCGAGGGCGAGCCGGAGTAGGCGTGGCTCGGATCAGCCGCCCGAGGCGCGTTCGTCGCGTCGACGCTGCGCCTGCCGCACATGCGGCGCGATACTGCTGTCCAGCCACCGGGTGAGGTCCCGCCACATCGCGCGGGCCTGATCCGCCGCCGGCATGCGGGTAGCGTGGGTAAGCTCCACCGTCACCACGGGGATATCCAGATACCGGGCGCCGTAATTGCCGAGTGATCCCGGAAACACCCCGAGACGATTCAGCTCGAGCGGACCCAGGCGCGGGGGCGGCGCCGGTTCGCCGTCGTAATCCAGAACCCCGTAGGGCGCATGGAGGGTGACGATGACATCCGGCCTGTAGTGCTCGATCTCGTCGACCAGCCACCGGGTTTCCGGCTCGCTGGCCGCCGCATCGCCGGGGAAACGCCGTTCACTCCGCCCGGTATCACGCCAGTAATCGCGGCTGGCGGTTTCCCACCCCGGCGTGGGCAGGTTCCGGTTCAGATCCACGCCGTTGGCGTTCACTCGTCGCGCCGGCCGGGCAAACAGGCCATCCGGATTCATCGCCGGGATGATGCGCCAGTGGTAGGCACTGCCGGCTGCCTCCAGCCAGGACAGCCACTGGAATACCAGACTCACGGAGGTGAGTTCGTCCCCATGGGTGCCGCCGATCAGCAGCACCCGGCCCCGCGGCGTCTGCTCACTGGCCGGTACCGGCCGAACGGTAATCGGCCGCCCGTGCACGGATTCATGGCCGGTCAGCTCGAAACCGCTGGCGCAATCGGCTTTCGACACGCTGTGCAGGCGATCGGCCAGTGCCGTGCACCAGTCATCGAGCGCCGCAGCGGCATCGGCGGTTACGCTTTCGGGGTCGGGATAGGCCTCGGCGAACGCCAGTTCGCTTCCTTCATGCGGCAGCGTGACGGGCGGTGTTTCGGGAACGGACACGTCCGGCGCCTGGCGCTCGAATGCCGCATCGCGACTGCAAGCCGACAGGGCCAGCAGTATGGCGCACAGAAGCGCCGCAGCACGATGGCCGCCGTTACGCCTCAGGCTCGACATCCGGAAGCGCGTCACGCAACACCTCGAAAGCCTCGTTGACATGGTCGACCATGTGAATCAGTTCGCGGTCGTCCCGGCTGATCAGGCCCATCTCGACGAATACGTCGAAATCGATCAGACGCCGCCAGAATTCGCTGCCATAGAGAATCACCGGCATGCGGCGCTGCTTGCCGGTCTGGATTAGTGTCAGCACCTCGAACAACTCGTCCATGGTGCCGAAGCCGCCGGGGAAGATGACCAGCGCATGCGCCACGTTCATGAACCAGAACTTGCGCATGAAGAAGTAGTGGAACTCGAAATTCAGCGGCTCGCTGAGATACGGGTTGGCCGACTGCTCGTGCGGCAGCGAGATATTCAGCCCCATCGACAGCGATCGATCGACATCGGCCGCGCCGCGGTTGGCTGCCTCCATGATGCCCGGCCCGCCACCGGTGCAGATGAAATAGCGCTGACCCGGATCGTGCGTATCGATGGTCCAGCGGGCCAGCCGGGCGGCCAGCAGCCGGGCCTGATCGTAGTAATCCACGCTCTCGTTCACCGGATCGTGACGGCCGGGCTTCAGCCGCGCCGAGCCGAAGAAGATCAGTGCGCGATTCACCTGCTGGGCCTGCAGCCGATCCTTCGGCTCCAGGTACTCCGCCAGGATCCGCAACGGCCGGGCCTCCGGCCCCATCATGAACTCGGGGTTCTTGTACGACTTGGTCATCGATTACCTCGGTCGCGATCGTTTTTCGTGTCCGGCACCGCTTGAAAGCCCGGGCCGCGCCCGCAAGTTATCCACAACTGTAAACGGCGCCCGGCGCCGGTACCGAATTGCGAGGACGCACCACATGCGAATGGACAAACTCACGAGCAAATTCCAGCAGGCGCTGATGGAAGCGCAAAGCCTGGCCGTCGGCCGCGATCATACGCAGATCGAGCCCGCCCATCTGATGCTCGCGCTGCTCGATCAGCAGGGCGGCAGCGTACATCAATTGCTGGACAACGCCGGCGTGGATGTGCGCGGACTGCGCGCCGGCCTGCAGCAGGCACTGGAAAGCCTGCCCACGCTGCAGCAGGCCACCGGCAACGTCGGCGTGAGCAGCGAGCTCAACCGCCTGCTGAACCTGACCGACAAGGCCGCCCAGCAGCGCGGCGACGCCTATATTTCCAGCGAGCTGTTCGCGCTGGCGGCGGTCGACGACAAGGGCGCCATCGGCAAGCTCCTGCGCAATTCCGGGGCCAGCAAGAACAACCTGAGCACCGCCATCGATAAGGTCCGCGGCGGTGAGGCCGTCAACGACCCGAACGCCGAGGAACAGCGCGGCGCCCTGGACAAGTACACCATCGACCTGACCGAGCGGGCCGAACAGGGCAAGCTGGACCCGGTGATCGGTCGTGACGAGGAAATCCGTCGCGTGATTCAGGTGTTGTCCCGCCGCACCAAGAACAACCCGGCCCTGGTGGGCGACCCCGGCGTGGGCAAGACCGCCATCGTGGAAGGGCTTGCCCAGCGCATCATCAATCGCGAGGTGCCCGAGGGGCTGAAGGACAAGCGAGTCCTGTCGCTGGACCTGGGCGCGATGCTGGCCGGCGCCAAGTACCGCGGCGACTTCGAGGAGCGACTCAAGGGCGTGCTCACCGACCTGTCGAAACAGGAAGGCCGGATCATCCTGTTCATCGACGAAATCCACACGCTGGTCGGCGCCGGCAAAGCCGAGGGCGCGATGGACGCCGGCAACATGCTCAAGCCGGCCCTGGCCCGCGGCGAGTTGCACTGCATCGGCGCCACCACGCTGAACGAATATCGCCAAAACATCGAAAAGGACGCCGCCCTGGAGCGACGCTTCCAGAAGGTGCTGGTCGATGAGCCGGATATGGAGGACACGGTCGCCATCCTGCGCGGCCTCAAGGAGCGCTACGAGGTCCACCACGGGGTGGACATCACCGACGGCGCCATCATCGCCGCGGCGAGGCTGTCCCAGCGCTACATCACCGACCGCAAGCTGCCGGACAAGGCGATCGACCTGATCGACGAAGCCGCCAGCCGTATCCGCATCGAGATCGACTCCAAGCCGGAGGAACTGGACGTGCTCGATCGGCGCCTGATTCAGCTCAAGATGGAGCGGGAGGCGCTCAAGAAGGAATCCGACGAGGCCTCGAAGAAGCGGCTGGAGAAACTCGAATCCGACATCGAGCAGGCCGAACGGGAATATGCCGACCTGGAGGAAATCTGGACCGCCGAGAAGGCAACGCTCACCGGCGCCGCCAGCCTCAAGGAAGAGCTCGACCGCGCCCGCCACGAAAAGGATGCCGCCCGCCGGGCCGGCGATCTGAACCGCGCGGCGGAGTTCGAGTACGGCCGCATCCCGGAACTGGAGAAGAAACTCGCCGAAGCCCAGGCCGCGGAGGCCGATTCATCCGGCAACCGCCTGCTGCGCAACAGCGTCACCGAGGAGGAAATCGCCGAGATCGTGTCCAAATGGACCGGCGTGCCGGTTGCGCGAATGCTCGAAGCCGAGCGCGACAAGCTCCTGCGCATGGAAGAGGCGCTGCACGAACGGGTGATTGGCCAGGACGAGGCGGTCACGGCCGTGTCCGACGCGATTCGCCGGGCCCGCTCCGGGCTGTCCGACCCCAACCGGCCGATCGGCTCGTTCCTGTTTCTCGGCCCCACTGGCGTGGGCAAGACCGAGCTGTGCAAGGCCTTGGCGACCTTCCTGTTCGACACCGAAGAGGCCATGGTCCGCATCGACATGTCCGAGTTCATGGAACGCCATTCTGTGGCACGGCTGATCGGCGCCCCGCCCGGCTACGTCGGCTACGAGGAAGGCGGCTACCTGACCGAAGCCGTCCGCCGCAAGCCCTACGCTGTGATCCTGCTGGACGAAGTCGAAAAGGCCCATTCGGAGGTCTTCAACATCCTGCTCCAGGTGCTGGACGACGGCCGCCTGACCGACGGCCACGGTCGCACGGTGGACTTTCGCAATGCCGTGATCGTGATGACCTCCAATCTGGGCAGCCAGCTGATCCAGGAACTGGCGGGCGAGGACGAGTACGACGCAATGAAGGAGTCGGTGATGGAAGTCGTCGGCTCGCACTTTCGCCCCGAGTTCATCAATCGCATCGACGAGACAGTGGTCTTCCACCCGCTGGGGCGCGAGCAGATCCGCTCCATCGCCCGCATCCAGATGCAGCACCTGGAAGCCCGACTCGCCGAGCGCGACCTCCGCATCGACATCAGCGATGCCGCGCTGGACAAGCTGGCCGAGGCCGGTTTCGACCCCGTCTACGGTGCCCGGCCCCTCAAGCGGGCGATCCAGACGCAGATCGAGAACCCGCTGGCCAAGCGTATTCTGGCCGGGGAATTCAGCGCCGGTATGTGCATTCAGGTAAACAGCGGAGAGGACGGCAGCCTGGTGTTCCGGGAAGCCGCCTAGCCGGGCGACGAATTCCTGCGGACCGGGGCGGCCTGCGGTTTGACAGGTCGCCCACCCTCTGGCTTGCTTAGGCGTTAAACTCGCCTTACAACCAATACGCTAGGGGTATTCGCCATGCGCCGGGGAACATCACGCGCCTTCCTTCGCCCGTTCATCTCGAACGCTGTTTTCGCGAGCTTGATCGGGGCGGCTGTGTTCGCTGCCACAGCCAACGCGGCCACCTTCACGGTAACCACCACCGCCGACAACGAGGTCGACGATGGTGAGTGCACGCTGCGTGAGGCCGTTGCGCTCGCCAATGGCATTCCGGGGGGCGAGGACGCTTGCGTTACCAACGGTTCCATGGGTGATGCCGACGGGGACATCATCAACTTCGATGATGTGGATCTCGCAGGCGAGGGGCAGATCGTTGTCCTGACGGAAGGTAGCTTGCGTATCGAGGATGACGTCACGATTGACGGATTCGTGGAAGCGCCGCAGTCCGGCGGATTACTCGGCGCTCTGGTGGACGGCCTCGGTTCTCTACTTGGTCTTCTCGGCGATAGCGCCGATGACTCGATTGACGAGAACCGCATGGCCATCAGCGGCGGCGAAAGTGCTCGCGTGTTTTTCGTCGACACCGACACGAGCGCGGCCGGCAATAGCGGCAGCGTGACGTTCCAAAACCTGATCGTGGCCAACGGCCTCGCCGCCGCAGGTGATCCCCAGAACGGCAACGGTGGCGGCATTCACAACACCACTGGTACGGGTGCATCGTCGAACAGCCTGACACTGATCAACACACTCGTGGCCGGCAACGAATCCACCGCGGACGCGCCCGGCGAAGGCGGCGGCGGCATCTTCAACAGCGGCAACCTGGTCCTCGAGGACTCGAATATTCTCGGCAACAGCGTGACCGGCCTCGCCGGTAACGGTGGCGGCATTCTCAACGCCGGCAACCTGAACGTCACTGATGGCAATATCAGCGGCAATACGGCGTTTCGCGCCGGCGGCGGCGTTGAGCAACTGGACGGGAGCGCCACCTTCAGCGGAACCGCATTCGCGCAGAATAATGCCGGCGGCAATGCACCAAACCCCGGCAATGGCGGCGCCGTGCACGTGACTGCCGGTGATACCGAATTCACCAATATTACAGCGACCGGGAACATCGCCGCCCGAGAAGGCGGCGCGCTGTGGAACAACGCCGGCCAGACCATGACGGTCACCAACGGCACCTACACCAACAACATCGCCTCGGGACCCGCGGCAGACGACGGTGGCGGCGCGCTGTTCAACAACGGCGGCGTCCTGAATGTGGATCAGGCCGACTTCAGCAACAACCAGGCCGATGGCGAGTCCGGCAGTGGCGGCGCCATCTTCAATGGCCGGACCGAAACCAGTGCCGGGCAGCTGACCATCAACGGCGGTAATTACAACGGCAATGCGGCGGTTCGCGCCGGCGGCGGCATCGAAGACGCCTCCGGCAATACGGAGAATCTGCGGATTTCCGGCATCACGGCCGACGGCAACCGCACCGGCACTGTTGGCAATACACCGGCCAATCCCGGCAATGGCGGTTTCCTGCACGTGAGTGACAGCACCGGCGTCACCACGATTGAAGTCTTCGGCGGCACTTATCGCAACAACACCGCGGCCCGGGAAGGCGGCGCGCTGTGGAACGGCGCCGGAACGATGATCGTCGAGGACGCGGTCATCCAGACCAACACCGCCAGCGGTGATGCAGCCGATGATGGCGGCGGCGGCATCTTCAACAACGGCGGCACATTGACCATCCGGGATAACACCACGATCGACGACAACCGCGCCGATGGCGACCTCGGCAGCGGCGGCGGCATTTTCAACGCGGTCGACGGCACAGTGGACATCACCAGCAGCAGCATTACCGGAAATCGCGCCAATCGCGCCGGTGGCGGCATCGAGGACGCATCCGGCGTCACGGCGAACGCCGTGACGCTGACCGACGTCACGCTGAGCGGTAACAACGGCGGCGACAACCCGGGCAACGGTGGTGGTCTGCACGTGACCGGCAACGGCAACATCGTGGTGATGAACAGCACCATCCGGAACAACACCGCGGCCGAAGGCGGCGGCCTCTGGAACAACGCTGGCGAAATGTCCGTCACTGACTCGATTATCGAGAACAACACCGCCAACGGCGACGCCGCCGATCAGGGCGGTGGCGGCGTATTCAATCAGGCTGGCACGCTCATCATCACCAGCAGCGCCCTGAACGGGAATGATGCCACCGGTACGTCCGGTAGTGGCGGCGCGGCCTTCAACGACGGCGATGCCGATGACGGTGTAACAGCCACGCTGACGATCGACCGTAGTTCGATCTTCGCCAACACCTCACAGCGCGCGGGCGGCGGTATCGAAAACAACGCCGGCAGCGTGGAGATCACCCGGACCGTCATCGGCGGCCTGGATGAAACCCGCGGCAACATCACCGGCAACACCCCCGGCAACGGCGGCGCCCTGCACACCACGGGTGCCGGCGACGTAACCGTGGATGACAGCGCCATCGTGTTCAACACGGCCTCCGAGGGCGGCGGGCTGTGGAACTCGGGCGCCGGCACCCTGACGGTGGCCAACTCGACCGTTTCCAACAACATGGCCACGGCCAGCAGCACGATAGCCGGCGGCCTGCGCGGCGGCGGCGGCGTTTTCAATGACGGCGGCACCACCACGCTTATCAATGTGACCGTCACCCAGAATGAGTCGGTGACTAATGGTGGTGGCATCGCCAGCGTGGACGGCGCCTTCATCACGGCCAACAACACCATTATCGATAACAACAGGATCGATAACGCCGGCACCAACGACGGGCCTGATGCGTTCGGCGACGTAACAGCGGATAGCAGTTTCATCGGCAATACGTCCGGCGCCAATGTCACCGGGGATGTTCTGACCGGTGACGCACAGCTCGATGAGTTGACCGTGTCCGGCAATACCCTGATTCACGTTGCCCCCTTCGGCAGCCCGGCCGTCGACGCCGGCAACGACACCATTTGCGACGCGGCGCCAATCGACAATCGGGATCAGCGCGGCGTGGTCCGCGATTTCGATGGCGACGGTAATGGCATTGAGGGTTGTGATATCGGCGCAGTGGAGTTCACGCGAAATCCGGTTCTGACCCTCACCGGAAATGGTCCGGCCGAAGTACCGGCGATATCAGGCGACGAGAACGTGACGGCCCTGGCCTTCACGCTGACTAATAATACGGTCGAATCAGTGGATGTCGACGGCTTCAATGGCACCGTGACGGGCGATGTGAGCACCAACATCGCGGATGCCGAGGTCTATCTCGACAACAATGGCAACGGCAACCTGGATGCCGGTGAAGCCAGCGCCATGCCGATCGGGAATGTCCAGATCAACGCGTCCGGGCAATTCTTCGTCACGCTGAATCCGGAACGTACTTTGATGGCGGACGGCGGCGACGAGAGCTATATCATCGTGATCGATATCGCCGCGGACACCAGTACCGCCATGACGTCAAGCAGTTCCATGCTGTTCGCCGGTGGCGGTCTGTTCCTGGCTCTCGCATCGCTTGGCGGTCTGCGGCGCCGAATCGCCTGGCCCCTCGCTGCTCTGGCCCTGGCGGTAGGACTTAGTGCCTGTGGCGGCAGCGGCGGCGGTGGCGGCGGTGGTGGCGATGACGGCGGCGGCATGATGCCCCCGACCGGCAATCTCCAGTTCACCCTGATGCAGGTCACTGCAACCGGGCAAACCGGCAATGCGGTAGCCGACAATCTGCCGCTGGAAGGCCCAGCCGTTACCATTTCCAGCGAATAACTGAAGAAGGCCGAAGGCCGGCCACCTCCTTACGAGGCGGCCGGCCGTCTCTTTCTCGGATTCAGGCCCGTGTTCAGCGACCGCGGAGAAGGCCCTGAGCACGGGCAACCGCGATACCGGCCGTGTTCTGCCGTGACTCGCGAGACTCGCCGAAAATCTCCGCCAGCGTCTGCTCGATGTCCATCACCCTGCCCCGAACCCGCTCCGGTGAATAACCTCCGGGCGCCAATTCATCCCCCACGTTGATCACGCCGCCGGCGTTGATCACGAAATCCGGGGCATAGACGATGCCGCGTGCTGCCAGACGATCGGCGTCGGCCTCGGTCGCCAGCTGGTTATTGGCGCCACCGGCCACGGCGCGGCAACGCAGCGTCGGGATGGTGGCCTCATTCAACACCCCGCCAATCGCGCAGGGCGCCAGCACATCGACTTCCGCGGCTAGTATCTGATCGGCATTCACGATCTCGGCGCCCAGTTCGCGGGCCTCGGCAACGCCGTCGGTATCAGTATCCGCTGCGATCACGCGAGCGCCCGCGTCGATCAGGTGCCCGATAAGACCCAGCCCCACCTTGCCGCAGCCCTGTACCGCAACGGACAGACCACGCATGCCGTCGCCCAGTCCCGCGGCGCGGACCGTGGCGCGCATGCCCACGAACACACCCAGGGCGGTATGCGGCGAGGGATCACCCGATCCGCCAGCTTCGCGCGACCGGCCCACGGCGAACTCGGTCACCTCGTTGAGCACCGCGATGTCGGCTTCCGCCATGCCCATGTCCTCGGTGGCGACATACCGACCGGCCAGCCCTTCCACGATACGGCCCATGGCGAGGAACGCGGCGCGGCGATCGGCGGGCAGTGGCCCCAGTATCACGGCCTTCGCGCCACCGAACGCCAGACCGGCGCAGGCATTCTTGTAACTCATCGCCTGCGATAGCCGCAGCACGTCGTCGACGGCATCGGCTTCGCTGTCGTACTCGCGGATGCGGATCCCGCCGAGTCCCGGCCCACGTGTGGTGTCGTGAATGGCGATGATCGTGCGCAACCCGGTGTCACGGTCGCGAGTGAACAGCAATTGTTCATGGTCGGATGCCTGGATACGCTCGAGTATTGCCACCGTTTGCCCTCTCGGATCGGAAATGCGGTGATTGTGGCCATGGCCGGCAACCGGTGTCGACTGGAACCGTCGGCCGCGGGGCTTGTCTTGACGTAGACTAGGGCCTGACATACCGAGGTACGGGCTCGCGGGATCATGTCGGCCTGCTCAAGGAGTACCACCATGCCCATTCATCGTTCACTGGCCCTCATCGCCTTGCTGCTCTGGGCCGTTTCCGGGACCGCCGAGGAATCATCGTCCGACCAGCCTGTCGCCGATGAGCAGGCCCCCGTGATACCGGCCGACGCCGGCAACGCGGAAGACGGCCCGGATCCCGGCCCCGACCGCGCCGAGGGGCGTTCGCCGAGCGAATCGGCCGCCGCAACCGACAAGCCCATGGGCGATACGCAAGACGACGACGGCCCGCGTCAGGTCCGACTGGAACTGAACAAGCTCTCCGCCCTGGATGACGCTTGCCGCGCCTACGTCGTGGCGCGTAATCAGACCGAGGCGGATTTCGACCAGCTACGCGCGGACGTGGTGATGTTCGATGCCGACGGCATCGTCAACAAGCGCCTGGCGGTGGACCTGGCGCCACTGCCCGCCGGCAAGACCAGCCTCAAGGTATTCGACATCGGCGGCCTGGCCTGTGACGACATCGGCCAGATGCTGCTCAACCAGATCCTGGATTGCCGCGATGCCGACGGCGACCGCGAAAACTGCCTGGCCGATATTTCAGTCCGGGCCCGTGGCCCGGTACCATTCATCAAGTAGCGTGACGTACACGGCGGAAGCCGGCAGCGCGCACCCGCGGCAATCGCTTTTCCGCTTGGAGGGGGCATGAACGATTTTCTGAGCCGGGCCGAGGCCTGGGCTGGTGGCGTACTCGAGATGATTGCGCTGGGCGGTCCGGTGGTGGCCCTGCTTATCGCCATGTCGATCCTCGCGCTGACCATCGTGCTGCTCAAGCTCTGGCAGTTCTCGGCCATGCGCGTCGGCGACCGCCGCACCGCGACAAGCGCCCTCAAGGTGTACCGGGCCGGCAGCGCCGGGGACGCGGCCGCCATCGCCGGCAAATCGCGTAACCCGGTGGCGCAGGTGCTGGCCCGCGCCATCCGCGGCAAGCACCGCGTAGACCTGGCCGATGAGCTGGTTCGTGAGGAAGTGCTGCGCTATGGCGCGGATCAACTGGAAACCCTGCGCAGCCATTTCCGCCCGCTCGAGGTGATCGCCTCGCTGGCGCCGCTGCTGGGCCTTTTCGGCACCGTGCTCGGCATGATCGAGGCGTTCCGGGATCTGGAAGCGGCGGGCAGCCAGGTCAACCCGGCGATCCTGTCCGGGGGCATCTGGCAGGCGCTGCTGACCACCGCGGCCGGCCTCGCGGTGGCCATGCCGGTGATCGTGGCCCTGAACTGGCTGGAGCGGGTGGTGGACCGGCTGGCCCACGACATGGACAACGTCGTCACCCAGGTTTTCACCATGGATCTGTCACGGGCCCCCGCCGTGCACGGCCATGAGCTCGACCCCGAACGCGTTGAAGTCCGCCCGCTTGGCGAATAGTCCGGCGCGCCGCCGGCCGCTGGTAGGGCTGACACCACTGATCGACGTGGTGTTCATCCTGCTGCTGTTCTTCATGCTGGCATCGAGCTTTCTCGACCTGCATTCGATTGCACTGGACGCTCCCAGCCGCGGCGGGGGGCAACCCACCATGGAGGGCGCGCTGCTGGTGGAAGTCCGCACCGACGGCATCCGGCTTGGCGGTCAGTACGTCACGCCGCAGGGCCTGGCGCGGCGGGTCAGCGCGAGACTGGAAGACAACCCGGACCGCCGCGTGCTGGTGCGGCCGGCCGAGGGCGTTTCACTGCAGGACGCGGTCGCCGTGCTCGACCGACTCACCGCCGCGGGCGCGCGCAATCTGTCCATGCTCGGGGGCGACGGACCGCGATGAAATTTCCCCGCTCCCGCCGACCACGTAACGAGGACGAGCGGATTCTGCCGCTGACCAATATCGTGTTCCTGCTGCTGATCTTCTTCATGCTGGCCGGGCGCCTGGCCACTCCCGACCCGCTGCCGATCGAGCCGCCGGAATCCGAAAGCGAGGACCCGGCGCGCGCCGAAGGCGTGCTGGTCCAGATGATGACCGACGATCGGGTGGCCATCGACGGCGATGTCGTACCGCTGGCGGAACTCGCCGAACGGGTCGGCCGGCAGCGAACCGGCGACGATGCCCCCCGGGTCCGCCTCAAGGCAGACGGGGCCGTTGCGGCCACGCGCGTGGTGGCGGTGATGCAGCAACTGCACGACGCCGGCGTCGATGAGTTGCGTCTGTTGACCACCAGCGCCTCGCCATGACGGCGCTGCCGCTGCGCCGGCACTGGCTGGGCGCCGGCCTGCTGGCCGCCCTGCTCCATGCCGGCATCGCCGCACTGATCATGCTACTGGTGCCGAACTCGCCCAGCGCCCTGGTCCCATCCGAACAGGGCGTGAAGATCAACCTGGAATCGATGGGCGACGCGATGAGCAGCGCGGCCGCCCCGGCACCGGAGCCGGTAGAGGCGGTCGAGCCCGACGTGCCGGCACCCGACGTGGCGGAGGCCCCGACCCGCGACAATCCCGTGCCCGAGGCCAGTGATCAGGATGTGCTCGCGGCATCCGCGGCGGACCAGCCAAGTGCGGAGACGGCCGACCCCACCGTCCCGTCGGAAACAGTCGAAGCGCTCACGATCACGCCGGATGCCACCCCCGAGCCGGAGACCCGCGAACCGACCCGTGGCGGCGGCGACCCCACCGAGGCCTACATCGACACCGTGCGGGGCTGGCTGTCAGACAACAAGCAGTATCCGGAACAGGCGCAGCAGCGCGGCGACGAGGGCGTCGTACGCATCTATTTCGTGGTGGATCGCGAGGGCAACATCCTCGAATACCGCATCCTGGAAAGCTCCGGCATCGCCTTGCTCGACCGTGAGGTCGAGGCGCTCATCGACCGGGCTCAGCCCCTGCCGGCCATGCCCGATGACCTGCGCCGGAACCGCATCGAGCTCGAGGTCGACATCGAATTCAGTCTGAACTGACGGCTGTCGCCGCGGCGCTACCAGACCACCAGTTCGACCCGGCGGTTGCGGGAACGGCCATCCGCGTCGCTGTTGCTGGCCGCCGGCGAGGTGAAACCCACGCCCCAGGGCTTGAGACGGCCGCGGGTCACATCCTGATCGCCGACCAGCGCTTCCACCACGGCCTCCGCCCGCCGTCGCGACAGATCGATGTTGTACTCTAATTCGCCGCGGGTATCGGTATGCCCGACCACCAGCAGACGCAGATCGGGGCGCTGGCGCATCAGCTTGCCGATCTCGGTGAGCGTGGGGTCCGAGGCATCCCGCAACCGAGCACTGTCGGTATCGAAATAAATGCCGTAGAGCGCCACCCGGCCCTGCTCGTCCAACCGCCGACCCATTTCCTCGGCATCCACCGTGATGGCGGAGAGTTCTCGAGGACTGGCGTCAATCACGTCAACCAGGGTGAATACACCCTCACCGGCCGCCGAGGCGCTGCTCTGGACCGCCACGAAACGGTCGCCGCCGGGCCGATCATCGCGAGCCGCCAGGTAGCCCACCGCGCCGGTATCGAGAATGAAGCGCTCGGCGTCATGCCGGCCGCCGGGGCTGGCCTGCAGGAACGCGGGACCGCCACAGGCCTCGTCGGCGCAGCGGAACACGATCTCGAATCCGGCCTCGCGCAGGTCCCCGGCCATGGCATCGAGCACGGCCTCGGGTGACTGATCAGCCGGCGAGCGGTAGACGCGCCGGGACAACGGGCCGTCGACGGTCCGGGTCGCCGCGAGATTGGCGTCAATGCCGCCCGGATCCTCTGCCGGCGCGATGATCAGATCGTAGGTGGCCTGCGGCCGTGACTCGTCGCTGACCGTCTCGGCGGCCCCGGGCGCGGGCACGTCGGCGGACTGGGCCCACGCGGTACCGCACATGCCGAGCAGGAGCCCGAGTCCGGTCACAAGCGGCGGCGTCGGAAACAAGCGCATCAAGTCTCTCTTCATCTGGGCAGGATTGCCGCCTGCATTATCGCAGCGGCCGGGCGAACAGCGTAGCCGGGAACGCCGGGCGTCGCATCCCGGTGGGCATCGGCAACCGGCACGCAATCTCTCACGGCCCCGCCGCCACCACCACATGGTCAGCCAGATCCCGGGCGCAGATCTGGCGAATGATGCCGGCCAGCTGCTGATACCAGTGCCGCTGGGCCGAGCGCGGCCGCCAGGCCAGCACGATATCCCGGCTTGGCGTGTCGAATGCGGCCTCCAGGCGGATCACGTCATGGCGCGGGCCGATCTCCGAACGGATATAGAGCGACGGCAGGAACGACACGCCCAGGCCGGTGCCGATCATCTGGCGCAGGGTGTCCAGGCTGGTGCCCTCGAAGTCGCGCATCAGGCGGAAACCGTAATCGCGGGCGACGCCCTGCACCTGCAGGAACGAGCGGTGGCGCTCCTCGATCACCAGGAAATTCTGATCCACGCAATCGGTCGGCCGGACCTGCGGGAGGTCCGCCAGCGGATGATCCGGCGCGGACACCAGATGCATTTGCTCGCTGAACAGCGGCGTCGACGCCATGTCGCGATCCTCCAGCGGCGCCGAGGCCAGAATCAGGTCGTACTGGCCGTCCGCCAGGCCGGCCTCGAGTTCCCGCGGGCCATCCTCCTTGACGAAAATGCGCAGTGCCGGAAAGCGCCGATGCAGTTCCGGGATCACGTCGGGCAGCAGATACGGCCCCAGGGTGGGCAACACACCAAGCCGATGCGTGGCCGAGGGTGAATCCGCCGCCTCGCGCGCGAAATTGACGATTTCCCGACTTTCCCGCAGCAGCCTATCCACGTGCGGCAACAGGGAACGCCCGAGGGCGGTGACCAGGGCACCCGAACGCGAGCGCTCGATCAGCGAAATGCCCAGCGTTGCCTCGAGCGCGGCCAGCTGGGCCGTGAGGGTGGGCTGACTCACGCCGAGGCGCAGCGCCGCACGCCGAACACCGCCGTGTTCCGCCACCGCGGCAAAGCAACGCAACTGCTTGATGGTGGGCTCGGCCAAGCGGCTTCCTCATGTGATCGTATTCTACGATCATAATTTATCAGAACTTATGACTTACGCGATTGCCAGATGTTGCCTAGCCTGCCGCACTAATTGTCTTTCCGCACAAAGGTTTCGACATGGACAAGATTCTCGACGGCATCGAACGCTTCCAAGGGGAGCGTTTCGCCGATTACCGCGAACTGTTCGCGGAACTGGCCGGCGGCCAGTCACCGGCAACACTGTTCATCACCTGCGCGGATTCCCGCGTCGATCCCAGTCTGATCACCGGCGCCGACCCCGGCGACCTGTTCGTCTGCCGCAATGCCGGCAACATCGTGCCGCCCTATGGCGGGGGCGCCGAGGGCACGGCGGCGTCGGTGGAGTATGCCGTCGGCGCCCTGAACGTGCGTGACGTCATCGTCTGCGGCCATTCCGGCTGTGGCGCCATGACCGGAGCACTGGCGCCGGAGAATCTTTCCGGGTTCCCGCAGGTCGGCCAGTGGCTGACCCACTGTCACGCCGCGGTGACGACGGTGCGCCATAACCATCCCGAGCTCGACGGCGCGGATCAGCTCGACCGGGTAATCGAACAGAACACGCTGGTCCAGCTGCAGCATCTTCGCACCCATCCAGCGGTGGCGGCACGACTGGCGGCCGACGGTATCCGGCTGCATGCCTGGGTCTATGACATCGGCAGCGGGCAAATCCGCGCCCACAACCCGGACCGCGACGCCTTCGAGCCGCTGGACCGGGCATACGCCAGCCTGCGCGAGAACGCGGGCTGATTCCGCAATACGGAGACGATTCGATGGCCTTTCTGGATACGAGCAATCTCAAGGGCGACCTGTTCGGCGGCGTGACCGCCGGTATCGTGGCCCTGCCGCTGGCGCTGGCCTTCGGCGAGGCCTCCGGCGCCGGCCCCATCGCCGGGCTCTGGGGCGCCATCCTGGTCGGTTTCTTCGCGTCGCTGTTCGGCGGTACCGGCCCGCAGGTGACCGGCCCGACCGGGCCCATGGTGGTAGTGTTCGCGGGCGTCTACGCAAGCTTGGCCGATAATCCGGCGCTGGTGTTTACCAGTGTGGTCATGGCAGGCGGCCTGCTGGTACTGATGGGAATCCTGGGGCTGGGGCGCTACATCCGGCTGGTTCCCTACCCGGTTGTGTCAGGGTTCATGAGCGGCATCGGCTGCATCATCATCGCCCTGCAGCTGGCAAGACTGTTCGGCCACGAACCCGCGGACACCGGCACCATCCCGGCGCTGGCCGCCGTGCCCGGTGCGATCATGGCGCCCAATATCTGGGCCCTGCTGCTGGGGCTGGCCACGCTGGTCATCGTGTTCACCTGGCCGGGCAAGCTCGGCAGGTTCCTGCCGGGACCGCTGGCGGCACTGATCATCTGCTCGGTCGCCGGACTGGCGCTGCCCGGCATACCGGTCCTCGGCGATATTCCCACCGGCCTGCCCGATTTCGTGATGCCGACCTTCAGTCAGGATTCGCTGTTCGTGGTGTTCGAGGCGGCGATCATCCTGGCGGTGCTGTGCGGTATCGACAGTCTGCTGACCTCGCTGGTGGCCGACAACATGACCCGCGAGCGACACGACTCCAACAAGGAGCTGATCGGCCAGGGCATCGGCAACACGGTGGCCGGTTTCTTCGGCGCCATCCCGGGTGCCGGGGCCACCATGCGCACAGTGGTCAACATCCGCACCGGCGGCAAGACCCGGATTTCCGGCATGACGCACGCGCTGTTGCTGCTGGCGATCGTGCTGGTACTGAGCCCGCTGGCATCGCAGATTCCGCATGCCGTGCTGGCCGGCATTCTGGTCAAGGTGGGTTACGACATCATCGACTGGCGCTATCTGATGCACGCGCATCGCGGCCCGCGCTGGGATCTGGTGCTGATGGCCCTGGTGCTTGGCCTGACCGTGTTCGTCGACCTGATCACGGCGGTGGCGGTCGGCGTGGTGCTGGCGGCCCTGGCCTTCGTGAAGGAAATCGCGGACCTGCAGCTGGCCTCGCTGCAGTCGGACACCGACGACGTGGATGACGCTGAAACCGCGGAACTGCTCCGGTCCGCCGGCGGCCGGGTCACGCTGTTCGACTTTTCCGGCCCACTGAGTTTCGGCGCCGCCGCGGACCTGGGTCATCACGTGCGCGAGCGTTCCTCGGGCGAAACGAGCGTGGTGATCATGGACTTCTCGCATGTGCCGCATCTGGATGTTTCCGCGGCCAAGGCAGTGGAGACGATTGCCGAGGACGCCAACGATTACGGCCGCTCGCTGTTCATCACCGGCGCCAACCAGGAAGTCCAGGATGTGCTGGCAGCACTCGACGTCACCCAGCTGGTGCCGGCCGACCACTGGTTCACGGACCGGGTGGCGGCGCTGCGTGCCGCGATCGCGGAACTCGACGATCCGCCGACCGGAGCCGTCCCGCAGCCGGGATAAGTATCGGCCCGGCCGGAAACGAAAAAGCCCGCATGGCATGTGCCATGCGGGCTTCTTCATGCCGCCGATAATCCGTCAGGCGATCAGTTCATGCGTTCGATCACGGTCGCAATCCCCTGCCCCATGCCGATGCACATCGTGGCCAGACCCAGATTGGCATCCTTGTCCTGAAGAATGTGCGCCAGCGCGCCCGTGATGCGGGCGCCGGACGTGCCCAGCGGATGCCCCAGGGCGATCGCGCCGCCGCGGATGTTGATCACGTCCTGACGATCCTCGAGCTGCATCTCTCGCAGCACCGCCAGGCTCTGGGCGGCAAAGGCTTCGTTGAGCTCGAAGTAGTCCATGTCGGCCAGCGACACGCCGGCCCGTTCCAGCGCCTTCTTGCTGGCCGGGACGGGACCGCGGCCCATGATCGAGGGGTCGCAACCGGCCACTGCCATGCCGCGGATGCGGGCCATCGGGGTCAGGCCCAGGGCTTTCGCCTTGTCAGCGGACATCACCAGGACCGCCGCCGCCCCGTCGGAAATGGCCGAGGCATTGCCCGCGGTTACCGACCCTTTCGGATTGAACGCGGGCCGCAGGGCCGCCAGGGATTCCACGTTGGCGTCGGCCCGCACCACTTCGTCGGCGTCGCATTGCTGGGCGAAACCGTTGGCATCATGACCGGCCATCGGCACGATCTCGTCGGCAAAGCTGCCGTCCTGGTTGGCCTGATGCGCCCGCTGATGTGACTGCACCGCGAACGCATCCTGCGCTTCACGCGTGACGTTGTGCATGGTGCCGAGCATCTCGGCGGTCAGGCCCATCATGCCGGCGGCCTTGGCGGTATGGCGGGCCAGCTGCGGGTTGAAATCGATGCCGTGGGTCATCGGCACATGGCCCATGTGCTCGACCCCGCCGCAGATATACACGCCATCATGACCGCTCTGGATGGCCCCGGCGGCGGTATGGATGGCCTGCATCGAGGAACCGCACAGCCGGTTGACCGTCTGCCCCGGTACCTCGTGCGGCAGGCCGGCCAGCAGCGCGGCGTTGCGGGCGATATTGAAACCCTGTTCCAGGGTCTGCTGCACGCAACCCCAGATCACGTCCTCGACGGCATCCGGCTCGACCGCTTCGTTGCGGGCCAGCAGTGCCTTGATCAGATCAGCCGACAGCGTTTCGGCCCGCACGTTGCGGAACATGCCGCCCTTGGAACGGCCCATGGCGCTGCGAACCGCGTCGACAATGACTACATCCTGCATAGGGTTCTCCTGTTTCGGCTAGTTGCCGAATTGAGCAAGACACCAACCGCGAAGTTCGCAAAAGACGCAAAGGTAAAGCGAGTTCCGCTTTTTCGATCAAAACCCTTTGCGAACATTGCGCCCTTTGCGGTTTGCGTTACTTACGAATAATACTGCTCACCGTTGGCCGCCATCTCGCGCATCCGCGCGGTCGGCTCGTAGAGCTTGCCGAGTTCGGCATGGGCATCCGCACGCTCGACGACGTGGGCCAGGCCCAGGCGATCGGCGTACTTCAATGCCCCGCCCCGGAACGGCGGGAAGCCGACGCCCAGCACCAGTCCCATATCCAGTTCATTGGGGGTGGCGACGATACCTTCCTCGAGACAGCGGGCCGCCTCGATGATCATCGGAATCATCATGCGTTCGACGATCTCGTCGTCGCCGGCCTCGCGGCTTCCGTCCGGCTGCACCTTCGCCACCAGTTCGTAGGCGGCCTCGTCCACCGTCTTCTTCGGCTTGCCCTTCTTGTCCTGCTCGTACTTGTAGTAACCGGAGCCGGTCTTCTGACCGTAGCGGCCTGCTTCCACCATCACGTCCAGGGAGGACTGCGACTGCGCCTTCATCCGGTCCGGGTAACCCGCGGCCAGAACTTCCTCGACATGCTGCGAGGTATCCATGCCCACCACGTCGGACAGGTAGGCAGGGCCCATGGGCCAGCCGAATGTCTCCATCACCTTGTCGATGCGGGCAAAGTCCACGCCACCGGACACCAGCGCCTGAAATCCGAAGAAGTACGGGAACAGGATGCGGTTGACCAGAAAACCGGGGCAGTTGTTGACCACGATCGGGGTCTTGCCCAGCTTGGCGGCATACGCCACCACGGTGGCGACGGCTTCGTCGGAACTCTTGTCACCCTTGACCACTTCCACCAGCGGCATCGCATGCACCGGGTTGAAGAAGTGCATGCCGAGGAAGTTGGCGGGCCGCTTGAGCCCGGCCGCCAGATCGTCGATCGAGATCGACGACGTGTTGGAGGCAATCACGGCGTTCTCGCCGACCGCCTCCTCGGTTTCTGCAAGCACCGACTTCTTGATCTTCGGATTCTCGGTGACCGCCTCGATCACCACGTCCACGTTGCCGAATTCGGCGTAGGACAGCGTCGGCCGGATACGACCCATGCCGGCGGCCATCTTGGCGGTGTCCATCTTGCCGCGGGAGACGCGCTTGTCGAAGTGCTTGGCCGCCTCGTCGAGACCCTGCTGCAGCGCATTCTCGGCGATATCCTTCATGGTGATCGGCACGCCCTTGAGAGCCGACTGATAGGCGATGCCGCCGCCCATGATGCCGGCGCCAAGAACGGCCGCCTGATTGACATCCCGGGCGATCTTGCCGTGCCCCTTGTTCTTGCGCTTGATCAGCTGGTCGTTGAGGAACAGCCCGATCAAGGCGTCCGCTTCCGGCGTGCGGGCCACCGCGAGGAAACCCTTGCCCTCTTCGGCGAGCGCGTCGTCGCGGGTCATGCCGGCCGCCGCCTGGATGCGCTTGACCGCTTCCACCGGGGCCGGGTACTGGCCCTTGGACTGCTGGGCGACATAACCCTTGGCGGTCTCGAACGACATCATCGCCTCGACCTGGTTCAGACCCAGCGCCGCCTTCTTCTGAGCGTTGCGGGCCTGCCAGTCGAAGTCGCCGGCAATCGCCTTGGCCAGCAGATCGCGGGCAGCGGCCTCGACCTGATCATCCGCGACGACCGCGTCCACCGCGCCCAGCTTCAGGGCGGCATCGGCACGGTTCTGACTACCGGTACAGATCCATTCCACCGCGTTGTCGGCACCCACCAGCCGCGGGAAGCGCACGGTACCGCCGAACCCCGGAATGATGCCGAGCTTCACCTCGGGAAAGCCGATCTGCGCGGACTGGGCCATCACGCGGTAGTCGGTGGCCAGACACATCTCGAAACCGCCGCCGAGCGCCAGCCCGTTGATGGCGGTCACCGTGGGTACGCCAAGGTCCTCGATCGCGTTGAAGACGTCGTTCGATGCCTTCATGCCGGCCAGGAATTCGTCGTCCGGCTGCTTGAACATCTCGCCGAACTCGGTGATGTCGGCGCCGACGATGAACACCGGCTTGCCACTGGTCACCACCACGCCCTGCAGGCCATCGGCCTGCTTCAGCGCCGCGGCGGCCTCGCCCAGCTCGCGCACGGTGGCCGCATCGAACTTGTTGACGGATTCGTCGGCGGCGTCGAACCGCAAATCGGCGATACCGTCGGCCAGCGTGACCGACAGCTTCGATCCCTCATAAACCATGATTGCGTCTCCCGCGAGTCTGTATGGATAACCGGGCGCCAACGCGCCGGGCGGGCCCGCTTGTCACGGACCTCATCGTCGTGCTTTTTCGCGCACCATACTCTAGCGTATTGCGGCAGCGCACACAATCAGGCCGTCGGCGTCTCACCGTCGGCCTCATCGGCATTCCCATGCGGGCCGGTGCGCCTGATTGAACATTTGTCCGATCGCATCTGCCAGCAGCACCGGCGGGCAGCCGCACCCGGTCCGGCCGACGGCCGACCAACCTGTCCATGTCCGGTAATCATGCTGCCCGACCCAGCTTTTCCAGCCGACACGGGCCCCGTCGACGGGGTCGGAACTGCTCCGGCGGAGATCGTTCAAGGCTTGATTTAACCGGCTTTTGACAGCGTCCGGGGGCCGGCCTACACTCAAATCGCACTTACCACGCCGGGAGACAGGGCTGATGGCAAAAAAAGAGAGTCGCGCGACGCAGCTTCGCAAGGAAGTCGACAAGCTGCGCAAGAGTTACACGAAGGCGATGACGTCGACCAACAAGGCGGTTTTCGACGGCATCGAGCGCCTGGCCGAGCACGAGCTCAATGCCATCAAGAAGCACTACGAGGAAGCGCTCAAGAACATCAAGTCGCTGCGCAAGGGCGGCGACCCGCGTGACATCGCGACATCCCAGCTTCGGCTGATGCAGGACACCATCGACCGCATCATGGCCAACGCCCGCGAAAGCCTGCAGATTCTCGACAAGACGCGCCAGCAGATCAACGAGGAAATCCGCAAGAGCCTCAACGACACGGGCCAGGCGGCAACCGGCGCCAAGAAGACCGCCACCGGTAAGTCGACTGCAACGAAGTCTTCCGGGACCCGCTCGACGACCCGGCGCAGCACCGCCAAGACGGCGACGAAGTCGACCGCCCGCAAGTCCGGCACCACGGCCCGCTCCACCGCCAAGCGCAGCACCGCGGCAAGCAAGACCGACGGCACTGCCCGCAAGAGCACGTCGACGACCAAGCGGTCCACCACCGCCAGAAAGCCCGCGGCCCGCAAGACCACAACCGCGCGCAAGTCGACGACCGCCCGCAAGACCAGCCCGGCGAGCAAGAGCGGAAGCGGCGGTTCGGGTACCAAGTCGACCAGCTGACACCACCAAACGGCTTGTTCTCACTGACGGGCCGCCTTGCGAGGCGGCCCGTTTCGTTCCCGACCGACGACCGCACCAACGCCCTTGCTCGATCTCGACCATGGTTCCCAGCTGCTCCGGCTCATTGGTGAGCCCACCCGTCTGCGGCTGCTGCTGATCCTGGAGGCGGAACCGCTCACGGTGGCCGAGCTCACCGCGGTCACCGGCCTGTCGCAAAGCCGCGTTTCCACCCATCTCGGTCGTCTGCGCCGGGGTGGGCTGGTCAAGGAATACGGCCAGCGCACGCGGGCATTGCTGACGGTGGATCCCGCGTCCTTCGACGACCGGGCCCGGCAGCTCTGGCAGGTGCTGGCCGAGAACATCGACGATGCCCGACTGCACCAGGACCGGGAGCAGGCCCGGGAGATCGCCCGCCGCCGCCAGGTCCGCCCCTCCTGGGCCGAGTCCGCGGCCGGCAGCATGGAACGCCAGTACTCCCCCGGCCGCACCTGGGAAGCCACCACGCGGGCCCTGATTGGGCTGCTCACGCTGGGCGACGTGCTGGACGTGGCCTCGGGCGACGGCGTGCTGGCGGAACTGCTCGGCAATCAGGCCCGCTCGGTAACCTGCTTCGACTACAGCCGCACGGTGCTCGCCGCGGCCCGGCGGCGGCTGGCGCAGCGCGCGAACATCCGCTTCGAACTGGGCGACATGCACGACCTGTCCATGGCCGACGCGTCGTACGATCAGGTCTTCGTGATGCATGCGCTGACCTTTACCGACCAGCCCGGACGGGTGATCGCCGAGGCCGCACGGGTACTCCGGCCGGGCGGCGATCTGGTGCTGGCCACCCTGGCCGAACACGAACATGGTGCCACGGTGGCCGCCTACGACCACGTCAATCTCGGCTTTTCCCGCGCCGCGCTGCTGGACTGGACCGCCGAGGCGGGGCTGGATGTTCGCTACTGCGACCTGAGTTCCCGCGAGGCGCGGCCACCCTATTTCGAGGTGCTCACACTGATTGCCACCAAGCCAGCATGATCGGTGTATCCGCCCGGACCAAGTGGATCGCCGGTCTGGTCTGGCTACTGGCGCTGGCCGCGGGGCTGGGCTGGGGCTGGTCGCGGGGCCTGTCCACGCCGGAAATCCTGGTCGCCGTGCATCAGGTGATATCCACCCATCCTCTGGCGCCGCTGGTGTTCGTCGTGATCTACACGCTGCGGGCATTCACGTTCTTTCCGGCCATGTTCCTGACCATCGCGGCGGGCAGTCTGTTCGGCTTCTGGGTGGGGCTGCTGGCCACGTTGTTCGGAGAGAATTTCTCGGCTCATACCGCCTACGGCATCGCGAGTTTCTTCGGCACCGGCAGTGCCGATGACGACAAGGCCGGACAACGCCTGGCACCCCTGCGGCGGGCCCTTCGGGTTCACGCCTTTCCCACCGTTCTGACCCTGCGGGCCAGTTATCTGCCGTTCGATCTGGTGAACTTCGGCTGCGGTCTGCTGCGGGTGCCCTGGCCGGGCTTCGCGCTGGGGACGCTAATCGGCCTGCTGCCGCCGATGATCACGTTCGTGAGCTTCGGCGCGTCGGTGGAATTCGAGGCCTTCACGGCCAATCTGGATGACTTCCGGCCGGCCAGCCTGTTCAATAAAACGCAATTGCTGGTGTCCGTCGCGCTGCTGGCCGCCAGTGCCGTCATCGTCTGGTTTGCCAGGGCGCATCAGCGGCATCTGACTCGACACTGACGCCGCGTTGACGCGCCCCGGCCTGCTGGCTACAGTCGCGGGCTTGCGATGCATCCGGGGGAGCGGCGTCAAGCCGGCATCATGCAGCGATACAGTGTCAGTCTCGGCGCGGTTCTGGTGGCTCTCTGGCTGCTGCTGTCCGGGCATTATTCCGCCCTGCTGCTGGGCTTCGGCGCCGCCAGCTGCCTGTTGGTGCTATGGCTCGCCCGCCGGATGGGCGCAGTGGACGCGGAAACCCAGCCGCTCTACCTGATGCGTCATCTGCCCGGCTACTGGCTGTGGCTGATGGCGCAGATTGCGCGTTCGAATATCGACGTCATCCGGCGGGTGCTGCGTGGCCACAACGCCATCTCCCCCACCATGGAGACGGTACAGGTATCCGGCCGCACCGAGCTGGCACAGACCATCCTGGCCAACTCGATCACCCTCACGCCGGGCACGGTCTCGGTGGACGCGCGGCGCAACACGATCACCGTGCATGCCATCTCGGCCGAGGGCGCGGCCGATCTCAACGGCGGCGAGATGGATCAGCGGGTACGTGGCCTGGAGACCCGCGAGCCGGGGTACCACCGCTGATGTTCGCTGCCGCCATGGCCGGGGTCGCGGTCACCATGCTGTTGCTGCTGATCCGGGCGTTGCTGGGCCCCACCGTGTACGACCGCATCCTGGCGGTGAACGTATTCGGTACCAAGACCGTGCTGCTGATCGCGGTGCTCGGCTTCCTGGACGGTCGCCCCGAATTCCTGGACGTGGCCCTGGTGTATGCGCTGATCAACTTCATCGGCACGGTGGCGGTGCTCAAGTTCATGCAGTACGGGGATCTGGGCTGGGGCGAGTCCGATCATCCCGACGGGGACGTGTGATGGCGCTGCTGCTGGACATCGCCAGCTGGCTGCTCCTGCTGAGCGGCGCGCTGGTCGCGGTGATCGGCGGTGTCGGCATGCTGCGGCTGCCGGATGTCTATACCCGGATGCACGCGGCCTCGGTCACCGACACCGGCGGCATGATCCTGATCCTCAGCGGGCTGCTGCTACAGGCGCCGCACTGGCTGGTCGCGGTCAAGCTGCTGCTGGTAGCGCTGTTCCTGCTGCTGACCAGCCCCACCGCCGCCAACGCCCTGGCCAATGCGGCGATCCAGGACGGCATCAAGCCGATGCTGGGAGGGCAGCGGCGTGGATGATCTGATGATCGAAGCCCTCACCCTGGTTCTGCTCACCCTGCTGGCGGTGACCGGTCTGGCGATCGCCCGCCTGCGAAACCTGTTCGCGGCGGCCATGCTCACCGGACTGTTCAGCCTGCTGTCGGCCAGTGTGTTCATGGCGCTGGATGCCGTGGACGTGGCATTTACCGAGGCGTCCGTGGGCGCCGGCATTACCACCGTGCTGATGCTCGGGGCTCTTGCCCTGACCCGTGGTCGCGAGAAAACCGTCACCAAGATGCGCACGGCCCAGGCGCTGCTGGTGACCGGCGTCACCGGCGCGGCGCTGGTCTACGCCACCCTGGATATGCCGCATTTCGGCCAGCCCGACACGCCGGTACACACACATCCAGTGCGCGCGCACTACCTGGAAGCCAGCGAAAAGGAAATCCACATCCCGAACGCGGTGACGTCGGTGCTGGCCAGCTATCGCGGCTATGACACCCTCGGCGAAGTCACGGTGATCTTCACCGCCGGAATCGGCGTGTTCGTATTGCTGGGCACCGCCCGGAGGCGCCGGCGATGACCGAGCACACCATCCTGCGCGTGGTCGCCAAGCTGACCATTCCCTTCATCCTGCTGTTCGCACTTTACGTGCAGTTCCACGGGGAATACGGCCCCGGCGGCGGTTTTCAGGCCGGCGTGATCTTCGCGGCTGGCATCATTCTCTACACGCTGATTTTCGGGCTCGACGAGGCCCGCCGCGTGATTCCGCCCTGGGCGGTACGCGCGCTGATCTCGGGCGGGGTGCTGATCTACGCCGGCACCGGCGTGGCCTGCATGCTGCTGGGCGGGGACTTTCTCGACTATAACGTGCTCGCCCACAAACCGGCGCATGGCCAGCATCTCGGCATCATCCTGGTGGAGCTGGGGGTGGGTGTCACCGTCACCGGCGGCATGATCGGCATCTTCTTCGTGTTTGCCGGACGTGGCCGGCGCCGGGAGGGGACGGTCGAATGAGCACCTTCCTCGGGCTCTACAACTACTGGATCGTGGTCCTGCTGATGATGATCGGGTTCTATATCGTCATCGGTCACGACAACCTGATGAAGAAGCTCATCGGTCTGAACCTGTTCCAGACCTCGGTATTCATCATGTACATCAGCGCCGGCGCCATTGACGGCGCTACCGCGCCTATTTTGGGGAATGTCGACGCCCCCTACGCCCACCCGCTGCCGCACGTGCTCATCCTCACCGCCATCGTGGTGGGGGTAGCCACCACCGCGCTGGGAGTGGCGCTGGTGGTGCGCATTCACGAAGCCTACGACAGTCTCGACGAGAGCGAGATTATTGCCGCCTGCGATACCGGTGACGAGCCGGCTGGCGAGCACCGCGACAACGCATGATCGCGCACTTCTTTGCCCAGCTGCCGGCCCTGCCGGTGATTCTGCCGCTGCTGGCGGCCCCGCTGTGCGTGCTGCTGCGGCACGCCACCCTGGCCTGGCTGACCTACTGCACCGTGAGCCTGGCGGTATTCGGCATCAGCCTGCTGCTGCTGGTCCAGGTGCATGTGGGAATCCCGATCTCCTACGCCATGGGCGGCTGGGCGCCGCCGGTGGGGATCGAGCTGCGTGTCGACACGCTCAACGCCTTCGTTCTGGTGCTGGTATCGGGCATTGCCGCCGTGCTCGGGCCATACACCCGGGCCAGCGTAGCCGCGGAACTGCCAGCGGAGCGGGCCTATCTGTTCTATGCGCTGATGCTGCTGACCCTGTGTGGTCTGCTCGGCATCACCATAACCGGGGATGCGTTCAATCTGTTCGTGTTCCTGGAAATCTCGTCGCTGTCGTCCTATGCGCTGATCGCGCTGGGCACCAAACGCCGCGCCCTTCTGGCCGCCTTCCAGTATCTGGTGATGGGCACCATCGGGGGAACCTTCCTGCTGATCGGCATCGGTCTGCTCTACATCATGACCGGCACGCTCAACATGGCCGATCTGGCCGAGCGGCTGCCAGCCGTGGCCGACACCCGCACGGTGGAGGCGGGGCTGGCCTTCATCGTGGTAGGGGCCAGTATCAAGCTGGCGCTGTTTCCGCTGCATGCCTGGCTGCCGGACGGCTACGCCTACGCGCCGTCGGCGGTCAGCGCGTTCCTGGCGGCGACCGCGACCAAGGTAGCGGCCTACGTGCTGATCCGCTTCATCTATACCGTATTCGGTGCTACCTACGCCTTCGGGCAGCTCCCGCTGGGCGAGATTCTCGCGCTGCTGGCGGTGGCGGCGATGCTGTACGGATCACTGGCGGCCATTTTCGCCAGCGACGTCAAGCGGCTGCTGGCCTGGTCGAGCGTGGCCCAGATCGGCTACATCGTGCTGGGCGTCGCGCTGGCCACGCCCGCGGGGCTGACCGCCGCCATCCTGCACATGCTCAACCACGGCGTCATCAAGGGGGCGCTGTTCTGCGCCGCCGGCGCCCTGTTCTGGCGCCTGCACCGCAGTGATCTTGCCTCGCTGGCCGGGGCAGCCCGCGCCATGCCATGGACCTCGGCGGCATTCCTGGCCGCCGGCCTAAGCCTGATCGGGGTGCCCGCCACGGCCGGTTTCATCAGCAAGTGGTACCTGCTGGCTGCCCTGTTCGAGGCCCAGCAGGGCTGGCTGGCCGCGGCGGTGCTGATCAGTTCGCTGATGGCGGTGATCTACATCGGCCGGGTGGCCGAGCTGCTGTACCTGCGTCCGGCCCCGGACAATGTGCCCGCGCCGACCGAGGCGCCCACCGCCATGCTGGCCGCCACCTGGACGCTGGTACTCGTGAACATCGGACTCGGGCTGTACAGCACACCGGTGGTCGACGTGGTCCGGTCGGCGGCGGCCAGCCTGACTGGGGGCGGCGCGTGACAATTGCCCTGCCCTGGCTGATGGCGCTACCCGCCGCCGGCGCGCTCGGCGTGATGGCCCTCGGCCGCTGGCCCAATCTGCGCGATGGTCTGAGCGTGGTGACCGCCCTCCTGCTGTTCGCGGCGGCATGCAGCTGGCTGGGACCGGTCCTCGACGGGGCACGCCCCGCCGTCACGCTGATCCCGATCCTGCCGGGTCTGTCATTGAGCCTGGCGCTGGAACCGCTGGGGCTGCTGTTCGCGCTGGTGGCCTCGGGGCTGTGGATCGTCACCGCGATCTATGCCATCGGCTACATGCGCGGCAACGACGAGCACAACCAGACCCGCTTCTTCGCCTGCTTCGCCCTGGCGCTGGCGGCGGCCATGGGCATCGCGCTGGCAGGCAACCTGCTGACGCTGTTCCTGTTCTACGAGATGCTCACGCTGTCCACCTACCCGCTGGTGGCGCACAAGGGCAACGACGACGCCCGGGCCGGCGGGCGGACCTATCTCGGGGTGCTGCTGACCACCTCCATCGGTCTGCTGCTGCCGGCCATCATCCTCACCTGGGTGGTGGCCGGCACGCTGGATTTCACTCCCGGCGGCATCCTGCAGGGGCATATCGCGCCGGCCGCCGCCGCGGGCCTGTTCGCGCTCTACCTGTTCGGCACCGGCAAGGCGGCGCTAATGCCGTTCCACCGCTGGCTGCCGGCGGCGATGGTGGCGCCCACCCCGGTGTCCGCCCTGCTGCACGCCGTTGCCGTGGTCAAGGCCGGGGTGTTCGCGGTACTCAAGATCACGGTCTACGTATTCGGCATCGACTTCGCCGCCGCCGGCGACTTCACCACCCCGATGATGTGGGTCGCCGCCTTCACCATCCTGGCCGCGTCGGTGGTGGCGCTGACCCGCGACAATCTCAAGGCCCGGCTGGCCTACTCCACCATCGGCCAGCTGGCCTACATCGTGCTCGGCGCGACCCTGGCCAACGGCATGGCCATCGCCGGCGGCGCCACCCATATCGTGATGCACGCCTTCGGCAAGATCACGCTGTTCTTCTGCGCCGGGGCGATCTACACCGCGGTGCACCGCACGCGGGTCAGTGAGCTGGACGGGCTCGGCCGGGTGATGCCCTTCACGATGGGGGCGTTCCTGGTGGCCTCGCTGTCGATCATCGGCCTGCCGCCGCTGGGCGGGGCCTGGAGCAAGTGGGCGCTGATGGTCGGGGCCGCCGATGCCGGGCAGCTGCTGATGATCGCCGTGCTGGCAATCAGCTCGCTGCTGAATATCGTCTATCTGCTGGACATCCCGGCCCGGGCCTTCTTCCGCCCTGGAACGGACCTGCCCGCCGGCCGTCAGGAGGCGCCGCTGGCCTGCGTGGTGCCGTTGTGCGTCACCGCCGCCGGCAGTGTGGTGCTGTTCTTCGTCGGCGGCCACATCCTGCAACTGCTGGCACCGGTGACCGGATCATGAGCGAAAAGCCGACAAGCACCGGCTGGCTGGAACGGGCCAGCACCGTCAACGGCATCGTCTACACGTTGTGGGCCCTGTGCGCGCTGCTGATCACGGCCGAGTTCGTCTACCACAAGCATCCCTACTTCGGCTTCGACGGCTGGTTCGGGTTCTACGCGCTGGCCGGCTTCGGCGCCTACTGCGTGATCGTGTTCTCGGCCAAGGGTCTGCGCCGCCTGATCGCGCGCGACGAGGCCTACTACGGCGAGGACGACGATGGTTGAGTGGCTGGTCAACCCCGCGCTGGTGGTGATGGCCGGCGGTCTGCTGGCCGTGGTGGCACCGCGTGCCTGGCTGGGGGCGCTGGCCGTGACCCTACCGGCGCTCGGGCTGATGCTGCTCTGGCAGCTGCCGACCGGCACCTACGCGCCGGTGACGCTGTTCGGGCTGGACCTGGTCACCATCCGCATCGACGGCCTGAGCCGCATCTGGGCCACCATCTTTCACATCGCCGGGGGGCTGGCCGGGCTTTACGCCTGGCACGTGCGGGATCGGCTGCAGCATGCCGCGGCCCTGGTCTATGCCGGCGCCGGCATCGGGGCGGTGCTGGCCGCCGATCTGGTCTCGCTGTTCATCTACTGGGAACTGACCGCCATCGCCTCGGTGTTCCTGATCTGGGCCCGGGGCACGGCCCGGTCCTATCGCGTGGGCATGCGCTATCTGGTGATCCAGATCATTTCGGGTCTGTTGCTGATGGCTGGCGCCATCATCCATTACCGCGCCACGGGCTCGCTGGCGTTCGATCATCTGGGGCTGGACACCCCCGGCGGCTGGCTGATCTTCCTGGCCTTCGGCATCAAATGCGCCTTCCCGCTGCTGCACAACTGGCTGCAGGATGCCTATCCCGAAGCCACGGTCACCGGCACGGTGGTGCTGTCGGTGTTCACCACCAAGCTGGCCGTCTATGCCCTGGCGCGGGGGTTTGCCGGCGAGGAAATCCTGATCACCATCGGGGCCATCATGACCGCGTTCCCGATCTTCTTCGCCGTGATCGAGAACGATCTGCGCCGGGTGCTGGCCTACAGCCTCAACAACCAGCTGGGGTTCATGGTGGTGGGCATCGGCATCGGCACCGAGATGGCGCTCAACGGCGCGGCCGCGCACGCCTTCGCCCATATCCTTTACAAGGCGCTGCTGTTCATGTCGATGGGCGCGGTGCTCTACCGCGTTGGCACGATCAAGGCCAGCGAGCTGGGCGGGCTGTACAAGTCGATGCCGCTGACTGCGGTGTTCTGCATCATCGGGGCGATGTCGATTTCCGCGTTCCCACTGTTTTCCGGCTTCGTGACCAAGTCGATGATCCTGACCGCCGCGGCGGTGGAGCATCACTGGATCGCCTGGCTGGTGCTGCTGTTCGCCTCGGCCGGCGTGCTCGATCATTCCGGGATCAAGGTGCCGTTCTTCTCGTTTTTCCACCACGACGTGGGCCACCGGGTAGCCGAGGCGCCCTGGAACATGCTGGCGGCGATGGGAATCACGGCATTCCTGTGCATCGCCATCGGCGTCTACCCGGCACCGCTTTACGCGATTCTGCCCTTCGCGGTGGATTACGCCCCCTATACCGCCGCCCATGTGATCACCCAGTTGCAACTGTTGCTGTTCGCGGCGCTGGCGTTCACCACGCTGTTCCGCAACGGCTGGTACCCGCCGGAAATTCCGGCCCTGAATCTGGATACCGACTGGGTCTACCGGCGGCTCGCGCCGATGTTGCTGGCGCGCATCCGATCCGCGACCGGCGATTCGCTGGACAGGCTGGGCGGCCTGGCGACGGGCGCCGGCCGCCGCGGACTGGCGTTGACCCGCCGCGTCTACCAGCCGGACGGCGTATTCGCCAGGCCCTGGGGTACCGGCATCATGACGCTGTGGGTGGCGGCCCTGCTGGCGGCCTACCTGCTGTTCTACTTCGGCTAGGGGCTGCTGAAAAAACCCGTTTTTCGGCAGGTCCCGCGCGGCACAAGGACGTACCGCCAAAATCATGCGCTGGAAGCGCTTGATTTTGGGAGCAAGCGCAAACCGCGTTTACGTGCAGCGACGCTGAAACAAGGCCAGGATGGTCTTTTTCAGCAACGCCCTAGAGCCCGTCAACAAAAAACCGGACGACCCGCAATCGGGCCGACCGGATTCAGCGGCGATAAGCGGCGGGCCGACTCAGAGCATGCGGCGGCGGGTTTCCACCAGACGCATGATCATGGGCGTCAGGATCAGCTGCATGGCCAGATCCATTTTCCCGCCCGGAATCACAATGGAGTTGGGCCGCGACATCCAGCTGCCGTGCAGCATGCTCTGCAGGTAGTTGAAGTCGATGCCGCGCGGGTTGCGGAAACGGATCACCACCATCGATTCATCCGGCGTGGGAATCCAGCGGGCGATGAACGGGTTGGACGTATCCACCGTGGGCACGCGCTGGAAGTTGATGTCGGTTTCCGAGAACTGCGGACAGATGTAGCGAATGTAATCGGGCATGCGCCGCAGGATGGTGTCGGTAATTGCCTCGGTGGTGTGGCCGCGGGCCTCGCGGTCGCGATGCAGCTTCTGCGTCCATTCCAGGTTGATCACCGGGACCACGCCGATCTTGAGGTCCGCATGCCGGGCCACGTCGACCCCTTCGGTGACCACCGCGCCATGCAGGCCCTCGTAGAACAGCAGATCGGCGTTGTCGGGGAAGTCCTCCCACTCGGTGAAGGTGCCCCGCGGCGCGGCATACATCTCCTCTTCCTCGGCATTGTGGATGTAATGCCGGGTGCGCCCGGTGCCGTTCTCGGAGAACTGCCGGAACACCGTCTCCAGGTCCTCCAGCAGATTGGCCTCGGGGCTAAAATGACTGAAGTGATCGTTACCCGCCGCTTCGGCATCGGTCGTGGCCTGCTTCATGTCGGCGCGGTTGTAGCGATGGAAGGCATCCCCCTCGATGAAGGCGGCATTGACCTTCTCGCGCCGGAAGATGTTCTCGAAGGTCTGCTTGACCGAACTCGTGCCCGAGCCGGATGAACCGGTGATGGAAATGATCGGATGCAGGGCTGACATGAGGCCTCCTCCTGATTAGGGCTAGGCTCGCAGAAGCCCGCGGTGCGAGAACAACGGCGACCGGGTGAAATCGTGGCTGGGGTCGGTGTGATAGCGCGCCACCCGCTCGACCTTGTCGGCGGACCCGAACACCAGCGGCGTGCGCTGATGCAGATTGCGCGGCTTGATATCCAGAATCCGGTTGACGGTGTCGGTGGCCGCGCCGGCGGCTTCCTCGAACACCAGCGCCATCGGATTGGCTTCATACAGCAGCCGCAGCCGCCCTTGCTGATAACCCCGACGCTGATCGCCCGGATACAGGAAGATGCCGCCGCGCACGAGGATCCGGTAGGCATCGGCCACCATCGAGGCAATCCAGCGCATGTTGAAGTTGGCGCCCAGCGGGCCGTCCTCGCCGGCCAGGCAGTCGTCGATGTAGGTGCGCACGCACTCGTCCCAGTGGCGATAGTTGGAGGCATTGATGGCGTATTCGGTACGCGCGGGGTGAATCCGCACGTCCTGCTGCGCCAGCCGGAACTCGCCGCGGGCCGGGTCCAGAGTGAAGATATGGGTACCCCGGCGCACGGTCATCACCAGCGATACCTGGGGCCCGTAGATGATGAAACCGGCACCCAGCTGCTCGCGGCCGGGCACCAGGAACGAGGCCTCGCCCGGCTCCCCCCGGCGTGACGGCAGGATGGAGAAGATGGTGCCGATGGACACGTTGGTGTCGATATTGGACGACCCGTCGAGCGGGTCCATGGCCACGGCCAGCGGCGCGTCGGCATCCAGCGTGACCGTGCTGTCCGATTCCTCGGAAGCCACCAGCGCCACCGGCGCCCGGCGCAGGGCCTCGGTGAAGGCATCGTGGGCGATCACGTCCAGCGCCTTCTGCTCATCGCCGTCGGCATTGCGTTCGCCGTGGGCGTCGCTCATCCGGCCGGCGAGCGTGCCCAGCTGAATGGTGGCGGCAATCTCGCGCGATGCCTCGGCCATGACCGTCACCACCTGGTCGACGGCAGGGTCATCGGCCCCGTGGGCAGCCAGAAAGGCCTGCAGGGTCATCGGTTCCGGCATGCCGGACCTCCTCTGTCGGGACCGTTCATGGTGCAGTCCTCGTGATCGAACCCGCAAACCCTAGCGAGCGGTTTTTGTTAAATCCAGTTTAATCTATTTGACAGTTCGCCAAATTTTATTTGTTATAGCGTCATGCGCGGCCTGACCCTCAAGCAATTCAGCGGCATCGAGGCCATCGCCCGGCACGGCCGCATCACCGGGGCCGCCGGGGAACTCCATGTCACCCCGGCCGCGCTCACCGCCCGGTTGCGTCAGCTCGAGGATACGCTCGGCCTGGTGCTGTTCGACCGCACCCGTCAGGGCCTGAAACTCACCGAGGCCGGCCAGACGGTGCTTCAGGCCGCCGAACAGGTGCGCGCCACCCTCACCGAGTGCACCGATCGGCTGGCCAGCCTGCGGGGTGTGGCCAGCGGCCGGGTTCGCATTGCGGTGGTATCCACCGCCAAGTACTTCGCGCCCTACGCTATCGCGGCATTCGGACGCCGGCATCCCGGACTCGACATGCAGCTGCACGTGGGCAACCGCGAGGAAACCATTGCCCGGCTGGCCGACTATTCGGCCGACATCGCGGTCATGGGACGGCCGGCACGGGATTTCCCGGTGGAACATCTGATCATCGGCGACCATCCGCTGGTACTGGTCGCCGCACCCGGCCATACCCTGGCCCATCGCCGGGATCTGCCAATCGATCAGCTAAGCGGCGAAACCTTTCTGGTGCGCGAGCCGGGCTCGGGCACGCGTACGGTGTTCGAAGCCCTGGCACGACGGATGTCCCGGCAGCCGACCATCGCGATGGAGATTGCCAGCAACGAAACCATCAAGCAGGCGGTAATGGCCGGGCTGGGCATCGCGCTGCTGTCGGCCCACGCGGTGGGCGCCGAGATCGCCGACGGCCGGCTGGTGATCCTGCCGGTCGAGGATCTGCCGATCCGCCGTCAGTGGTATGCCGTGCGGCGCGCCGACCGCCATGCCACCCCGGCGATGGCCGCATTCTGGACATTTCTCGCCGAACAGCGGGACGCGCTTCTACCGCAGATGGCGGTCTAGCCCCCGGCCGGGGCGGATCAGCCCGCCAGCAGTTTTTCGACCGCGGGCTCCATCTTGGTCAGGCCGTGCGACCGGCCCAGGGCGAGGGCTGCGTCCGGCGCCTGGCCCTTGAGCCAGCCCGCGCGCAGGGCGAACAATGCCCCGACCCGATTGCCGCTGGCGCAATGAACCAGCGCCGGTTCATCACCCACGTGGTCCATGATCTCGTCGAACCGGCGCACATTGGATTCGTTGAGATCCTCCGGGCTGGCAATCGGTAGATGGTGATAGGTCAGCCCGATGGCGGCCACTGCCTCGGCCTCGTTGAAATCCGGGGTTTCCGCGTCGGGCCGCAGGTTCACAACGTGACGCACGCCGGCGTCGCGAGCCTCGGCCAGAGCCGTTTCATCCACCATGCCGCCGCAGTAGCAGTTATCGGCAGGCTGTACCAGGTTGGGTATGCGATCGTTCAAAGACATGCGTTTTTAGTCACTCCCTCATGCGGGTTCAGGGTTCAGGCGCGCTCCAGCGACTGCCAGAGACAGCGATCACCGCTGGCCTCGGACAGTCGCCGGAGATACTCGTCATGCGCCGTTCGTTCCTCGTCGGAGGCCGCCACCACCCGCGGCCGATTTTGCGCCGCGGCAAGTATGGCCGCCACATCGGCGTGATGCTGGTGGCTCTGCTCGGCGTTCTCAACCGCGAAACTGATCGCGGTCTGGCCACCACTCATGAACAGGTATACGTCGGCCAGCAGCTCCGCGTCCAGCAGCGCGCCGTGGCGCTCGCGGGCGGAGTCATCCACCCCGTAGCGCTTGCACAGGGCGTCCAGACTGTTGCGCTGGCCGGGGTGCAGGCGGCGGGCCTCCACCAGCGTATCCAGCACGCTTACCTGCGACTGCAGACCGGGAAATTCCGGCTGCAGCCGGCGGAATTCGGCGTCCAGGAATCCGAGATCGAACGGCGCGTTGTGGATCACCAGTTCCGCGTCGCCGAGATAGGCCTGGAGCTCGTCGGCGATCGCCGCGAAACGGGGCTTGTCGGCGAGAAATTCGTTGGTGATGCCGTGCACCTCGATGGCGCCTCGCTCGACCGTGCGTTCCGGATTGACGTAGAGATGCAGGTTGTTACCGGTAGGACGGCGGTGCAGCAACTCGACGCAGCCGATCTCGATGATTCGATGATCGCTCGGCTCCAGGCCGGTGGTTTCGGTATCCAGGACGATCTGACGCATGCGGCTCAGTAACGGAACTCTCGGGACCAGAGGATGTGCAACCGGACGCGCGTTGGCAAGCGGTCAGGCATGCCGGTCGCCGTCTCAGCCGTCCGGCAATTCGTCGATGCCGCGGTTGGCCAGGGCATCCGCCGCCTCGTTGCCGGGATCCCCGGCGTGGCCCTTGACCCAGTGCCAGGCCACCTCATGCTTCTGATTGAGCGCGTCCAGCTGCTGCCACAGGTCGGCATTCTTCACCGGCTTGCGGCCCGCAGTACGCCAGCCGTTCTTCTGCCAGCGCGGCAGCCAGTCGGTTATTCCCTGACGCACGTAGTTCGAATCGGTATAGAGCTGGACACGGCAGGGCTGACGTAGCGACTCCAGCGCCCGGATCGCGGCCAGCAGTTCCATCCGGTTATTGGTGGTGTGCGCTTCCCCGCCACAGAGTTCCCGCCGATGATCGCCATACACCAGCAGCGCCCCCCAGCCGCCCGGACCGGGGTTGCCGCGGCAGGCGCCGTCGGTATGAACCACGATCTCCTTCATGCCGCATCCCGGCGCGAATGACCGCTACGGGCGGTGGGTTCCGGCATACCGCGCCCGACCAGCGCGGGCCGCCGGACGCGCCAGCGGTTGGGAATCGGTCGAATGGGAACCACGCGCTTGCGCGCGGTCACCAGATACGCCGGCGCCAGTCCCGAAATCAGCCAGTAGGCCGCCGTTGATGGCAGCGACACGCCCGAGCGCGGGAGCCAGGGACAGCCGGGGCCGAACCGTCGCATTTCGGTGACTTCGAAATCGAGCAGCTGCAGCCAGTCCCGGACCCGTCCCAGGGCGATCAGCCGGTCCGCAGCCGGATAGCCGCTGCCACGCCGGCGTAACCGCTGCCCCAGCGCCCAGGGGCCATAGGGGTTGAAGCCCAGCAGCACCACCTGGCCGCGATCGGACAGCACCCGGTTGACCTCGCGCAGCAGGCGATGCGGATCGGGCATGAGTTCCAGGCTGTGGGGCATCACCACCGCGTCGAGGCTACCGCTGGCCAGCGGTAGCGTTCGGCCGTCAAAGCGAATATCCACCGGTGTATCCGGCTGACTGTCCGCAACCCAGCGGCACAACATCGGGCAGGTCGCCAGCGTATCGTCGGGAACGCCCCAGCGACCGATCTGCAGGATGCGATAACCCGGCACCCGATGCAGGCAGGCCTGCAGCCGTTCGGTCTCGAGCGCAATAAGGTTCCGGGACCGGTCACCCTCGAGCCAGGATCGAATGCCTGCCGGCGTCGCGTGTCGCAATTGATTTTACCTCGGCCGGTTGGCAACATCCCGGGCATGCCACACGTGTTCGCAATCCCGGCCCTCGCCGACAATTATATATGGGCCATCGCCGACGATGACAGCCGCCGCGCGGTAATCGTCGATCCCGGCGAGGCCGAACCGGCGGCCGCCTGGCTTGCCGAGCATGGCCAAACCCTGGCTGCCATCGTGATCACGCATCATCACCCGGATCATACGGCCGGCGTATCGGCACTGCTCGATGACATCAGCGTGCCGGTCTACGGCCCCGAGGAAGCCACCCGTGCCTGCCCGATCACCCATCAGGTTGCCGACGGTGACCACGTCACAATCGACGAACTGGGCATCACGCTTGATGTGCTGTCGGTACCGGGCCACACACTTGGCCACATCGTGTACACCGGCCACGGCTGGCTGTTCAGCGGCGACGCGCTGTTCCGCGGCGGCTGCGGCCGCCTGTTCGAGGGCGATGCCGGCATGATGCGGCCCGGGCTGGCACGCCTGCGGGATTTATCCGGCGATACCCGGGTATTCGGCGGTCACGAGTACACCGTCAAGAACCTGAGTTTCGCAGCGATGGTGGAGCCGGACAACGCGGCGGTAACCGGCGCGCTCGAGCAGGCGCGTGCCGACCGGGCGCAGAATCGGCCGACCCTGCCCTCCACGCTGGCCGATGAACGGGCAATCAATCCCTTCATGCGCTGGGATCAACCGGATGTGATCGCGGCAGCTCAGGCACGTGACCCGTCGGCCACCGGGCCGGATGCGGTGTTCGCCGCGATTCGTGCCTGGAAGGACAGCGCCTGACGGTGCCGTCTTCCCGAACAAATTGATGACAATCTCCGAACCCACCCGGGTGCGACTCGCGGCACTCGGGCTGATGCTGCTGTCGCTGGCACTCGCCGGATGCGCATCCCGCCCGCCACCGCCGCCGTCGGTCGCCACGGTGGCGCCGGAACCCATGGGACCACCCGCCCCGGCAATCCGGCCGGTTGTGTACAACGACATTTGGGCGCGTATCCGCCAAGGCATGTCCCTGGCCGGGCATGAGCAGCGACCCGAAGTCCGCGCGTGGACTCAGTTCTACGCCGCCCGCACGCGACACATCGAGGAGGCCGCGCAACGCGCCAGCCCCTTCATCTGGCATATCGCCGAGGCGGTCGAGCAGCACGACATGCCGCTGGAAATCGCGCTGCTGCCAATCGTAGAAAGCGGATTCGACCCGCGTGCCGACTCGCATTCCAGCGCCGCCGGCCTCTGGCAGTTCATGCCCCTCACCGCCAGCCGTTTCGGCCTGGAGCGCAACTGGTGGTACGACGGCCGCCGCGACGTGCTGTCGGCCACCAGCGCCGCGCTCGACTACCTCGGGTTCCTGCATCGCCGGTTCGATGACTGGCTGCTGGCCCTGGCCGCCTACAACGCCGGTGAAGGCCGGGTCGGCCGCGCCCTGGCCCGGGCCGAGGCAGCCGGACAGCCGCGGGACTTCTGGCACCTAGACCTGCCGGCAGAAACCGATGATTACGTCCCCAAGCTGCTTGCGTTGCGGCGCCTGCTGCAGACGCCGGCCGCGTTCGATCTGGCACTACCGACGATTCCCGACCGACCCCTGACCGAGGCGGTTCAGCTCGACGCGCAGATCGATTTTGCCGTGGCCGCCGACATGATCGACATGCCGGCGCAGACACTGGCTGACATCAACCCGGGCTTTCGTCGCTGGGCAACCCACCCGGACGGGCCCCACCGGCTGCTGGTGCCCACCGAGCGATCCTGGCAGTTCCGCACCGCACTGGCCCGCACCGACCCGGCACGCCTGGTAACCCAGCGTCGCCACCGGGTGCAGGCCGGAGAAGTGCTGGGCGGCATCGCCACTCGCTATGGCACCACCGTCGCGTTGATCCGCGACGCGAACAATCTTCAAGGCTCGCTCATCCGGCCCGGCGACGATCTGCGCATCCCGACACGGGCGCAACCCCGGCGGGAACAGGCGGAATCCGTCACCTATCAGGTCCGCGGTGGTGACAGCCTCTGGCAGATCGCCCGTGACCACGGGATGCGCGTCGACGATTTGCGGCGTCTCAACGGCCTGTCGGCCGACGCCTTACTGCGGCCCGGCCAGACCCTGAAAATGCGGGACTCGCGTACCGCCGCGGTACCTGACTGGTCGCTGGCGCGCGCCCATGCCGTGGCCGCCACTAGCGGCTCTGCGCCAGGCGCCGCAGGCGCGCCGGAAACGCCAGCAGCGAGGCCGAACGTCCCGGTGATTTACTATGATGTGCAGCAAGGCGATTCGCTGTGGTCGATCGCGCGCAGTTTCGAGGTCACCATCGACGCGCTGCGGCGCTGGAATCGTCTGGATAGCAACCGGCTGCAGCCGGGCCAGCGCCTGCGCATACACGCAGCCGCCGCGATCTAGATCACCACCGGCCGCAGCGCCGGCTCACGCAGGAAGGAATTATGGGATTTCTCGACGGCAAGAAGGCATTCATCACCGGGGTGGCCAGCAACCGCTCCATCGCCTGGGGCATTGCGCGCGCCATGCATCGTGAAGGCGCGACCCTGGGTTTTTCCTATCAGGGCGAGAAACTCGGCCCCCGCGTGGAGAAACTGGCCGCCGAGCTGGACAGCGATTTCGTGGTGCCACTGGATGTATCTAGTGACGACGATATCGACAACACCGTGGCCGCCATCGAGCAGCGCTGGGGCCAGCTCGACATTCTGGTGCACGCCATCGGTTTTGCACCGCGCGAGGCCCTGTCCGGCAGCTATCTGGACAGCGTCACCCGCGAGGCGTCATCAATCGCCCACGACATCAGCGCCTACAGCTTCGCGGCCCTGGCCCGGGCTGCCCGCCCGCTGCTCAGCGACCAGGCCGCGCTGCTGACCCTGACCTATCTGGGCGCCGAACGTGCGGTACCCGGGTACAACGTGATGGGCCCGGCCAAGGCCAGCCTCGAGGCCAACATGCGCTTCATCGCCGCCGACCTGGGCCATCGCGGCATCCGCGCCAACGCCATTTCCGCCGGCCCGATCAAGACCCTGGCGGCCGCCGGCATCAGCGGTTTCCGCACCATGCTGGGCCACGCGGCCGGCAACAGTCCGCTGGGGCGCAACGTCACCACCGAGGAAGTCGGCAACACCGCGGCGTTTCTGTGTTCCGACCTGGCGTCGGGGATAACCGGGGAAGTAGTCTACGTCGACGCCGGCTATCACATCATGGGCATGAATCCGGCGCACGAAGACGCCGAATGATACCCCCGGCCAGGCTACTGGTTGCCTAGAAGAACAGCGCGTAGACCCAGGGCAGCAACAGGGCCGTCGCCAGCCCGTTGAGGCCGATCGCCAGACCGGCGAAGGCCGCTGCCGCCGCCGATTCCTGTACCGCCCTTGCTGTACCGATGCCGTGAGCGGCCGCCCCCAGGGCCAGACCCCGGGCATGGGGGTCGCGCACGCGGATCAGATCCAGCAACGGCGGCCCGATCATCGCCCCCAGAATGCCGGTCACGATCACCAGCACGGCAGTCAGCGATACCAGGCCCCCGCCATATTCGGCCAGACTCATGGCAATCGGCGTGGTCACGGACTTGGGGGCCAGCGAGGCCAGCACTGCCGGCGTGGCGCCCGCGGCCCAGCCCACCATCAGCGCGCTGGCGATGGCCGTGGCCGACCCGCAGCTCAACGCCATGGCGATGGCCCCGATCGACTGCCGCACCGCCCGCCACTGGCGATAGATGGGCACGGCCAGCGCGACGGTTGCCGGCCCCAGCAGGAAATGCACGAACTGGGCGCCCTCGAAATAGGTCCGGTAATCGGTATCGCTGAGCTTGAGCAAACCGCCAAGCAGCAGCACCGCAATCAGCACCGGATTGCACCAGGTCCGGCGGCCGCTGCGCTGGTACAGCCACAGCCCCGCCTGATAGGCCAGCAGCGTGAACAACAGCGCGCTGAGCGGACGCGCGGCGAGGTAAACCCAGAGGGATTGCAGATCCATGGCGTCAGTCACGCTTGCGCATCAGGCGCTGCATGACCCAGCCGGTGACCAGCACGGTGGCCACGGTACTCACCAGTAGTGCGGCGGCAATGGGCGGCCATTGCGCCCGCAGCAGCGCGAGGTGAGCCACTACCCCGACGCCGGCCGGCACGAACAGCAGTGCCAGATGATCCAGCAACCCGTCGGCAACCCGGGCCAGATCCGGTGGCTCCTCGCCTCGCCACAACAGAAACGCCAGCAGCAGGATCATGCCGATCACCGGCCCGGGCACCGGCAGCCCCGACGCGGTGGCAGCCAGCTCGCCCAGCCACTGACAGAGCAGCAGCATCGTGATCCAGTACAGCATCGTGCTGCTCAGTCCGAGTTGCGCCGCCCGAAGTATCCGATGCCCAGCACCAGGCTGGCCGCCAGCAGGACCACCATGACCGCGAACAGCGGCCAGGGCCCGAAATGGTAGATCGCGGGCAAGGCCAGCCCGGTGATCAGGCCACCGCCGAAGAAGGGTTCGAATACCAGTTGCTTGTAACCGAAGGCCTCGTAGGCTGGTGAACGCCCGTCGGGATCGGCGATCTTCATCAGGATCAGCCCGGTGGCGGTCACGCCCATGGACTGCCCCAGGTCGCCGATGCCCCGTTCGAACCAGTAACGCGGGATCATGCGCGGCGCCACCCAGAGGAACATGCCGACGTTCCAGGCCAGCCCCACCCCGGCCAGCAGCAGGAACGGCCCCAGATTGGCGGCAATCACGCTCAGCGAGAGACTGGCAATGGCCGCGGCAATCAGCACATCCAGCGCCAGCCCCTGTAGCCTCAGGGTAGTGCCGCGATCCAGCAGGTCACCATAACCGGCGCGATTGAGCCCGATCTGGACCAGTACGCCCCCGATCATCGCCAGCGGGAACAGCGGCACCGCGCCAAGCAGTGCCACGCCGTCCGGGCCGCCCCAGGTGATGGCCTCGATCCAGCGCAGAAGTGACAGCAGCCCGTAGCCGATCAGGATAGCCAGGCCGGCCAGACCGGCGTGCAGGGTCAGGGGTTCGATGGATTCCGGGCGCACTGTCATTTCGCCGGCGTACCGCGGCCGCTCGTGCGCGTCGACCAGCCCGCGGCGTTGCGCCAGCGGCATGGCCGCGACCGAGGCATCGTGTACCTCGGTGTGACCGCGCCGGATGCCCCAGTTCACCAGGATAATGCCCAGCGCCATGCCCCCGACCACGCCCACCGTGGCCATGCCGACCGCGAGATCCGCGCCGTCGCTGAATCCCAGTTCCGCAAACACCGGCTGCAGGCCGGCCGCGGTGCCATGACCGCCTTCGAAGCCGATCTCGATCAGGGCGCCCGCCATCACCGGCAGACCGAATACCGGCACCAGCACGGCGACCGCCAGCAGAATCCCCAGTACGTACTGCCCGGAGGCCAGACTCAGCCCGAAGGCCAGCTGCGGGCCGGCCAGATGCCACACCCGTCGCCAGCGCGGCAGCGGCACGCCGAGCAGGAGCGTGGCAAACACCACATTGATCATCAGTCCCGGGAGGCTCGACCAGACTCCCAGCACGTCGGCCGGAATCAGGCCGTCGGCAAGGGTGTGATCACCACCGAAAATCACGCCCGCGATCCCGCCGAGAATATCCGGGCCGAGCGCCAGGCCGATCGCGCCGCCGAGGATGGAGGCCGGCAGAAACAGGTTCTGGCCGGCCCGCCAGTGCAGGCGCACCAGCTTGCCGGCCAGCAGCAGCAGTGCCAGGCCGATCAGTGCGGTACCGACCTGCCCGGAGGTCATCAGTTCAGGCGGTTTTCGTAGATTTCCACGTCGTAGTCCGCCCGGATCGCTCGGCGCATCACGGCATACTCGAGACCGGCCAGGCGCCCTTCGATGCGGCTGACCAGCGTTCCGCGGGTGGACTCGTCGAGGTTGTCCGGCACGCGGACGCCACTGACCAACACTACCGCTTGACTTCCGTTGGCGAGTGAAACCAGCTGGCGAGAGACCTCGCCGTCAGCCGGTTGCGGCAAGCTGAAGGCCGCTTCCCGGATCGCGCCGCTGACGGAACTCCCGCCATCGCGCGCGATCCAGCCGGGCGTCACCAGGTCCCCGGGGGACTGTTCGGCCAGATCCTCCAGACTGCTGTCACCGCTTTCCAGCTGATCCAGCACCTCCTGTGCGCGTTCCGCCGTCAGCCTGGCCGCGGCCTCGTCACGGATTCGTTCGCGAATCTGGTCGCGTACTTCGGCCAGCGGCAGCCGTGCTGCCGGCTCGTTCTCGGCAACCCGCACCACCACCAGACGGTCGCCGGACAGCGAAATGGGCGTACTGTTCAGACCGTCCTTGAGTACCGCATCGGAGAAGGCGGCCTCTACCACCGCCTCGTTGCCGCCCAGCCCGGTTCCGCCGTCCGGCGTCACCCAGCCAGTCGTCTGGATCTCCAGATCCAGTTCTTTGGCAATGGTATCCAGCGACTGCGGGGCCTCGAACGCCAGTGCGTCCAGCTCCTCGCTCAACTGCTTGAAACGTTCCTGACGCTCCTGCGAGCGGTAGAGCGACAACAGTTCGTCTTGAACCTCGGCGTCGTCGAACGGCTTGACCTCGGCCGGGTCAACCTCTTCCAGCTTGATCAGATGCCAGCCGAACTCGGTCTTGACCGGATTGGAGATCGATCCGGGTTCGAGGTCGAACAGTGCCTTCTCGAACGGGGCCACCATCGAGCCGCGGGTCACCCAGTCGAGGCTGCCCCCGTCCTCGGCCGTGCCCTGATCATCCGAATGCTCACTGGCGAGATCCGCGAAATCGACGTCGCCCTGTTCCAGCTGGTCGGCCAGTGCCTGGATTTCGGCACGCGCGGCTTCGGCATCGGTGTCGCCATCCTCGCGAATCAGGATGTGCCGTGCCTTGCGACGCTCCGGCGATTTGAAGCGGGCTTCCTTCTCCTGCTCATAGAGCGTGCGCAGGAACTCGTCGTCCGGGGCCTCGGCCACCTCGAGCTCGCTGCGATCCAGCGACACGTAGGCCAGTTTCACCCGCTGATCGCGCATGAAGGCATCCGGGTGATCACGGTAGTAGGCCTCGACCTCACCCTCCCCGATGCTGACCTCGTCGCGAAACGCGTCCGGTGAGAACGACAGATAGGACAGCTCGCGCTCCTGATTGCTCAGCCGGTGGGCCTGCTGCACCAGCGGATCGGTCACGAAACCGGTGGCCAGTACCGCCTCGCGCAACTGGCTGGACTGCAGATCGTTACGCAGCCCGGCCTCGAACGCGGCCGCGCTGATGCCGGCCTGCGACAGCAGCGCGCGATAACGGTCCGGGGAGAAATTGCCATCCACCTGAAAGCGCTCATCCCCGCGCAGCGCCTGTAGCAGACCCTGATCGGTGACCCGAATCCGGTTGTCCTGGGCGTACTGCACCAGCAGTTCCTGCTGGATCAGATTCTCCAGGACCGTACGCCGGAAGCGCTTGGGTTCGATCACGTTGTGATCGAAGTTCTCGCCCATCAGCTGCTGCAGGCGCTGGTAGCGCTGGTCGTAGGCCCGTTGCAGCTCGTACTTGGTGATGTCGGTGCCTCCGACCGTTGCCACCGCGGGATTGGCCGACTGGGTGAAGTAGGACCCTACCCCCCAGACACTGAATACCAGCGCAATCAGACCGACGATGGCATAGGCGACCGGGCCGCTGGATTTATCACGAATACGTTGCAGCATAACGGTTCACATTCCTGGAAACGCCCCCTGCTGGGGTGGCGTCAAACGAAAAAGGGCGCCCCGTGGTGAAGCGCCCTTTCGGATCGGGCGCACCCTGGCAGAGGCGCCCGTCAACTGATGTCAGGATGGCGGAGCGGACGGGACTCGAACCCGCGACCCCCGGCGTGACAGGCCGGTATTCTAACCAACTGAACTACCGCTCCGCGAAATGGTGGGTGCTGACGGGTTCGAACCGCCGACATTCGCCTTGTAAGGGCGACGCTCTACCAGCTGAGCTAAGCACCCGTGGGTACCGCTCATATGGCGTTGAGCACCCGCGAGGTGCGCTAGTTTACGGCATCCTTGAGCGCCTTGCCAGCCTTGAAACCGGGCGTCTTGCCGGCCGGGATGTTGATGCTCTGCCCGGTCTTTGGATTGCGGCCCTGACGGGCGGCACGGGTACGTACGGAGAACACGCCAAACCCGACCAGGGAAACCTTGTCTCCCTTCTTGAGCGCGTCGGTAATCGCATCGATGGTGGCGTCGACAGCCTTGGCGGCGTCTGCCTTGGAAAGGTCCGCGTCGGCGGCGACGGCATCGGTGAGTTCTGATTTATTCATGCTTGTCATCCCCTGTCGGTCGGAAGTCGGAAAACGAGAATGTCCACCCCCCGGAAATCTTGAAATGCCGATTCGGCAAATCCGCACACCCGGCGAGACCATAAAAACGGCTCCGCTGGCTTCACCGCTTCGAAGCAGGTTTAAGCGCCAGCGACACCGTTTTATACCAAGGCCGTCTCAAGCCGGTCAACCGCCCGTCTGACGGGCATTTCCGGCAGATGGCCCGGCTTGACAAGCCGGCCACGAAGCTCTAGTGCGCCCGGATCTCCCCGGCGTCGCCGGCGGACTTGCCATCCGCGGCCAGATCCGGCTCCGGCAATGGCTCGGGCATGCGGCTGAGCGCGATCTCCAGCACTTCGTCGATCCGGCGGACTGCGCGTATATCCAGCTTGTTCTTGATATTCGCCGGTATCTCCGCGAGATCCTTGACGTTTTCCTCCGGGATCACGACCACCTGAATACCGCCACGATGCGCGGCCAAGAGCTTCTCCTTGAGCCCGCCGATCGGCAGCACGTCGCCGCGCAGGGTGATTTCGCCGGTCATCGCAACCTCGGCACGCACGGGAATTTCCGTCAGCGCGGACACCAGTGAGGTGCACATTCCGACGCCGGCAGACGGGCCGTCCTTGGGGGTTGCGCCTTCGGGGACGTGCACATGCAGGTCCGATTTGGTCATGAAATCCTGTTCGATGCCGAGCTTGGCCGCGCGGCGGCGCACAACGGTGAGGGCCGCCTGAATGGATTCCTGCATCACGTCGCCCAGGCTGCCGGTCAGCAGGGGCTTGCCCTTGCCCGGCACCACGGCTGATTCGATGGTCAGTAGTTCGCCGCCGACCTCGGTCCAGGCCAGGCCGGTCACTTGGCCCACGCGATCGGTTTCCTCGGCCCGCCCGTAGCGGTACTTGGGCACGCCCAGGTAGCGGTCCAGGTTGCGCTGCGTGACCCGGACCTGCTTGCGCTTGGGTTCGCTGATCAGCTCCTTGACCACCTTGCGGCAAATCTTGGCGATATCCCGCTCGAGATTTCGCACGCCGGCCTCGCGGGTGTAGCGCCGGACGATTTCCCGCAGCGCGTTCTCCGATACCTGCAGTTCCCCGTCCCTGAGACCAGACTCCTCGATCTTCTTGGGCACCAGGTACTTGGTGGCGATGTTGACCTTCTCGTCCTCGGTATAGCCCGACAGGCGGATTACTTCCATCCGGTCCAGCAGGGCCGGCGGGATGTTGAGGGTATTCGCGGTGCAGATGAACATCACCTCGGACAGGTCGTACTCGACCTCCAGGTAATGGTCATTGAAGGTATTGTTCTGCTCCGGATCGAGCACCTCGAGCAACGCCGAAGCGGGATCGCCACGGAAATCCATGGCCATCTTGTCGATCTCGTCGAGCAGGAACAGCGGGTTCTTGACCCCCACCTTGGCCATGTTCTGCACGATCTTGCCCGGCAGCGATCCGATGTAGGTGCGCCGGTGACCGCGAATTTCGGCCTCGTCCCGGACGCCGCCCAGGCTCATGCGCACGAACTTGCGGTTGACTGCGCGCGCAATCGAGCGGCCCAGCGAGGTCTTGCCCACGCCGGGGGGGCCGACGAAACACAGAATCGGTCCCTTGATCTTGCGCACCCGGCTCTGCACGGCAAGGTTCTCGACGATACGCTCCTTGACGCGCTCCAGTCCGTAGTGATCCTCGTCGAGAATGTCCTGCGCCTCGTCCAGCTTGATGCGGGTCTTGGTGCGCTTCTTCCAGGGCACATCGACGATCCAGTCCAGGTAGTTGCGCACCACCGTGGCCTCGGCCGACATCGGCGACATGCTCTTGAGCTTATTGAACTCGGTGGTCGCCTTCTTCTTGACCTCCTTGGGCATGCCCGCCTTCTCGATTTTTTCCTCGAGCTCATCAAGATCGTTGGGGGCATCGTCCAGGTCACCCAGTTCCTTCTGGATGGCCTTCATCTGTTCGTTGAGATAGTACTCGCGCTGGCTCTTCTCCATCTGCTGTTTGACACGGCCGCGGATGCGCTTTTCGATCTGCAGCACCTCGATTTCGGCCTCGACCTTGGCCAGCACGTGCTCGAGACGCGCGCCGGCGTCGTCGATTTCCAGCACATCCTGCTTTTCATCCAGCTTCAGATTGAGATGGGCGGCAATGGTGTCGGCCAGACGCCCGGCCGAGTCCATGCTCGACAGCGACGGCAGCAGTTCCGCCGGCACCTTCTTGTTGAGCTTGACGTAGCCCTCGAAGGTGGAAAGCGTCGAGCGCATCAGCGCGTCGAGCTGGGCGTCGTCCTCACGATCGTCGGCATCGCTCAGGGCCACATAGTCCGCCACCATGTAGCCGTCCTCTTCGCCAAGATCCGCGACGCGGGCCCGCTCTCCGCCCTCGACCAGCACCTTCACGGTGCCGTCCGGCAGCTTCAGCAACTGCAGGATGCTGGCCAGGGTGCCGACGCGGTAGATGTCGTCCGCGCCCGGGTCGTCCACGTCCGCGGCCTTCTGGGCCACCAGCAGAATGCGCTTGTCATCGGCCATCGCGGCTTCCAGCGCGCTGATGGACTTTTCACGTCCCACGAACAGCGGAATCGCCATGTGGGGGAAAACCACCACATCGCGCAGGGGCAGAACCGGGGTGCGGGAAGAAGAATCGGCCATGATGCAGCCTCGAGTACGGGGGCGACTACCGAGGGATATCGGCAGCCGCCGTCAAAAACCTTGCCTTGAAGCTGCGGCCGGGCGGCCGCCTTTTCAAGCGCTCGGGCGGGTCGTATCGGCTGCGGCGCGGGCGGGCGCGGCGTTTTCGTAGACGATGTAGGGCTGGGCATCGCCCTTCACCACGGCCTCGTCCACCACGATCTTGGCCACGTTCTCCATCGACGGCAGGTCGTACATCACGTCCAGCAGGATGCCTTCCAGGATGGTACGCAGGCCGCGCGCGCCGGTCTTGCGCTCCATCGCCTTGGTGGCGATCGCGCGCAGCGCATCCTCGCGGATTTCGAGCTCGCAGTCCTCCATGTCGAACAGCTTGCCGTACTGCTTGACCAGCGCATTCTTCGGGTCGCGCAGGATCGATACCAGCGCCGCCTCGTCGAGCTCGTCCAGCGTGGCCACCACCGGCAGCCGGCCGACGAACTCGGGAATCAGGCCGTACTTGACCAGGTCCTCGGGCTCGACCCCGCGCAGCACCTTGCCGATTTCCTCGACCTGATCAACGCTCTTGACCGCGGCGGAGAACCCGATGCCGGAACGGCCCGCGCGGTTGGCAATCACCTTTTCCAGGCCGGCGAACGCGCCGCCACAGATGAACAGCATGCCGCCGGTATCCACCTGCAGGAACTCCTGCTGCGGATGCTTGCGCCCACCCTGGGGCGGCACCGACGCGGTGGTACCCTCGATCAGCTTTAGCAGTGCCTGCTGCACACCCTCGCCCGATACATCGCGGGTGATGGAGGGATTTTCCGACTTGCGCGAAATCTTGTCGATCTCGTCGATGTAGACGATGCCGCGCTGGGCCTTGTCGACGTCGTAGTCACACTTCTGCAGCAGCTTCTGGATGATGTTTTCCACATCCTCGCCGACGTAACCCGCTTCGGTGAGCGTGGTGGCATCGGCAATGGTGAAGGGCACATCCAGCAACCGGGCCAGGGTTTCGGCCAGCAGCGTCTTGCCGCAGCCGGTGGGCCCGATCAGCAGAATGTTGGATTTCTGCAGCTCGACGCCATCCTCCGCGGCCGCCGCATTGAGGCGCTTGTAGTGGTTGTAGACCGCCACCGCCAGCACCTTCTTGGCCGGCTCCTGGCCGATGACGTACTCGTCGAGAACGGCATTGATTTCCTGCGGGGTGGGAAGACCCTTGCGCGCCGGCTTGGCGGCGAGCTCCTCGCGCATGATGTCGTTGCACAGCTCCACGCATTCATCGCAGATGAATACGGAGGGACCGGCGATGAGCTTGCGGACTTCATGCTCGCTCTTGCCACAGAACGAGCAGTAGAGGGTGCGCCCCTGGTTGTCATTGCCGCGTGCGTCGTCAGTCATGATGCGCCTCTCGAAAACGTTACCCCGATACTACAACACAGATACGGCCGTTCGTGGTCCACCCGGGCGTAACGGCGTGGATCCGGCGTTATTTATCGTCTCCGCCGGCCATCGCGGCACGCGAGGACATCACCCGGTCCACCAGCCCGTATTCGCGGGATTCCTCCCCGCTCATGAATCGGTCCCGCTCGGTGTCGCTGGCGATCTTGTCGATTGGCTGACCGGTGTGGTGCGACAGAATCTGGTTAAGCGACTCGCGGGCCCGCAGGATTTCCTTGGCGTGAATCTCGATATCCGTCGCCTGACCCTGAAAACCACCCAGCGGCTGGTGGATCATCACCCGCGAATGCGGCAGGCAGTAACGCTTGCCCTCGGCCCCGGCGGCGAGCAGCACCGCGCCCATGCTGGCGGCCTGGCCGAGACACATGGTGGACACGTCCGGCTGGATGAACTGCATGGTGTCGTAGATCGACATGCCGGCAGTAACCACGCCGCCCGGCGAGTTGATGTAGAGCTGGATGTCCTTGTCCGGGTTATCCGATTCCAGGAACAGCAGCTGCGCCACGATCAGGTTGGCCATATGGTCGTCGATGCCGCCGACCACGAACACCACCCGCTCCTTGAGCAGGCGCGAGTAGATGTCGAAGGCACGTTCGCCGCGGGCGGTCTGCTCGACCACCATCGGCACCAGACCGAGATCGCGGGTGCGCATATCGTCGCCGTCGTGACTCATGCATTAACTCCAGCGTTGCGTTAGGCGCCGGCGCCGCCGGCGTTGTCGGGGTTCATCAGGGCGTCTAGGCTGCTCGCCTCCTCGGCGACCGTGGCCTGCTGGATCAGGTCGTCCACCACCTGCTCCTCCATGACCATGGCCTGGATACCCTGCATCATCTGCGGCTGCGAACGATAGTACTGCTTGACCTGCTCGGCTTCACCGTACTGCGCCGCAATCTCTTCGAGCTTGGCATCGACCCGGGTATTGTCGAGCTCGAGTTCCTTGACCTTGATCACTTCCGCCAGCAGCAACCCCAGGGACACCCGGCGCTTGGCGTCGTCACTCAGCATGTCGTCGGGAATCATCTCCCGCAGCTGCTCCGGATTCTCCTGCATCTGCGGGGGCATCCGGGAGACCGCCTCCTGGCGCATTCGTTCCATTTCCTCGCTGACCATCGAGCCCGGCACGTCGATCGGATTGGCCTCGAGCAGACCGTTCATGACCTGAGTCTTGACGCTCTTGGCGATGGCGTCATCGGCCTGCTGGCGCAGCGACTCGCGCACCTTCTCGCGCAGGGCCGCTTCGCCGCCCTCCTCGATCCCCAGCTTGGCCAGGAATTCGTCATCCAGTTCGGGCCGGCGCGGTTCGGTGACCTGTTTGAGTTCCACCGAAAACTCGGCGGTCTTGCCGGCCAGGTCCTCGGCGCCGTAATCCTCGGGGAAGCTGACCGGCACTTCGAAGGTCTCGCCGGCCTTGCGCCCCACCAGGGCACGCTCCAGATCCGGCAGGAAGCGGCCTTCGCCGAGCGTGACCTCGATGTCCTCGCCGGAACCGCCCTCGAAGGTCTCGCCATCGATGCGGCCCACGTAATCCACGGTTACCTGATCGCCGTCCAGGGATTCCCGTTCGACCGGCTCGAACGTCTTGTGCTGATCGCGCACCTGCTCGATGGTCTTGTCGATGTCGGCGTCGCTGATCTCCACCGTCGGGCGAGTCACCGACAGCTTGTCCAGTCCCTGAAGCTCGATCTCGGGGTAGACATCGAATTCGGCAGTGAAGGTCAGGCCCTGGCCTTCGGCCTGGTCGGCCAGTTCCACGCGCGGCTGCCCGGCCGGCTTGAGATCGACCTGCGCCAGGGCCTCGGGATAGGCCGACTGGATGATCTCGCTGGTGACCTCGTGGCGGGCGCTTTCGCCGTAGCGCTGGTGGAGGAACTTGAGCGGGATCTTGCCCGGCCGGAAGCCCGGCACCTTGGCATGCTGCCCCACGCGTCGGACCTTCTCGTCCACGGCCTGCTCGACCCGGTCCGAGGGAATCTGCACCCGGATGCGGCGCTGCAATCCCTCGGCACTCTCGACACTGACTTCCATGAATGACCTCGTTGCGCTTGTACCCTGCCGGATTCGCCACCGGGCACGTCTGCCGCTGACCACGGCCGCGCAATCTGCACGGCCTGGGCGTGACGAAAATGGCATTCCGGAATGCCCCGGCCGGGGCGGCCGACCGACGCGGGCGGGGACGTAAAAATGGTGGGCCGTGAAGGACTCGAACCTTCAACCAATAGATTAAGAGTCTACTGCTCTACCAATTGAGCTAACGGCCCGGCTGTTTTTCAGCGCGGCATTGTATCTCGACCGGCGCCGGGAAGCACGTCCATGCTTGCCGGGCCAGGCTGCGCCGGATGCCTGCCGGCCGGAAGTGGCTTCAGCAGCGCCACCGGACGGCTTGCTGTTCGTCGCGGAGGCCGACCGGAATGCGGCACCCCTCTCTCGGTCTCTCGCGATGGGCGAGAGGACGGAGAACGGGCCGCTACCGCGGCCCGACCCTTGATATGGGGTGGACGATGGGACTCGAACCCACGACGACCGGAATCACAATCCGGGGCTCTACCAACTGAGCTACGCCCACCATTGACGACACACTTCCTTCGATGGCGCCCCGGGAGGGAATCGAACCCCCGACCCAGAGCTTAGAAGGCTCTTGCTCTATCCACTGAGCTACCGGGGCCTGAAGCCGAACCCGCACCGGGAACACCGCCAAACACCGCGCCATGTCTGCCTGACCCGGGTCTGCTGGAACCACAGCAACCGGCTCGATCCGATGGTCGGGGTAACAGGATTCGAACCTGTGACCTTCTGCTCCCAAAGCAGACGCGCTACCAGGCTGCGCTATACCCCGGACGCCGGACACACTCTAAACCGGCTTATCCGTCTAATGCCACGACCTCGCGTCTGCGTTGCGAGCAGTCTGTTTCCAGGTTCGGCTCCTGCCTCACCAGGAAACCCGGCCTCGGGCTTCCTGCCCTCGGCGCGTCTCGCGGTGCGAGCCGCCCCAAAGCAGACGCGCTACCAGGCTGCGCTATACCCCGGACGCCGGACACACTCTAAACCGGCTTATCCGTCTTCCGCCACAACCCGGCTTCGGACCCGCCGCCTTGCGGCCGCGAATCATAATCCCGCGGCCGGAAGCGGTCAATTTCGGCGTAACCCGGGAAGACGAAAAAACAATCAGCTACTTCGCCGCCATGTCGTGCCTTCCGGACCATCCTCCAGCGTGACCCCCGCCGCCGCGAGTTCGTCGCGAATGCGATCAGCCTCGGCAAAATCCCGCTGTTCACGGGCCTCCCGCCGGCGGACGATGGCCTGCTCAATGTCGGCGGCGTCCGGTCCCTGGCCGGCATCATCCTGGAAGAACGCCGCCGGGTCGGTCTGTAGCAGACCGATAGTGTCGCCCAGTTCCACCATAAGACCTGCCAGCGACGCGGCCCGAGCAGGCTCGGCGTCAGCCAGCCGATTGATCTCGCGGGCCAGGTCGAAGAGCACCGCGATGGCGCCCGGCGTGTTGAAATCATCGGCCATCGCCGCGTGGAAGCGCGTCTCGAAATCGGTATCCGTCGCCGGCGCCGCCGGGGCGTGACCGCGCAGCGCCTGATACAGCCGCGACAGCGCGGACGCCGCCGCGTCGAGCTGCGGCCCCGAATAGGCAAGCGGGCTGCGATAGTGGCTGTTGAGGATGAAGTAGCGCACCGTCTCTGCGCGGTGCACGGCCAGCACGTCGCGAATGGTCAGGAAGTTACCCAGCGACTTGGCCATCTTCTCGTCATCGATGGTGACGAAGCCGTTGTGCATCCAGTAGCGCACGAAGGGATGCCCGGTCGCTGCCTCGCTCTGGGCGATTTCGTTCTCGTGGTGCGGGAATTTCAGGTCCATGCCGCCGCCATGGATATCGAAGGTGTCGCCCAGGCAGTGGGTGGACATGGCGGAGCACTCGATGTGCCAGCCCGGCCGCCCGCGGCCCCAGGGAGAATCCCAGGCCGGTTCCCCCGGCTTGGCCGCCTTCCAGAGCACGAAATCCAGCGGATCGTCCTTGGCCTCGTCCACCGCCACCCGTTCCCCGGCCCGCAGATCCGCCAGCCGCTTGCCGGACAGGCGCCCGTAGGCCTCGAATCGGCTGACGGCGAAATACACGTCGCCGTTACCGGGAGCATAGCCATAACCGCCGGTCACCAGCCGCTCGATCATCGCGATGATCTCGCCGATGTGGGCCGTGGCCCTGGGTTCCGCATCCGGCGGCGCCAGACCCAGGGCGTCCGTGTCCTCATGCATCGCGTCCGTGTAGGTCCGGGCGATGCTGTCGGGGTCGGTGCCGGTTTCGGCGGCCCGCTTGATGATCTTGTCGTCGATGTCGGTGACGTTTCGCACCATCGTCACCCGCCAGCCCGTGGCGCGCAGATAGCGGGCCACCATGTCGAACACCACCATCGCCCGGGCATGCCCGAGATGGCAAAAGTCGTAAACCGTCATGCCGCACACGTACATGCGGACATGGCCCGGTTCCAGCGTTTCCAGCGGTTCCTTGTGGCCGCTCAGGCTGTTGTGGATTCGCATCATCGTGCGCGGCTTCGGCAGGTTCAAAGACGCGTAGTGTATACGCCCGCCCCGGTCCGCCTCATCCGCGGCTGGGGTCCGGACTGCTCGTGCCGATATAATGAGCGTCATGACCAAGCGACGATCACATCGCCGGTTGTTGTTCCTGCTGACCTGCCTGGTGGTCAGCGGCCTCAGCGCGCTGGCCGCCGCGCCGCGAATGGATACGCTCTGCCTGCTGCAGCAGGGACTGCACGCCGGCGACCCGGCCTTCAAGGGCTGGAGCTGCCTGCATCACGCCGCGGCGCGCGGCGCCACCGGCGTGATCGACGAGATGCTGGCTTATGGCAGCGATATCGACGAACGCACCGCCCAGGGCCTGACGCCACTGGCATTGGCGGCCCGGCGGGGCCAGATCGAGGCCTTGGACAATCTGCTCGCGCACAACGCGGCACTGACACCAACCGACAACGTCCGTGGTTTTACCCCGCTGCACGAGGCCGCCGAACATCAGCATGCCGCCGTGCTGCGACGGTTACTGCGGGCGGGTGCCGATCCCGACGCCCGCAATCAGTGGCAGCAGACGCCGCTGTGGCAGGCCGCCTGGCAGGCCTGGCATGACAACACCCAGATCGCCCGCTTGCTGGTGGCGTTCGGCGCCGAGATCGATCTGCCGGACGACAAGGGTCACACGCCCCTGCACATGGCCGCGCGCAGCGGCCATACGCCGCTGGTGGCCTATCTTCTCGATCAGGGTGCGGCAATCGATCATCCGAGCGACCGCGGGCGCACGCCGCTGTACCAGGCGGTGGTCGCCAATGCTCGCCCTGCCGCGCGGCTGTTGCTGCAACACGGGGCCGATCCGAACGTGAGCATCGAGGGCTGGACACCGCTACGGCTGGCGCTGCATGAACAGCGTTACCGGCTGGCCGACATGCTGGTCGAGGCCGGTGCCACCGGCTACGAACGCTACGCGGCGGCAGCCCGCGTCCAGCAGGGCCGGCAACTGCTGGAACAGACCCGTTTCGAGCAGGCCATCGTGGCATTCGACAAGGCCATCGCCATGGCCCCCGACCAGTCCGAGGGCTACTACGGGCGCGGCGTGGCCCTGGCCCGCAGCGGCCGCATGCAGGAAGCCGCCGACGAGCTCCAGCGGTCCCTGGGCATCAACCCGGATCACCCGGGCGCGCTGGAATGGCTGGGCGTTGCCCGGGCGAATCAGGGCGAACACCAACAGGCCATCACGCCGCTGCAGGCCCTGACCCGCACCCGGCCGGACTATGGCCGCGGGTGGCACTTGCTGGGCCGCAGTCTGGCCGCCCTGGGCGAAACCGAGCAGGCCGGCGCGGCCGAGGCCACGGCCTGCCGGTTGGGCTATCAGCCGGCCTGCGACAACGGATAGTTTCCGCGTTCGGTCACCAGTACCCACTGGGCCAAGTGCAACAGCACCAGCCGTAGCTGCCGGCTCTGTTCACCGGTATCCAGGCCGTGGGGGATATCCGCCCGCCGTAGCAGATTGCGCGCCGCCTGCAGGCTGTCGCTGACACCGACGCCGGGCAGCAACACCGCACGCCGGCACAGGCGGGACCATTTCGCCCGCGTCCGGTCATCCCGACCCATGATCAGCCAGCGCCGATCGAACCCGCGATACAGGCCGGCATAGCGGGCCAGGCCATCGGCCGCGGCACGGATTTCCAGCCCGGCGACCGGGCGCATGGCCCGTTCCACGCGGTGGCAGCCGAATTCGCGCACCAGCAACCGCCAGGCCAGCGACCGATGCAGCGGTTCCAGCGCCGAACGCACCGTGGCGGGCGCGAGCCGGACGCCTTCGGAGGCCAGCGCAAAACGCGCGGTCAGGCGGTCGTACAGCGGGTTCGGCACGCCATCCGGCCCGTCGGCCAGATAGGTCTCGATAGCCGGCCCGTTGCGGGCAAGAATGCGCGGCTCGATATCCGCCAGCCCCGGGGCGTCGGGTAACGCATGCGAACTGGGCATGCCCGCTCGCAGCCAGGCGGCAACCCGACCACCGAACCAGCGCCGCGCGTGCTTCAGGCGGCGGACGTACGCGGCCCGATGCGCAGGGCTGGGGCGCGCCTGCAGCCAGTCCAGGTCGGCCAGCATCGCCATCACCGCCGCGGTGTCGAAGCTGGGGCAGGCAGTCGCGTAAGAGCCGGACGCCGGCCCGACCACGACGAACCCGCCCGGCTGCACCGCGTCTGGCCGCGCGGTGGGCGCGGCCGCGTGTTCCCGTCCGGTGTGGCGCATGGCGAACCTCTCGCTGCCCAACCTGTTTGCTTAACGCTGGCTAGAAGACTAGCAGGCTCACGCCGACCGCAATGGTGACAATTTCATACGCCCGCTTGACCAGCCGGTTGCCGCGGTCGATCGCCAGATGCGCACCGAGATAACCCCCCAGCAGGCTGCCGGCCAGTAACGCGGGCAGCCAGTGCCACTGCACTTCAGTCATCCAGCCCAGCGCCAGCGCCCCGACCGCGTTCCAGAACAACCCGACCATCACCAGCGTGTAGGCCACCGCCCGCTGGTAGTCGAAGCCGAACCAGCGCACCAGCAGCAGTGTCACGAACAGCCCGGTGCCCGAGGCCAGTCCACCGTTGACCACGCCGATCAGGAACAGGCCAAGCCCGCCGACCAGCATGCCCGCGCGCCCGCGGTGCCGGGGCCGGAAATGCTGACCGAGACCGGGTGACAACAATGAATAGAAACCCAGACCCAGCGTCAGCAGACCCAGACCGATCTCACCGGCCCGCTGCGGCATGACAACTGCCAGCCGCGAGCCCAGCAATACCCCGGGCACCCCGAAGACCAGCATGAAGGCGGCGAAACCCGGAGTCAGGCGGTTGTCCCGTCCGTGACGCAGCGTGGCGCCCAGACCCAGCGCCACGGAAGCAATCTTGTGGGTAGCCAGTGCCACCGGAAACGGCAGGCCGAGGAAGATCAGCGCCGGAAACTGGATCAACCCGGCGCCACCCCCGGCCAGGGCCGAGAAGGTGTTGGCCAGCAGCGCAATGGCGAACAACGCCAGCTGGAACAGCATGAAGCGACCTCAGCCGCCGGTCGGGAAGTGGTCGTAGCCGGTTCCCTGCCAGGCCTGCATCGAGCCATCCGGCCCGGCCAGGCGCAGGCCGGCCTCGGCCTCGACGCGGCCAACCACGGTCAGCCCATCCGGACATTCCGTCATCGCCACGTCAGCCACGGCCGCCGGCAGACATACGCAGAGTTCGTAATCATCGCCGCCGCTCAACTGGGCCGCGGCACGGTCGGCGTCCGCCAGCCGGTGCCGAAGGGCCGCGGATGCCGGCAGGGCCGCCGGATCGATCCAGCCGCCCACCCCACTGGCGGCGAGCAAGTGGGTGAGATCAGCGGCCAGCCCGTCCGACACGTCCACGGCGGCACTGGCCCGATCGCGCAGCCATCGGCCCGCTGTCAGCCGGGGTGCGGGCCGGGTCAGCCGGTCCCGCAGAAACCGGTCGTGTTCATCCACCGGATGACGGGCCGCCAGCCAGTCGGCCAGGCCCGCGGCCGCGTCCCCCAGCGTCCCGGTCACCGCAATCCGATCGCCGGGCCGGGCCCCGTCACGGCGCAGGGCGCGCCCGGCCGGGACCAGTCCGGCCGCCTGGATGCTCACGGTCAGCGGGCCGCGGGTCAGATCTCCGCCCACCAGCGCCGCACCGCTGGCCTCCAGAAGCGGCGCGAAACCCGCCATGAAACCGGTCAGCCAGTCGAGATCATGCTCGGGCAGCACCAGGGCCACCGTGATCCAGGCCGGTTCGGCCCCCATCGCGGCCAGATCGCTCAGATTGACGGCCAGCGACTTCCAGCCGATATCGGCCGGCGGCGTATCAGCGGGAAAGTGCCGGCCGCTGACCAGCGCGTCGGTGGTCAGCACCAGCTCGTGGCCGGGCGGCACTGCCATCACGGCCCCGTCGTCGCCGGGGCCGACCACCACATCGTCGCGCCGGGTTCTCGCGCCGGCGGTCAGACGCCGGATCAGATCGAATTCGCTCATGCGGGTTCCGACCGCCCCGTGTGGTTCAACCGCGGGCGGCTGCCTCCGCCGGCCGCAGCTCGCGCGCACAGCGGTCCAGCACGCCGTTGACGTAACGGTGGCCCGCCTCGGCGCCGAACTGCTTGGCCAGCTCCAGTGCCTCGTTGATCACCACGCGGTAGGGCACTTCCAGCCGCTGGCGCAGTTCGAACACCGCCAACAGCAACAGGCTGCGTTCGACCGGATCGAGATGCTCGGGCTGACGGTCGAGATACGGTGCGATCAGTGCTTCCAGGCCGTCCGGGTCGGCCATGACGCCACTCACCAGTGCGCGGAAATAGTCGCCGTCCGCGCCCTTGAGATGCCCCGCGGACTGGAACTGCCGGAACAGATCGCCGCTTTCGGTGGCAGAAACCAGCCACTGGTAGACAGCCTGCAACGCCGCGCGGCGGGCCACGCGACGGCTGCCGCGACGCGGCGCGGCCGGCTCCTCGGACGTGGCCGGCGCGGAATCACTCATCGATCTGGCGCAGGATGCCGACCATTTCGACCGCGGCGCTGGCGGCCTCGATGCCCTTGTTGTTGTCCTCGCCCGGACGCGATCGGTCCTCGGCCTGCTCCATGGTGTCTGCCGTGATCACGCCGAAGGTCACCGGAATGCTGTTTTCCACCGCCACCGCGGCCAGGCCGCGGGCGCATTCACCGGCGACGAAATCGAAATGCGGGGTTTCGCCGCGGATGACGGCGCCCAGGGCGATGACGGCGTCGTAATCACCGGAATCGGCAAGCCGGTCGCAGACCAGCGGCAACTCGAAGGCGCCCGGCACGCGAATCAGCGTGATGTCGGCGTCATCGACGCCGGCATCACGCAACACCTCGAGCGCGCCGTCCACCAGCAGATCCACGATGGCGTCGTTCCAGCGGGTAGCCACGACCGCAAAGCGCGCGCCGCTGGCATCGAATTCGGCTTCGATGGTTTGCATGACTGTGTCCGGACGAAAGGTGACAGGCGCGATTATGTCACGCCGTGATTGTCAGTCGTGGACGTATTCCACGACTTCCAGACCGAAACCGGAAATCGCGTGCATCCGCATGGGGGCAGACAGCACCCGCATCCGCCGAACCCCCAGATCGGTGAGAATCTGCGCGCCGATGCCGTAGGTGCGCAGCACCCGGCTGTCTTCGCCGTCGCCGTTATCGAGGGTATCGTCAATCTGCTCGGCCTCGCCCTCGAGCACGCGGATGCGCGAGATCAGCTCGCGCGGCGTTTCCGGCTTGCGCAATATCACCACCACGCCGCTGCCGGCGTCGGCGATCCGCGCCAGGGCATCGCGCAGGGGCCAGCCGAATTCTGGGTGGCGAACACCCAGGACATCGGCCAGCGTATTGCGCACATGCACCCGAACCAGGGTGGCCTCATCGGGGTCGATATCGCCCTTGACCAGGGCAAGATGCACCACCTTGTCGACCTCGTCCTCGTAGGAGAAAAGCCGGAAGGGGCCGAACTCGGTGTCGACCTCGGTTTCGGTGACGCGGGCCACCGTGCGCTCGTTGGCGATGCGGTAGCGGATCAGGTCGGCGATGGTGCCCAGCTTGATGTCGTGGGTGGCCGCGAACTGCTCCAGGTCCGGCAGGCGCGCCATGCTGCCGTCTTCGTTGAGGATTTCCACGATCACCGACGCCGGTTCCATGCCCGCCAGACGCGCAAGGTCACAACCCGCCTCGGTGTGGCCGGCCCGCGCGAGCACGCCGCCCGGCTGGGCCATCAGCGGGAAGATGTGGCCCGGCTGCACCAGGTCGGCCGGCCGCGCATCGGCCTTGACCGCAGCGCGCACGGTCTGCGCACGGTCGTGGGCGGAGATGCCGGTGGTCACGCCCTCGGTGGCTTCGATGGACAGCGTGAAGTTGGTACGGCCGGGTTCGTCCCCGGTGGCCACCATCAGCGGCAGATTGAGCTGCTGGCAGCGCTGGCGGGTGAGCGTCAGGCAGATCAGCCCGCGTCCGTAGCGGGCCATGAAGTTGATGTCCTCCGGGCGCACGCATTCGGCGGCCAGAATCAGGTCCCCTTCGTTCTCGCGATCCTCGTCGTCGAGCAGGATGACCATGCGGCCGGCCTGCATGTCCTTGATGATGTCTTCGATCGGCGAAAGCGCCATGTGCGGTCTCCTATCCCCTGACCTCGAGCAAGCGTTCCAGATAGCGCGCCACCTGGTCGATTTCCAGATTCACCCGGTCGCCCGGCGCGCGGTCGCCCAGATTCGTGCAATCCACCGTGTGGGGCACCAGATTCACGTCGAATACGTCGCCGTCGATACCATTAACGGTCAGGCTTACCCCGTCGACGGTGATCGAGCCCTTGCGCGCCAGATAGCGGGTCAGATCCGCCGGCGCCCGATACCATACCCGCCAGGAGCGGGCATCGGCCTGCCGATCCAGCAGTGCCCCCATGCCATCGACATGGCCGGACACCAGATGCCCGCCCAGCGGGTCCCCGGCCCGCAACGCGGGTTCCAGATTGACCCGCGCGCCGACCGCTCGATCCCCGAGCGTGGTCAGGGCCAGGGTTTCACGCGACACGTCCGCCGTGAATCCGCCCGCCGAGAAACCGGTCGCGGTAAGACAGACACCGTCCACGGCAATACTGTCGCCCAGTCCGATCGTGCCCAGGTCCACGCCGCGGGTATCGATATGCAGCCGAACGTCGCCGTCGCGCACTTCCTGTTCCGCGATGCGTCCCACGCCGCGGATGATGCCGGTAAACATTTGTCTTCAGCCTCTCCCTGGGTCCGCGGTGTCGGCCGGTCGGGCTGTCACCCGCCAGTCGTCGCCAACGGCGCGCATGTCGACGATCGACAGCGCTCGCCGGTCAGCGAACCGGGTCAGCCCCGGCATTGCCAGCAGCGGCCGACCGCCATCGCCGATAATCGACGGCGCAAGATACACCACCAGTTCGTCCACCAGGCCGGCATCCAGGAAAGCACCGGCCAACGTTGGCCCGGCCTCCACCAGCACATCGTTGATCTGCGCCTCGGCAAGGCCCGTCATCACGGCAGCCAGATCCAGCCCGCCGGTGCCGGCGGGCACCCGTTCCAGCGCGGCGCCGGCCACCGCCAGCGCATCCCACGCGGGGCCGGCGGGTGCCGCGGTGAATACCAGCGTGCGCCCCGGCAGCCCCAGCATGCGCGCCGTCACCGGCAGGCGCAGGCGGGTATCCAGCACCACCCGCAGCGGCTGACGCCAGTCCCCCGGCAGACGCACGTTGAGCGAGGGGTCGTCGGCCAGCACGCTGTCAATGCCGGTCAGGACCGCCCCGCTTTCGGCGCGCAGGCGGTGCACATCGTCCCGAGCCGCCGGCCCGGTAATCCACTGACTCTGCCCGTCCGCCCCGGCGGTGCGGCCATCCAGGCTCGCCGCCAGCTTGAGCCGGACGCGCGGGCGTCGATACCGCATGCGGCAGACAAACCCCGGATTGAGCGCGGCACAGTCGTTCTCCAGGACCCCGCTCTCGGTGTCGGTGCCCGCCGCCTGAAGCGTGGCGAGCCCGTTGCCGGCCACCTGCGGATTGGGATCGATCATGCCGGCCACTACCCGCCGGACGCCCGCCTCGATCAGCACACCGGTGCACGGAGCGGTCCGGCCGTAGTGACTGCAGGGCTCGAGCGTGACGTAGGCAGTTGCACCGGCGGCGCCGCCAGCGCGGGCCCGGGCGTCTTCCAGCGCGTTGACTTCGGCATGGGCCTTGCCGGCCGCGGCATGCCAGCCTTCGCCGATGATCTCGCCGTCCCGCACCAGCACACAGCCGACCCGGGGATTGGGCGGCGTGCCATGCCACCCGCGGCGTGCCAGCCCGATGGCCCGGGCCATGTACCGGGCGTCGTCCGCCGCCGTCACTTGCCGGAATCGGAGCCGATCAGCGACAGCTGCGCACGGGCGGCTTCCGGGCCCGGGGTCGCTTCCAGCCGCTCGATTTCCTCGCGGAAGGCGTTGACATCCTCGAACCGGCGGTAAACCGAGGCAAAACGCACGAACGCCACCTGATCGAGTTCGCGCAGTTCCTCCATCACGAGGTTACCCAGACGCCGCGAAGGCACGTCGCGCTCGCCATCGGTCCGCAGCCGCTGGCGAATCCGGCTGACGGCGGCATCCACGGCCTCGGCGCCCACCGGCCGCTTGTAGAGGGCGCGGTCGATGCCCCGCCGCAGCTTGGTCTCGTCAAAAGGCTCGGGCGTACCGTCGTTCTTGACGATGCGCGGCAATACCAGTTCCGCGTTCTCGAACGTGGTGAAGCGCGAACCGCAGTCCGGGCATTCCCGACGCCGACGCACCTGGCTGCCCTCGGCCGCGAGGCGCGAGTCGACCACCCGGGTAGCGTCGGCGTGACAGAAAGGACAAAGCACGGGGTGTGGCCGGGCGATCAGCCGGCGGCGGCCCGGTCCAGTTGCGCCGGCTGCCGGTAGACCGGGAAGCGTGCGCAGAGCTCTTCGACCTTGCCGCGAACGCTGTCGATGGTGGCATCTGCACCATCCTCGGTGGCCAGGGCGTCAACAACGTCGCAGATCCAGCCGGCCACGCTGCGCATTTCCGTCTCGCGGAAGCCGCGGGTGGTCGAGGCCGGCGTGCCGATACGCAGCCCGCTGGTGACGAACGGCGAGCGGGGGTCGTCGGGCACGGCGTTCTTGTTCACCGTGATGTGCGCCCGGCCAAGCGCCTCTTCCGCGTCCTTACCGGTAATGTCGCGACTGATCAGCGACAACAGCGCCAGATGGTTGTCGGTGCCGCCGGAAACGACGTCGAGACCGCGCTCGAGGAACACGTCGACCATGGCCCGGGCATTGGCCACCGTCTGCGCCTGATCGGCGCGGAACGCCTCGCTCAGCGCTTCCTTGAAGGCCACCGCCTTGCCGGCGATGACATGCATCAGCGGGCCGCCCTGCAGACCCGGGAAGACCGCCGAGTTGAGCCGCTTGTAGAGCTTCTCGTCACCCTCGGCGGAGAGAATGATGCCGCCCCGCGGACCGCGCAGGGTCTTGTGGGTGGTGGAGGTCACCACATGGGCATGGGGCACGGGGCTGGGATATTCGCCCGCCGCAACCAGCCCGGCCACGTGGGCCATGTCGACCAGCAGCCAGGCGCCGACGCTGTCGGCGATGGCGCGCATGCGCTGCCAATCGACATGCCGCGAATAGGCCGAGAAGCCGCCGATCAGCATGGCCGGTCGATGTTCGTCAGCCAGGGCCTGGACCTCGTCGTAATCGATCCGGCCGGAGACCGGGTCGATGCCGTACTGGACCGCGTTGTAGTGCTTGCCCGAAAAATTGGGAGCGGCACCGTGGGTCAGATGCCCGCCGTGGGCCAGGCTCATGCCCAGCACCGTATCGCCGGGCTTGACCAGCGCCATGAAGGCCGCGCCGTTGGCCTGAGCCCCGGAATGCGGCTGCACGTTGGCGTAGTCACAGCCGAACAGCTCGCAGGCACGCTGGATCGCCAGCGTTTCGGCCACGTCGACATGCTCGCAACCACCGTAATAACGCTTACCGGGGTAGCCCTCGGCATACTTGTTCGTGAGCACCGAACCCTGGGCCTCCATGACCCGCGGGCTGGTGTAGTTTTCGGAGGCGATCAGCTCGATGTGCGCTTCCTGGCGCGACTGCTCGGCGGAGATGGCCGCGGCGAGTTCGTCATCGAAGCCGGCGATGGTCTGAGACGGATCGAACATGGAAAGGTGGGCTCCCCGTTCAAGTGAAGAAGCCCGATATTGTACCGCAACATGCGGTGATACCCCAGATATGGGGCCCGCCTCCACCGATCCTACGCGGTGATCTCCAGCATCAGATCCAGCGCTGCCTTCGCCTCGCGGGCCTCGTCGGCCGGGACCTGGATGCGGTTGACCACGTTGTCATCCATCAGGTTCTCCATCACCCAGGCCAGATGCTGAGGATCGGTGCGGAACATGGTCGAGCACATGCAGACCACGGGCGACATGAACTGCACCTTCACGCCTTTGGGCGCCATTTCGTTGTGCAGCCGGTTAACCAGATTCAGCTCGGTGCCCACCAGCCAGTGAGTGCCGGGTTCGCTGGCCCGCACGGTCTTGAGGATGGTCTCGGTCGAACCGACCACGTCGGAGGCCTGGCAGACCTCGAAGGCGTTTTCCGGATGCGAGATGACGCGCCCCTCGGGGTGCTGCTCGCGGAACTTGACGACGTGGTTGGGGTGGAACATCTGGTGCACCGAGCAGAAGCCCTTCCACAGAATGATCTTCGCGTTCCGGATTTCGGCTTCGGTCAGGCCGCCCATGGGCTTGTCGAAATCCCAGGTCACCATGTCGTCGAGACTCACGCCCATGGCATGGGCGGTATTGCGGCCCAGGTGCTGATCCGGGAAGAACAGCACCTTCTCGCGCCGCGACCAGGACCATTCCAGCACCCCGCGGGCGTTGCTGGAGGTGCACACGATGCCGCCGTGTCGGCCGCAGAAGGCCTTCAGATCGGCCGCGGAATTGATATAGGTGACCGGCGTGACCTGCTCGTCCGGCTCCAGCACCTCGCCCAGTTCCCGCCAGGCCCGTTCCACGTTGCGCAGGTTGGCCATGTCGGCCATCGAGCAGCCGGCGGCCATGTCCGGCAGGATCACCTGCTGTTCGGCGCGCGAAAGAATATCGGCCACCTCGGCCATGAAGTGGACGCCGCAGAACACGATGTACTCGGCGTCACACTCGGCCGCCTGCTTGGACAGCTTGAGGGAATCACCGGCGATATCGGCGTGCGCGAACACCTCGTCACGCTGATAATGATGACCCAGCACCACGCAACGCGATCCCAGTGCGGATTTCGCCGCCCGGATGCGCGCATCACAGGCCTGATCGTCCAGCTGGGCGAAATCCTGCAGGGCCATAGCGTTAGCGGTCATCGTGACAGTTCCTTCATGCGGTCAACCTCCGAAAATATCACAGTCGCCCGCGAATTCGGACCGAATGCGGCGAAGCCAGGGCCAAATGGGATACCATTCCCAGTGTGAGCGAGTCGCCCCGAACCTGGATTGCCCACGCCTGCCACCGGCTGCTGCGCCCGCTGGTGCGGGTACTGCTGCGCCACGGGGTGGCCTATGACGACTTTGCCGAAGTCACCAAGAGTGTTTACGTGGAGGTGGCGCGAGAGAGTTTCACCCCGCCGGGCAAGCGCCCCACCGACGCCCGCACGGCCATCGTCACCGGCCTGACCCGCAAGGAGGTCAAGCGGCTGCGCGAGCAGACCGATCCAGTCTATGCCGCCCGCGACTGGGGCGGGGCCAACCGCGCAACCCGGGTGCTGTCGGGCTGGCATCGCGACCCGGCCTTTACCGATACCGAGGGCAAGCCGCGACCGCTTTCCCCGTCGGATTCGGACACGGGCTTTCCCGCGCTGGTGCGCCAGTACAGCGGCGACATCCCCGTCAGCGCGATTCTGGCGGAACTCGAACGGGTGGGCGCCATCACCCAGCGCCAGGGCATGCTGGTTGCCCGGCGCCGCGCCTTCGTGCCCGAAGCCGGGGATCCGGAAGGCACCCGCATGCTGGGCACGGCCGTGCACGATTTGCTGAGCACCATCGAACACAACCTCGATGCCGACGGCAGCGAGCGGCCCCGTTTCCAGCGCAGCGTGTTCAACCCGCGGGTTGATGTCCGCGCCCTGCCCGTCTTCCATCGGCTGGTCAGCGAGCATGGGCAGCAACTGCTGGAAATCCTCGACGACTGGCTGGACCGACACGAGATGCCGGACGACAACCGCCCGGCCACCCGCGTGGGCGTGGGCATCTACTATTTCCAGGACCCCGACGACTCCGAAGGTGATGCATGACTGGGTTTGGGCGAAACATGACGCGGCGCTCGGGCAGCCTGATGCTGGCGCTGCTGATCACGGCCTGCGGGGGCGCGGGTGATGTGCTGCTGGCAGGGATCGAGGGCACCGGCGTGGTCACCGGCTTCGGCAGCGTGTTCGTGGACGGGGTCGAGTTCAGCACCGACGAGGTGAACATCCAGATCAACGGCGAGTCGGGTGACGAATCCGACCTGCGGGTCGGGGACGTGGTCACCGTGGCCGGCCGCAATCCGGACGACGGTGCGGCCATTGCCGATCGCATCGTCTTCGACCGGGCCATCGGCGGTCCTGTGGAGGCCGTTTCGATTGAAAGCGACAGCGGCGAAATCCGGGTGCTGGAGCAAACGGTGCTGGTGGACGCCAATACCCGTTTCATCGGTACCGATGCGGATACGCTGGCGTCCGGCGATCTGGTGGCGGTGAGCGCCCTGCGCCGGGGCGACGCCATCGTGCGCGCCACGTCGATCGAACAACTGAACGACAACGGTATCGCACGCAGCTTCGTGCCGGGCGACACGGAACTGGATGTGGAAGGCCGGGTGAGCAATCTCACCAGCTCGAGCTTCCAGCTCGGTGATCTCACGGTCGCGCGGGATGCGGCCGTCACCGAGGACGCCGACGCGCCGCTGGAGAATGGCGCCCTGGTCGAGGTAACCGGCACCCGCGCTGATGCCGCCGACGGGCCGCTGACGGCCACCCGCGTGGAAGTCCGCGGTGAATCCACCGAGGACCGCAGCGGCTCGGCCTTCGTCGAGGGCATCATCACCGCGTTCAACAGCGAGGATGATTTCCGGGTGGATAACATCCCGGCCGCCGCGGGATCCGCGTCGCGGCGGGACAATTCGCGCGTGACCAGCTTACAGGCAGGCCTGCGGGTCTCACTGCGGGGCGAGTTCGTCGACGGCCGACTGGTGGCCGATTCCCTGCAGGTGGAGCCCGAGCCCGATCGCCGCATCACCGCCCGGGTGACCGAGGTCATGACCGATGCATCCGGCGTGCGCGTACTGGGTATCGAGGCGGATGTGTTGCCGGACACGCTGTATGTGGACGCCCGTGAGGGCGCCGACCGAGCCCTGCGCATCGATAGGCTAGAGCCCGGCGACAACGTCGAACTGACCGGCTACGCCGATCGTGAGGGCGGCTTCGTGGTCACGCGTCTGACCCGGATCAGCGATTCGACCACATCGAGCGTGCGCGGCCCGGTGGACAGCCGCGACAGCAGCAGTGGCGAGCTGGTGGTCGGCGGCGTGCGCATCAATACGGACAGCAGCACGGACTTCCGCGACGAGACAGGCCGCACGCTGTCACGCGATTCGTTCTTCGAGCGGGCCGAACCCGGCGTGCCGATCACTGCGGCCGGTCCGGACAACGCGGCGGGCATCGACATCGCCACGACCGTAAAACTACTGCCGACCGAGCTGCAGGCGGACGACGCGCAATAAAAAGGGCCGGATCAGGCAATGCCCGATCCGGCCCCGGCCGTCGGATGACGGTTTCAGGGATCAGTCGTCGTTGAACTGAATCCCCACGCCACGTACCGGCAGGCCATCGCCGATCAGGAAATCGTCGGTAGAGACGGCCGATGCCGCATCCAGCGTCACCGCGACGAAACGCAGATCAGCCGGTGCTTCATCATCATCACCCGGCGGGTTGAAGAAACCACCGCCATCGCTGCCGCCGCAGGCCGCGAGACCCACCGTGGCAACGCCGACCGCCAGCACCCAGCGCAGGCGCCGGCTCAGGCCGCCCACGCTGAACAGACCGAGTAGCGCAAGCAGCGTTCCGCCGGCGAACACCGGCGTCTGCCAGTGCACCCCGGCCATGTCACTGCTACCGCCGTTGAGCGACACGGTGACCACGTAGTTGGTGCCCTCACCCGCCTCGAAGGCCTGGCCCCCGCTGCCGAAGCTGACCTGGAAGGTGCCGTTGGCATTCACGTCCACGCTGCCGATCGGACTGTTGCCATCATCGGCCAGACCGTTGCCGTTGTCATCGACGTACAACTGGGCGTCGACATTGTCGAAGTCCAGCGGCTGGGCCGGAATGCGGTCGACCTCCAGAATGCCCGACACGCCGCCGGCCGTGACCGACTCGTCACCGTTGTTGGTCACACCGAAGGCCAGCACGGAGAACACCGTGTCGTCGTCCGAGCCGACGACGATCTCACCGGTGTTGTTGTTGGACACGCTGAGCACCGGATTGCCGGCCGCCTCGAACGCACCAACGTCACAGTTGTCCCCGGTCGGACGCGCGGCCCAGCGTTGATCGCCGGTCAACGGCGAACAAACAGCCGGCCCGCCGTCGATGGCGGCGCTGCCCATCAGGAGGGGATGAACGCCGGTGGCCGTGATTGTCGGACTGCCATCGCCGATACCATCCAGCCTGCCATCGAAACGGCCGCCGAACAGCTTGAGATCGTCGATACCGGCCATGTCGCTGACCAGGGCATCCTCGGTCATGGCACCGGGGCCATCCACATTGGCGCCCATGCCATTGGCGCTGTTCTCGGCAATCAGGGTGCCGTCGTCGGCGTCGATGGTCTGGCCTTCACCCGGGGCCGACACGCCACCGCCGTTGCCAGCGCTCATGTTGCGCGCCACCGTGGTGAACTGCAGCGAAGTCGTGCCGCTGCCCTCGCCGGGCTGCTGGAACACGCCGCCACCGCCACCGGCATCCGGGTTCATGGCCTGGTTGTTCGACACCGTGGAGTTGGTCACGGTCATGTTGCCGCTGTTGAAGTTCCACAGACCGCCGCCCTCGTTGGCCACGTTGTAGCCTACCGAGGAATCAACCACCATCGTGGTCCCGGCACCGGAGACGTGCAGACCACCGCCGTTGCCGGGGGTGACGCCGGCGTCGTTGCCCTGGGCTGCGCTCAATCCGCCGAGGACAACACGGGTCAGGTTCACCGTGGCCGCATTGCTCTCGATACCGCCGCCGGCGCGGTTGGCGATGTTGGACTCGATGCGGGTGTCGAACACGTTCACCGTGCCGCCGGTGTTGGCGAAGATGCCGCCGCCGGAGCCGGCGTTACCGCTGGCCACATTGTCGGCGATGCGGGACAAACGGATATTGACGGTGCCATTACCCGCGCCATCGCCGTTGTTGTTGAACACTGCACCGCCGCCGTTGGTGGCTTCATCACCCAGGGCGACATTGCCCACCAAGGACGTGCCGCTGATGTTCATCACGCCGGTGTTGTTCCACAGGCCGCCGCCTTCGGCTGCCGCCTCGTTGCCGCCGACGAAGGAATTGACCACATCCACATTTCCGTCACCGGAGACGTGCAGGCCGCCGCCGTTGCCGGGCATGGGGCCGGTCGTGTTGCCGGACAGGTCCACCACGGTCAACGTCACCTGGGTGCTGCCCACGGTTTCGATACCGCCGCCGGCACGCCTCGCATCATTACCGCTGATGCGGGTGTTCGTGACTTCGAGCGTACCGCCGAAGTTGTTGAGGATGCCGCCGCCGGAGCCGGAGCCCACCGACGCCCTATTGCCGGTAATAATCGAGTTGGTCACGACAACGGTTCCACTACCGCTCTCATCGCCCCCGGCATTGTTGAAAATGCCACCGCCGCCGTCCTGAGCACCCATACCGTTGGCGAAATTACTGCTCACGGTCGATCCGTCGAGGGTCATGGTGCCGGTGTTGTTCCAGAGACCACCGCCTTCCGTTGCTGCCGTATTGTTGATGACCTGGGACGCCGTAATATCGACGATGCCATTGCCACTCACATGCAGACCGCCGCCGTTGCCGCCCGCGGCGGCCTCGTTGTCGGTCGTATTGGCGGTATTGTCATTCAGCGTGACCTGATCGAGCGTGGTCATGGTGTTCGCGCGCGTCTCGATCGCCCCACCGGCCCGGTTGGCCGTGTTGCCGGTGAACGAGGACGTGGAAACCGTCAGCGTCGTGCCTTCGTTGGCGAAGATCGCGCCGCCGGAGCTGACGTTACCCATGGCCATGTTGTTAGCAAACGTGCTGTCAGTAACGGTCAGCGATCCAATGCCATTTTCCGCGAAAATTGCGCCCCCGCCCTGGCCGGTCGCATCACCGGCATCGGCATCGCCGCCGGACACAGTGTTGGCGGTAAACGTCGCGCCATCGACCGTCATTGCACCCTGATTGTTCCAGAGCGCCCCGCCTTCCACGGCCATGTTGCCGTCGAAGGTGCCGCCGGAGACGGAAACGCCACCGCTGCCGCTCACATGCAGCACACCGCCGTTGCCGGGGTTGACGCCGGCGTTGTTGCCGCTGAAATCAACGCCACTGAGGGTCACGGCATTCATTTCGTTGGACTCGTCCTCGATCGCGCCGCCGGCCCTGTCCGAGGTGTTGCTGTTCATGGCGCCACCATTGACCGTCAGGACGCCACCGATGGTGTTGAGAATGGCCCCGCCGGAACGCTCGCTGGCCGACGCATCACCACCGGCCGTCATACCGTTGACCAATGTGAGCTCGACCAGCGTGGTGTTACCGGCATTGGTAAAGATGCGACTGGTGTCATTCGCATCGATGGTAACGGGCCCCGTGATGGTCAGTGGACTGGTCGCCAAGTCGCCGAGCTGCGGCAGCTGCGAACCACCAAGCGTGATCGTTTGGCCTTGAATACCCTCGGCGAAGACGATGTCATCACCGTTGAGCGCCTCCCCCGCTTCGCATCCGTTGGTCGGACTCATCGGGTTGGTATTGGCGTTGGTGATCGCCTCGCGCAAGGTGCATTCTTCGTCGCCGTCCATACCCGGATCGGCCGGGCTGTTGACGGTAATGGTGGCAGCCGAAGCCGGCAGCAGCATGGCGGCGAGCAGGCCCGCCGCCACTCGGCCGGCCCGGCGGCCATGCGCGCCGCGGCCTTGTTGAAGTTTCCATCCCAGCATCTCGATTCCTCCTGCTCACTGACGCGGTAGGCGCGCCCCCTGTCATGCCGATGGGATATGTATCCCAAGCACATGGGAAAATATTCCCCGCAATGAGCGAGCAAGTCAAACCTTTCGCGAGCGAAGGACAATCACGCCGGGAGAAGACCCA